>NZ_DBHHJM010000001.1:0-411896 GCF_057237245.1 Lancefieldella sp.
ACTTCTTTTAAACACCTGAAATGCTTGCTTACACCACTTTTCGGGACACGACCGAAACCAGAGTTACGTCTAGAAAAGTCCGCCTGAAAAGTGCAAAGAATCTGTATTTGCGACACCGATTCTTTTACAAAATCAGGCAAATCCACCGATTCTTTTATATTTTTAGGCAAAAGTTACAGATTCTTTGCAGAAATCAGGCACGCCTAGGCGTACACCTGGCGTGCGGCGGGCGCGCGCTGATTGCACTCAGTTCACACCACCCGCCTGGCGAGAAACCCGTCCACTAGCAGCGCTTTCGCACAAGAAACCCGGCATCCACACGAAATGGATACCGGGTTGAAATCACTTGTGACCTGCGTACGCAACCTGCGTACGCACCCCGCACGACCTAGCGCATCATCTTGACCAGGCGAACAATGGTGCCGTTGCCGGAAGGTTTTTCCTGGATAGATACGGCATCCATAAGCAGGCGCATCAGCTTAACGCCGCGTCCACGCTCGGCAAACTGGCCGGTCTCGGGAGGCTCTTCCTCATCGGAGATGCTAAAACCGCCGCCGCAATCCGAGACGTCAATGACCACCCTGTCTGGATACGCAGAAACCGTGGTCAGCACGCCCTTCTCGCACGCGTGATCAACGGCGTTGCCAATAGCTTCGCCAACTGCAAGTTCAATGTCGAACTTTTGATCCGAGGTAAACGGCAGCGTCTTCAGCAGCGCAATAGCCCTTGAGCGAGCGTCGCACATTTTATTGGGATCAACTCTAAACGTTGTCTGAAACGATGGATGTGTGCCCGGTGCAAGCGGAGTCACGCGCGACTTAGCGGCGCAGGTACTTATAGGCATGAAATCGATAAGACCCATGCGCACCAAGGCCTTAAACGCCGTCGGTTGCACGTTGGTCAAGCTCATAAGGCCGCCGAGCGTCTTCATACGTCGAACGGCGCACACGATAAAGCCCATGCCACAAGAATCGATGTACGAAACCTCCGACATGTTCAGCACAATTCTTCTGCAACCACTCTCAATGAGCTGCTCAATCTGAGCCTTCACGCGCGGGACTCCCCTCACGTCAAGGTCAGTATTGACTGAAACAACTGCTATGTTTGGCTGCGTATACATACGTTTCTTGTTCCCGCGGAGCAACAAGAATTTCAGATATATGCATTTTTTAGCGAGAAAATCGTCTCGTTGACGAGAAGACCGTCTAGTTGCTCTTCTCGCCAGAGTCGGCGCTGCCAAGCGCACCAGAATCGACGCCGCCAAGCTCGTCAAAGCGCAAGGCAACCATGGCAACGTCGTCGTCAAGCCTTCGGCCAGTATAGCGGTCAAGCGTGCTCAAGAACCTATTGAGCAGGCCGTCAAAGCCACGAGGAACCTCGTTCATAATCATGTCTCGCAGGCCGGTCTCGCCAAAGAACGCGCCTTCGGGACTGCGAGCCTCTGTGGTTCCATCGGTGTAAAGCAGCAGGATATCGCCCTCATGTAAGCGAATCGTACCGTTTTTGTACTCCATGTCGTGAAACGCGCCCACAACGCCCGACTGTACGTCCAAAAGCTCAGCGTCGCCCGATTGAGCAGACACCAAAATCGCAGGTGGATGACCAGCGGAGCAGTAGGTCAGCGATGAAGTTGTAAGGTCAACAATACCAACAAAGAGCGTTGCAAATGTTTCTACTCTCGAGAAGCCCAACAGGAATTCATTCAGCGTTGCCACCATACGAGCGGGAGTCCTTCCCTCCCACGCATAGGCAGAAAGTGCCGTTTTAACTGCGGACGAGATAGATGCTGCCTCAATACCCTTGCCAGAAACGTCACCCATAATAATGCACGCGCGACGACCTGGCAGCTTAATCATGCTGTAAAAATCGCCACCAACAAACGCGTCGGCGGTTGCAGATGAATAAATTCCCTCGGCAGAAATTCCTTTTACCTTCTGTAGGTCATTTTTCATGCCCGACTGCAGCGCCTGGGAGATATGCTTATTTTGCTGGCTCTCTTCGGCACCAACGGCCAGAGAATGAACCAGGAGCATCACGCGGTCCAAGAAATCAAGCTCAATGTCACTTAAGGGCTCAGCGTTTTCTTCTCGCAAGAAAAGCCAGGTATGCTGCTCGCCAGCAAACTTGCCCAAGAAAAGCACAGCTCCCTTGCAGGGCAAACTTTGTGCAGCAAGCGCGCGACTCAGCTCAGATTCAAGCTCAACCTCTTTGACTGACGCCTCGCCCTCTCCTGTCTTGAGTCCCTCAACCGTCGATGGAAGCGCAATCTGGTTGCCGCCATCCTGCGCGCCGCCGGCCTCCGCCGTAGCCTGTGTGCCACCGGCCTCCGCTGCGGCCTGCGCGCTGTCTTGCGCACCGTCCTGAGCGTCGCCAAACGCTTGCTCAGCGCCAAGCGCATGGAGCGTAATGTTGCCTGTGACCTCACAGCAATCTACCGAGAAAACCTGTGCATTCAGATCGGTGCCCACCGACCTCATAACCTGCTGTAATCGCTCGCCAGAGATCTTCTCGCCATCTGCAGCGCTATGAAGCAATCCTTGGCGCACGCGAGCTAATGCCTCGCGAAGCGTGTCTCTACGCTGCGTTCTCATGGCCGACAACGCGCCTACAAGCTGCACCGAGAGGTAATTTGCAATGGAGTCCAGAAGTCTTGCATCTTCAACCAAAAGCGCACGCTTACGCTCCCAGCCCACTTCAATCAGAGCAACAATGTGGCCACCAAACCACACAGGAACCACAAGAAAGCTGGTAAACGGAGGCAAATGACTTGCGTCAACGGTTATGACCTCACGAGTTTCTTCGTTAACAAGGTTGCGCTTTTTAACTCTTCCCTGCTTGAGCGCGCTAGAGTTCAAAGGCATGGTATGCAAGCGAAGTGCGTGCTCGGAATAAAACGTCAAACGCTCCAGAGAGCTGTTAAATGCAAAGTAGCGAGGAATTCTATCCAATGACGCACTTCTCAAAGACTCCGTTGCACCATGAAGGTGATACCCGTCTTGCTCAGCAAGATAGATAAGCGCACCATCAGCCTCGACAGTCTCTGAGAGCTCTTCTAACACACGCTCGATAAGCTGACCCATATCTTCCGAGTCAAGCGTGTCCAAAACAATCTGAAGTGCTCCTGAGAGCCTCCTGTTGGCTCGGCGAAGGTCCAACACCATTCGTTCATCATCGTGCATAGGGCTAGCCATGTCACGAAGCTTAGAGGCAGTCAAAACAATAGCTTGTGTAGGAGCACCAACATAATCTGCACGCACACTCAAAACCTGCGACGTTCCGTCATGAGCAGGAGCAGCCACCATGGAAGTGGAGCCATCAATCGCAAACGGCAACGACTCTACAAAGAACGGCTTCTGCAAGTTTTCTTGGTTTGCCGGGGTAAACAAAAAGCGAACATCCAGGCCGGCAATAGTGCCGTCTTCCTTAGCAAATAAGCTTTCTGCCTCCTCATTGGCGAGAAGAACTGTGCCCTCCATATTAAAAACGATAACTGCATCACTGGTCAGGCGCAGCAACTGAGACAGAGTTGCAGCAACGGTCCCGTCGACAACTCCCTCAACACGCCTTACGCTCAGCTTGTTATCTGCCACAGTCACTCCTTACCAGCGAGAAAAAACAAATCACATTGCCTAAGTATACGAAAAAGGCGGACCTCCGAAGAGATCCGCCGAAATTCCGTGGTGTCGGAGGCGGGACTTGAACCCGCACAACCGTTAGTAGGTCACTAGCACCTCAAGCTAGCGCGTCTGCCAATTCCGCCACTCCGACTTGCTTTGCAGCGAGGGATATACTAACACATCTTCAAGCAACTTTACTGAGAAAATTTAAAACTTTTTCTCAAAAGAACTTTGCGAGAAGATAGCCTTATCCCTTACTTACTTCTGCCAACCAACAATGGTTGCTGGTGTGCTCTGGAAGAGTGATGGACCAAAGTTGGCAAGACCCTTCTTAACAACGTAGCAGTCTGGACCAGTGTAGACAGGAAGATATGCGTAAGTCTGCATCATCTTCTTCTCAGCCTCATTCATGAGCTTCATGCGCTCATCAAAGTTCTGAGTAGAGACAACCTTTGCAAACATCTCATCGGTCTCTGCGGAGCCCTGCTGACCAAAGTTGGAACCAGACTCAGAGCCGTAGAGCTGATTGCCGTTGTTGTAAGAAGTTGAGGAGCCAACCCAACCAAAGAGGCAGACATCCCAA
The DNA here is from genome assembly GCF_057237245.1 of Lancefieldella sp. Classification (NCBI taxonomy): domain Bacteria; kingdom Bacillati; phylum Actinomycetota; class Coriobacteriia; order Coriobacteriales; family Atopobiaceae; genus Lancefieldella; species Lancefieldella sp. The sequence goes on from NZ_DBHHJM010000001.1 coordinate 4,201, forward strand.
GAGCCAGAGGTAAGAACATCAGAGAACTCAGAAGATGGGTGAGAATCAAGGGTAAGGTTAATACCAGCGTCCTTGCACATCTTCTGGATTGCAGCAGCGCGGTTCTTAACAGTGGTACCGTCACCGAACAGAGTGTAGCTAAAGGTTACCTGCTGGCCATCCTTCTCGTAGTAATCACCATTGAGCTTATAGCCTGCGTCCTCAAGGGTCTTCTTTGCAGCAGCCTTGCGCTCGTCAGCAGACTTGAGATTCTTGATATCGTCTGGGAGGTTATTGTCATAACCAGCTGCCCAGTAAGGCCAAAGCATAGAACCTGGTGCATCCTCTTTCCAGTTAACACCCTGGAAGACAATGGAAACGATAGTTGCAGGATCAACAACCTGGCAGAATGCCTTACGAACTGCAACATCCTGAAGAGCACCGCGAGTAGAGTTAAGCTCGATAACAGCAATAGACATACCAAGACCACGACGAATCTGAGCCTTATCACCAAGACCGGTGAAGTTAGAGAGGAGCTCAGCAGAACCTGCGACGGAAGTACCAGTAGTATCAGTCTCTTCGTTCTTGAATGCGTTAATGGAAGCCTGGGTATCCATCTGCTTGTAGACAAGGGTATCAAGCTTAGGAGCGTCACCCCACCACTTTGGATTTGGCTTGAAGGTTACAGCAGAGTCATCGAAAGAATCAACAATATAAGGACCAGAACCAAGCTCGTTGTGTGGCTCATTGTTGTAACCATTGTTGAAGAAGTCTGGATCCTGAAGCTTTGGGTGCAGAGCATAGCTCAAGATGCTCTCGATTGGATAGACTGCCTCCTTCATGGTAATAACAGCGGTCTTAGCAGTATCACCCTGCTCAACAGACTCATACTTGTCATAACCATCAGTTGAAGAAACCGCAAACTTTTTATTCTGACCACACATAGTGATGAATGCGGTCTGAATTGCGGTCCAATCAATAGCGGTACCATCGTTGAAGGTGGCCTGATCAGTGAAGGTCAGGGTAGCAACCTGCTTGCCGTCCTTCTCCTCTACCTTGAATTCCTTGATGTAATCCTTGTTTGGCTCAAACTTATCGCCATCAGCATTGTTAAGGAACAGGTCACGAGGGTTGATAAGACCGTGAAGGATGTTCATGTAAGAGGTATTACCAGCAAGTTGGTAATAATTCCACTGTGGACCAATCTCGTTGATTGGCTGAGTCAGAGTACCGCCATCCTTAACCTCATCACGAGACTTAGGATTGTTGTACGTCTTGCCCTTCTCTGGGATTGGAAGCTGATCCAGAGGAGTGTTTGCAGGGGAGCCGTCCTGTGGCTCAGTACCAGTGGTGGTAGAGCTGCTCTGAGGATTTGATGGAGCGCAGCCAGCAAGGCCAAGGCCTGCGGCGGTGATTCCAGTCAAAGCAAAGAACGAACGACGGGAAAAACTGTCAGCCATATGATCACCCATTTCGTTAAAGGCCTACAGATATTCACTTAACTATACGAAATTGCCTGAAAATACTCCATAGCAGAAACATTCCCGTAACAACCTCGTTCACTATTTGTAACAAAGAAAAACCCGCACCTAGTTTTAAGTGCGGGTTTTCAAAAAATTTATTGAATCTTTGTTACTCGTTAGAGATGTGAGTAGCAGGAACCAGCTTACCATCCTGGTAGATCATGCGCTCACGGGTACGCTCAATCTTTGGATCAGGAATTGGAATAGCCGAGAGAAGCGCCTGAGTGTAAGGATCTTGTGGGTTAGTAAAGACGTCTTCAGTCTCACCGTACTCAACAATCTTGCCCAGGTGCATAACAGCAACCGTGTCAGAAATATGACGAATAACAGCAAGATCGTGAGCAACAAAGAGATAAGAAATCTTCAACTGAACCTGAAGATCCTCAAGGAGGTTAATAATACCTGCCTGAATGGAAACGTCCAGAGATGCAATTGGCTCGTCCAAGAGAAGAATCTTTGGACTTGTTGCAAGAGCACGAGCAATAGCAATACGCTGACGCTGACCACCAGAGAACTGGGATGGGAAGCGGTCAACATAGTCTGGGTTGATACCAACCAGACGCATGAGCTCGCCAATACGAGTATTAATATCCTCTTTGTTCCAACCCTGTGCCTGAAGTGGCTCAGCCAAAACGTCATAGACAGGCATACGTGGGTCCAGAGAACTCATTGGATCTTGGAAGATAACCTGAAGATCTTTACGCAGCTCTCTACGCTGTGCAGCATTCTTAAGCTCAGCAACATCTTTGCCAAGGACCGTAATACGACCATCCTCAGGCTTCAGCAAATCCATAATCTGCATCAGAGTTGTTGATTTACCAGAACCAGACTCACCAACAAGCGCAAGGGTTTCTCCCTCATGGATCTCAAAGCTTGCACGGTCAACTGCAGTCATAGTGCCCTTGCTGCGTCTAATAAAGCCCTTACCCTGAACAGGGAATGTCTTGGTAAGATTCTCAACCTTGAGTACAACAGGACGCTCATTACGAGGGACATCAACCCACTTTGGAAGGATTGGCTCAAAGTCTGGATACACCTCAGCGTAAGTAAGGTTCTTCTCGCAAATCTCCTGAAGGTGGTGACAAGATGCCAGGTGGCCCTCAGCAGCATTTGCAGGAAGCAGCACTGGCTCTTTCTTGGAGCATTCCTCGGTAGCCATAGGACAACGTGGGTTAAATGGACAACCAGTTGGAATAGCAGCAAGTGATGGTGGATTGCCCTTAATAGGAACAAGCCTATGCTCTGCCTGAAGGTGAGGTTTTGGAACAGCACCCAGAAGGCCCATGGTATAAGGATGGCGAGGCTCAGCAAAAAGCGTATCAACACTTGCGCGCTCTACGCCACGACCTGCATACATAACCATAATGTCATCAGCGGTACCTGCAACAACACCAAGGTCGTGAGTAATCAGAACAACTGCTGCACCCGTCTCTTTCTGTGCAACCTTCAAGACGTCAAGAATCTGAGCCTGAATAGTTACGTCAAGAGCGGTGGTTGGCTCGTCTGCAATGATGATGTCAGGATTGTTTGCAATTGCAATTGCGATAACAACACGCTGGCGCATACCACCAGAGAACTCATGTGGGAAAGAATCCAGACGATTCTCTGGATCAGTAATACCAACAATGGAGAGAAGCTCAATACAACGCTTACGAACGTCTGATCTGCTCATATGAGGATTGTGGGTAAGCAGAGCCTCTGCAAGCTGATCTCCAATAGAGAACATTGGGGTCAAAGCAGACAGTGGATCCTGGAAAATCATAGAAATCTTAGTACCACGAAGCTCTGACATCTCTTCGTCGGTCTTACCAATGAGCTCCTCATTACCAAGCTTAATAGAGCCGGTAACATGAGCGTTGTCATCAAGAAGACCAATAAGAGACAGAGCGGTTACTGACTTACCAGAACCAGACTCACCTACGATACCAAGAGTACGGCCGCCCCAAAGGTCAAAGTTAACACCGCGAACTGCGTCTACACGACCAGCCTCAGTATTAAAGGAAACCTTAAGGTTACGAACAGAAAGAACTGGATCTCCTGTTGGAGCACCCTTTGGACCGTTTGACTCAAGCAGCTCGTAGCGAAGGACATCGTCCATCTCTACACTTCCCTGCTTTGTTGAAGTAGTAGTAGTGTCAGACATTATGCACGCTCCGTAGTTTCTTCAGAAACGATGCTACCCTCAAGATCATCAAGCTGAGCGTCATCCTTGGAAGAATCCTCTTCCTGATCTTTGACGCTACCAGCAGCGCGTGAATAAGGGTCAAAGGCATCGCGAAGGCCATCGCCGATGAGCTGCAGGCCAACACAAACAACAATCAGAAATGCCGATGGAATCAGAATCATCCATGGAGTAGTAAGCATTGCAGAAGAACCAGCACTCAGAAGGTAACCAAGAGAAGTGTCTGGTGCCTTAATACCAAGGCCCAAGAAGCTGAATGCAGTCTCAGAGTTAACGCCGCCAATAACAGCCAAGACCAAGTCAATAATAAGAATTGAACCAAGGTTTGGAATAAGGTGACGAACAATGATGGTAAATGGTGGAACACCCATGTACTTAGCAGCCTTGACGTAATCTCTCTCACGCAAAGACAGAGCCATAGTACGGATAGTACGCGCGCGGCCAATCCAACCAAAAGCAGTCAGACCAAAAATAAGCATGAGCCAACCAGACTCACCACCTGCTGCACGAACAATCATAGCAACCAGCAAGAAGCTAGGAATGACCATGAGCATATCAAGAAGCCACATACCGATCTTCTCTGGAATGCCACGGACATAGGCAATGGCAGTACCAATAATTGCAGAGATGATAGTAGTCAAGATTGCGTAGCTAATACCAATGGTCAACGAACGACCAAGGCCGTGGACAACGCAGGCATACAGGTCAATGCCAGCACCATCAGTACCAAACCAATGCTTTGCATTAGGAGCCATGTTAATTGCAGTAAAGTCAGCATCTGTGTAATTAAACGGAGTGGCATATGGTCCAAAAACTGCAATGAGAACCATAATTCCAAGAATAATCAAACCGATTACTGCAGAACGCTGGCGGAAGAAACGCCTTGCAATCAGGCCAGCATAGCTAATTCTTTTAACTTCTTTATTGTCAGACTTAGCATCTGCCTGAAGCTCACGCTCAGCGTTAGTAAGACCTGCATCAATGGAGACGTTTTTCTCGTCTTTGTTCTGAAGCTCTTCTTTAGACATGTCCGCCTCCTTAGCTCATCTTAATTCGTGGATCAAGAGCAGCAGCAAAGAGGTCAGCCAGAAGAGCGCCAACAAGAGTCATTGCGCCAGAGAATGCTGCAACTGCAACTGCACCGTGAATATTGTTGTTGTTAATACAGTTAATGAAGTACTCACCAAGACCGTGAATTGCAAAGACCTTCTCGGTCATAACAGCACCTGTGAAGATACCTGCAAGAGAGAAAGCAACTGAAACAGCGGTTGGAATCAAAGAAACGCGAAGAGCGTGCTTACGAATTGCCTTCTTACGAGTAAGTCCCTTTGCGCGAGCAGTACGGACATAGTCTGCGTGCATCTCGTCAAGCAGGTACGTACGCTGAGAGAGGTGGTAACCAACGGAGCTTACGATAGTAAGAACAATGGTTGGAAGAATAATGTGCTGGAGGAAGTCAATGAGCCAAGTGAAGAAGTTTCCGGTATCTCCACTGGAAAGATCGGTAACGTAGAAAATACGGGAACCGGCACGTGCGTTAATCTCGATTGCTGCAAAAACAATCAAGATTGCCATAACAACGGTTGGAATAACCAGCAAAACCGAAGCAACACCACTTAAGAAGCGGTCCTGCCACTGATACTGACGTTGGGCGGTATAAACGCCCAGGCTAACACCAATAACAACTGACAAAATAGTTGCTGGAGTCATAAGCTCAATAGAAGCCATAAACTTAGAGCTCATCTCACGGTTAACGTTATCGCCTGTTGGAGTCATACCAAGATCAAACTTGGTAAATAGATTGGTAACCCAAACCTGATAACGTTCAATAACTGGAGTCTTATCATTCAGATTAGTCCTATACAGGTTTTCCTCAATAGACTCCTGTGGAGGACGTGGAGTACGCTGCTCAAAGTTGGAGCGTGGGTTCATAAATGATGATGCGAGGAAGAATGTGAGCGAAGTTGCAACAAAAATCATCACAATGTAGCTCAAAATCCTCTTTGTAACGTACCAAACAAACCGTGCCATTGACTCTCCTCACCGCCTTGCGCTTATCCACCCGATAAGCGAGGTTTTCTCGGTATGGCAACCTAGCATTCCTACAACAAACATGCCGTGAATACACAGCAAAGTGCAATTTTACCATGGATAAGCTGCTTAACCCAAAAAATATCTCTTAGATAAGCAAGATTATGCATACCAATCCCAGTAAAACGTATCCACATATAATGACTGTTTGAGTCCAGCGTGCAGGTCACAATCAAATTTGTTTACATATGAGAAACGTTATTGAAAATTCTGTTAAGAAGTAACAGATAACTACTATCTGTCGCGTCCAACCATTTTGCCGTTATTCTCAACAGCAAATTTTCACATGCTCCGCAGGCTACGAATAAAAAATGCCGAGAAACTCGGGTTTCTCGGCAGGTAATTCAAATATGTAAGCGACTGCTTAGCCAATAGCGCCAACAGGGAATGTGAGAGCCATCACAATAGCGCAAACCAAAAAGATGGTTGTAGTGATAATGGTAAGGCGATCAAGGTTCTTCTCCATAATGCCTGAACCAGCGCTTGCGTTATACATAGATGCAGCAATCATGTCAGAAACGCCGGTGCCCTTTCCGGAGTGTGCCAAAACAAGCAGCACCGTCAAAATGCCAGAAAGTACAAACAGCACTAAAAGAATTGTATTCAGAACGCCCACGAGGTTCCCCCTCTTGCTGGCGAGAAGATCCAGCCCTAGTTATTTTCACGTACAACAGAAAAGAATAGCACACGCCACTCCCCTTTGGGAATGACGTGTGCCAAGTTGCAAAACAAACAAGAACTTAACAAATGAGCCAAGCGCCTCACCGGCGGTAAGGAACTTTGTCAGAGTTTAGTTCATTGCGCTCTTTACCATTGCAACGAAGGAATCAGCCTTGAGCGATGCGCCGCCAACAAGTGCGCCGTCAACGTCCTCTTTCTCGAGGAAGCCACCAACGTTCTCTGGCTTTGCAGAGCCACCGTAAAGAATACGAATACCGTCTGCAATTTCTGCACCAAAGATCTCCACCAAGGTCTTGCGAATTGCACCGCAAACTTCCTGAGCGTCATCAGCAGTTGCAGTCATACCAGTACCAATTGCCCAGATTGGCTCGTAAGCAATAACGTACTTGGAAGGATCAGTAATCTCTAGACCCTTGGTATCTGCCTTAATCTGGTCAACAACAAACTGAACGTGAGTACCAGCATTGCGAACCTCAAGGGATTCACCGCAGCAAGAAATAGGAACGATGCCATGAGCCATCAAAGCCTTTGCCTTGCGGTTAATGTCCTCATCGGTCTCACCAAAGTAGCCACGACGCTCAGAGTGACCAATGATGCAGTGGGTTGCACCAACAGAGGTCAGCATTGCTGGAGAGGTCTCGCCAGTAAAGGCGCCAGACTCCTCCCAGTACACATTCTGTGCAGAGAGAGCAACAGAAGAGTTGGCCTGGGTAAGGACCTCGGAGACGCCCTTAAGGTCTACAAGAGGTGGAGCAATAACAACGTCAACGTTTCCAGTACCAGAAGCAAGCTGATCGACAATTCCCTGAGCAAGCTCAATACCCTCAGCGAAAGTCTCATTCATCTTCCAGTTACCTGCGATCATACGATTACGCATCGAGAAGCGCCTCCACTCCTGGAAGAGCCTTACCCTCAACAAGCTCCATGGAAGCGCCGCCACCAGTGGAAATCCAGCTCATCTTGTCAGCAAGGTGGAACTTGTTAACTGCTGCGACGGAATCGCCGCCGCCGATGATAGAGGTGCAATCAGCATCTGCAACAGCACGAGCAACAGCCTCGGTGCCCTTTGCAAACTGGTCAAACTCAAAGACGCCCATAGGACCATTCCAGAAGACGGTCTTTGCGCCCTTGATTGCCTCGGAGTAAAGCTCAACAGTCTTAGGACCAATGTCCATACCCATACGGTCTGCAGGAATCTGGTCAGAAGGAACTACCTCACCAACAGCGTCCTCACCAAAGTGATCGGTAACAACGTTGTCAACAGGAAGCAGAATCTTAACACCCTTCTCCTCTGCCTTCTTGAGCATCTCACCTGCGCGCTCAATCCAGTCTGGCTCCTGAAGAGAAGTGCCAACGGTATAACCCTTTGCCAGGAAGAAGGTGTAAGCCATACCGCCACCGATAATAAGGGTATCAGCGGAGTCGATAAGGTGATCAAGAACACCAATCTTAGAAGAAACCTTGGAGCCACCAACAATAGCTACAAGTGGGCGCTCTGGGTTAGAGAAGATAGAGGTAAGAGTGTCAACCTCTTTCTCAAGCAGGAAGCCAGCGTATGCAGGAAGGTAAGCTGCTGGTCCAACAACGGAGCCCTGTGCACGGTGAGCGGTACCAAATGCATCAAGAACAAAAATGTCACCATAAGATGCAAGAGTCTTTGCAATCTCTGGATCGTTCTTCTTCTCACGCTTGTCAAAACGGACGTTCTCAAGAACAAGAACCTCGCCGTCCTTGAGTGCATCTACAGCCTCACGGGCCTTCTCGCCATAGGTGTCCTCAACAAACTTAACCTCGTGGCCAAGAAGCTCAGCAAGCTTCTCTGCAGCTGGGCGCAGGGAAAGCTCTGGCTGGAAGCCGGTGCCATCTGGACGACCAAGGTGGCTCATCAGGATGACCTTTGCGTTGTGGTCGAGAAGATACTGGATGGTTGGAAGTGCAGCGCGAACGCGGGTGTCGTCAGTAACAACGCCGTCCTTTAGAGGCACGTTGAAGTCAACGCGCATAAGAACGCGCTTACCGTCAACATCTGCATCGCGGACAGTCTTCTTTGTAAAAGCCATGTCACTCCTTTAAATACGTTTCCAACAAAAGAAGGCGCGATCGCGGCAGATGCTGCGACCGCGCCTAAGGCGTCTATGTAACTAGAACTTAAGCAACGAACTTCTCGAAGTACTTGATGGTGCGGACCATCTGAGAAGTGTAGGAGTTCTCGTTGTCGTACCAAGAGGTAACCTGAACAAGAGTGGTGCCATCGCCAAGGTCAGAGCACATGGTCTGAGTTGCGTCGAAGATGGAGCCGTGGGTCTCGCCGACGATGTCGCGGGAAACGATGTCATCCTCGTTGTAACCAAAGGTCTCTGGGATGGTCTCTGCATATGCCTTCATTGCAGCGTTGACCTCGTCAACGGTGACCTTCTTGTCAACAACAGCATAGAGGTTGGTGAGGGAGCCAGTTGGCGTAGGAACGCGCTGAGCAGCACCAATGAGCTTGCCGTTGAGCTCAGGAAGAACAAGGCCGATAGCCTTAGCAGCACCAGTGGAGTTAGGAACGATGTTCTCTGCACCAGCACGGGAACGACGGAAGTTACCCTTGCGCTGTGGGCCGTCGAGGATCATCTGGTCACCAGTGTATGCGTGAATGGTGGTCATGATACCGGACTTGATAGTTGCGAAGTCGTTGAGGCCCTTTGCCATAGGAGCAAGGCAGTTGGTGGTGCAGGAAGCTGCGGAGATGATGTTGTCATCTGCAGTGAGGGTCTCATGGTTAACGTTGAAGACGATGGTTGGGAGGTCATTGCCTGCAGGAGCAGAAATGACAACCTTCTTAGCACCAGCGTTGATGTGAGCCTGTGCCTTGTCCTTAGAAGTGTAGAAACCGGTGCACTCAAGAACAACGTCAACGTTAAGATCGCCCCAAGGCAGGTTGTTAGCGTCTGCCTCCTTGTAAATAACAATCTCGTGACCGTCAACGATGATGGAGTGGTCAGTTGCCTCTACCTTGTGATCGCGGGAATAGTTGCCCTGAGTAGAGTCATACTTCAGAAGATATGCAAGCATCTCTGGAGAAGTAAGGTCGTTGATTGCAACAATCTCGGAACCCTCGTGACCAAACATCTGCCTAAATGCAAGGCGACCAATGCGGCCAAAACCGTTAATAGCAACCTTTACTGCCATACGTAATGCTCCTTTCGGTGACCCAGAGCCATTCTCCGGATTCATTAACATTTAAACCGTACACCGAGTATTTTACCGCACTCGCCGATAACTTATGCATCTTTTTCTAAATCCTGAACGATTTTTTCCAAACGAAGCAATCGGTGATACATAGCGGACTTGGATACGGGTGGTACAAACGACTCCCCTAGCGCTGATAACGACAGCTCAGGGTTATCTTTTCGTGCAAGACAAAAATCTCTGACCGCTGGCGGCAGAGCTCTGAGTCCAATGAGTTTCTCGGCCTTTTCTATAAGCGCTAACTGGTCTGCCGCTGCATTTGATGACCGCGTTTGATTAGCCATCTCTGCGTTGACAACTCGGTTGACGTTGTTGCGATAATGCTTTTGCACGCGAGTAAACGCAATAGCGCGCGCCATGGTGGGCGCACCAATCTCTCGCAAAAACTTGATGATGTCGTCAGAGCTCTTAAGGTAGACAGCATAAATTTCTCTAGTTCGCATGAGCGCGTTGGTATGGCGGTTACGATGATTAAGACGCGCCTTAACACCAATGGATCCCATAAGTTTTACCAGCTCAGTGGCAAATCTTTCTCCCGAGACAGCAATCTCTAGGTGAAAATCTTTTAAGGGATCAGCCAAAAATCCGCCCGCCATAAACGCTCCACGCAAAAAAGCTCGCTGCGCTTGCTTGGTGCGAATAACACTCTTTGGAATGCCACTTACCAGGCCTTCTCCCGGTATATAAATGCCAAGAGCGGAAAGCGCTTCTGCAAGCGAATCCTGGTTAGAAATCTCAAGCAAATAGTTGCGTTTTTTATGCATGATAGAGCGACGGTACTCAACGGAAGTACCCAAATCAAACAGACGGCGAGAAGAACTAATAACTGTTCGGGCAACCGTGCCAGTCTCAGTAACAATGCGAACGGCAAATTTGCCAGGACCGTGCATCGATAATGTTCCGGAAACACGAATAAGCGCAGAAAGCTGGGCTAATTCACAGTCCGTCTGAATTTCTGGTACGCTGACCAGCTCATTTTTTACCAAGGCAGTATAGGACATGACAGATTAACTTCTACTCAGCCTGCTGAGACTTCTTCTGAGCCGCATCAAGATCGCGATGGAAAAGCGTTACGCGATAACCCTGGCTGGTAAGATGCTCTGCGGTAGCACGGGCGATTGCAACACTTCTATGCTGGCCGCCTGTACAACCTACCGCAATAGAGAGCAAGCTCTTGCCTTCCTGTACATAACCAGGCATTACTACATCAAGCAGCTCAAACCAAGACTTAAGGAATTTCTTAGTAGTGCCATGCTCAAGGACAAACTGAGCTACTGGCTCATCAAGACCGGTAAGTGGTCTGAGCTCTGGATCATAGTAAGGATTGGGCAGGAAGCGCACGTCAATCATAAGGTCAGCCTCAACGGGCAAACCATTTTTGAAACCAAAGGAAAACACACTGACATCCATAAGCTGCTGTTCAGCAAGCTCTGAAAATGCGCGACGAAGACGACTCTTGAGCGTATTAGTACGCATAGACGAGGTATCTAGGACCACATCTGCCAGCGCTTTTATGTCCTGTAGCTGTGCGCGCTCCTTAGAAATTGCAGATGAGAGATTTTCTCCCTCCTGCGCTAAAGGATGACGACGGCGATTCTCGCTATAGCGACGCACAAGTACTTCGTCTGAGGAATCCAGATAGACAATCTTGTACGTGAGCTCGTGATCTGCAAGAGACTTCAGAGCTTCAGAGATGTCATCAAAAAGACCTTGCGAGCGCAAATCGCAGGTAACGGCCAAGTGGCGGCCAACACCCGTGTTAATGCCCACAAGATTAGAAAGCTGCAAAATAAGAGCTGGTGGCAGGTTATCAATGCAGAAATAACCCATATCCTCAAACACGTGAAGCGCCTGCGTACGACCCGATCCAGACATACCCGTAATAATGACAATGTCGGGAATAACTGAAGATGTAGGATCGTTTTTCTTCACAGGCGCTCCTTAAATACGTGACGAGAAAACCTTACCGCTCCAAGCGTTAATCCTCAAGTGCTGCAGCAAACCAAGAGGTAATCGAAGTTGGATGTGTAATGGCTGTACCTGAAACAACCGCCCAAGCGCCTGCATCCAGAGCATCTTTTGCGTCTTGTGGTGTGTGGACGTGACCCTCGCAAATAATGGCAATACCTGGGAATTCAGTAGTTGCCTGCTGGAGAAGGGCAATGTCAGGGCCATCGTCAAGCGTTGTATCAATAGCGGCCTTGTTGTGAGAAAGTGTGGTTGAAACAAGATCACAACCAGTGGCAACAGCGCGACGGATGTCATCCATAGTCATGCAGTCAGCCATGATTAGCACGTCAGACTCTGCACGCAGAGTTGCAACAGTCTCTTCAAAGGTTCTACCATCAGGCCTTGGGCGGTCTGTTGCATCCAGGGCAACAACATCTGCGCCAGCGTGAATACAAGCACGCGCATGACGAAGCGTAGGAGTAATGTAGACACCCTCATGACCCTCTTTCCAGAGGCCAATGACAGGAATTTCAACCCTACCCTTAATGGCAGAGATATCAGACAAGCCCTGGCACCTAATAGCAGCAGCACCGCCAAGCTCACAAGCGCGTGCAATCTGAGCCATAGTCTCTGGATGCCTCATAGGCTCACCAGGATACGCCTGGACGCTAACGATGAGTTTTCCTTTAAGTGACTCAACAAGCTCTGAGTGTGCCACGGTATTCTCCTTACCAGAATGTACGTACGTTAAAGGTGCGTGTCTTTGCGGCGTGCTGGATCAGCAAGCCAAGTCAGCAAGCTAGTTAGTGACTTAGCGCTTCCTGCCTAAAGACGCGTCTCTAAATAGCCAGGTAGAACAAGGTTTTCTGCAGCTCCAATAAGAGGGGCTTCTCCACCAAGTGTGCCCTTCACAATAGGCGTTGCCTGAACAGGAGGCATGGCCTGCAGCTTAAATGCAGCTTCAAGTGCCTCGTGCCAGTACTTACCGCACTCTGCAACAGAACCAGACAGGATGATGACGGAAGGGTCAAGCATGTTGCACATGCTGCCCAAAACTTCACCAAGCGCACGGCCCGAGCGCTCCTCTGCAGCTTGAGCGATCTTCTCGCCAGCAAGAGCCCTTCGGTCAATCTCTGCGCCATCAAGAGCAGATCCATCTTCAAGCGTATCGGAGCCGCCAAGACGGACATACTCACGAATAATGCCAGGACCTGCAGAAACAGGCTCAAGGTGAGAAGTTCCACCACACGGGCAGTCAACGCCGGCAGCTGCTGGAGTTGCAACGTGACCAATGTGACCAGCCTCGTCGTGAGCGCCCAGCATCAAAATGCCGTGGTTCACAAAGGCGCCACCAATGCCCGTGCCAACCGCTACGGTTAGAACGCTGTCTTTGCCGTGGCCAGCGCCGTGACGAGCCTCGCCCAGAGCATGAGCGTGAACGTCATTGAGGACGCTGCAGGAAAGGCCAAACTCACTGGTAACTGCTGAGCCAAGAGCGGTTCCGCCCCAGCCTGGCATAAGTTCGTTTGCGTAGGTGATGTCTCCGGTGCGAGGGTCAACAACTCCAGCAGAAGAAATACCCACGCCAGAGATAGTAAGACCTAGCTCCTCTGCGCGAGAAAGGGCCTCTCTGATTGCCTGCAGAACGGTGGCAAGAACCTGCTTGCCACCCTCTTTCGCATTGGTAGGAACCTTCTTTACGGACTGAACGTTTGGAGCGTCGGTGCCGTTAAGGGTAACTATGCCACAGGCAATTTTTGTGCCGCCAATATCAACGGCGCAAACATGTGTTGGATAAACAAACTTAGAGTCCATGGTGTCCCCTCTTGTTTAGAGAAGGCCGTTTGCAATAAGAACCTGCTTGATTGCCTCACGGTTCTGGCCATCAAGTGGCTTAACAGGGCGAGGCATCTGGTCAGAATCAAAGATGCCCATGAGGTTAAGAGCGCACTTGAATGCACCAACGCCAGCACCATAGCCCTGAACGCCTGTGGTGACATCAAAGATGTGGGAAATCTCGTTGAGTCGATCCTGCTCACGCTTGACCTCTGCCCAGTTGCCTTCCTGAGCTGCCTTCCACATACGGACGTAACCTTCTGGCTCAACATTAGCAAGACCAGGAACAGAACCGTCTGCACCAGAAAGAAGAGCGCCGTCAACAACAATCTCGTGGCCAGTCAAAAGAGTTAGAGGGTGACCGTTCTTCTCGTTCTCCTGAACAAGATACCTGAAGGAAACGTCATCGCCAGAAGAGTCTTTAACGCCTGCAAGAACGCCCTCTGCGCCCAAACGAGCAAGCATCTTCCAAGGAAGCTTAGTGTGAACGCAGACAGGAATGTCATACGCAAACAGAGGTGCGTCCAGCTCCTGGTGAAGGATGCGGAAGTGTTCCTCAATATCAGCTGGGCCACCAAGTGCATAGAAAGGAGCAGTTGCTACAAGAGCGTCTGCACCCAATGCGAGGGCACGGCGACCGTGCTCCAGAACACGCTCGGTCTCGGTATCAATGATGCCCACAAGGACCGGAACTCGGTGGTCAACAATGCGAACAGCCTCGCGAACAATCTGATCACGACGCTCATCAGTTGCAAAAACAACCTCGCCGGAAGAACCGAGGAAGAACAGGCCGTCTATGCCAGCCTCAATGAGACGATTAATGGAGCGCTCAAACGACACAACATCAAGCTGATGGTCTGGGGTATCTGGGGTTACAACTGGTGGAACAACACCGCTAAATGGTACGTTACTGGACATGCTTTATCCTTTCACACGTTGGAAAATCCAACTGGTTTCATACAACAATGTACTGAAGTAGCCGACCAAAGCATTGATCAAAAGCAACTTCAAAGAACCTACGTAATTATAGTCCGCTTAGTTATGACAAAGTCCTGATATAACCTCGCAGAGATAGTTGATTTGCTCGTTCTCAAACTGATTGATGCGCTCGTGGCCAAACTTGGGATACACACGCATCTCTTTCTGCCCCGTCAGGCGATTGTACAGCGCAAACGTTCCCTCAGTTGGAGCGCTCTGGTCCAGCAGAGCCGTGCCGATAAGCGCAGGTACATGCACCAGCTCTGCCGCGCACGCGCTGTCGAGAAGACCAACCGCGTCGATAGCTGCATCTGACTGCGGAGTGTCTCCGCACCCGACATGTGCTCGCAGGGTTGTTGCGTTGTCGGCAAAGAGCGGGTTCAGCGTCATAGTAGCGATCGCTGCCTTGGGCAGAAGAGCTGCTGCAAACAAAGCCTGCGAGCCGCCTAGACCTTCTCCCCAGGTGACGGTTGTACGCCCGAGGAAGCGCGATGCAACCGCGGTAGTTACCAGTGCGTCATCGATGAGCTGCTTGAGCGTGGAGGATGCGGCGTCATCTGGGTTGCTGAGCGCGCGGGCAAGCTCCTCTGCCGTCAACACTCCCCTCCAAGCGTCTTTGAGTGACGCTTCGCACGGGCGAGCTTCCAGGGCCACGACGGGCAGACCAAGTGCTGAGAAGCGCAAAAGGTGCAGCCAGCTACGCGCTCCCCGACCAAGATCGGAGAAGAGCACCACCGCGGGCAGCTTTGCCGAGACGGACAGCTCTGCCGATGCGGACAGCTCTGCCGCAGCTAGCGGTTCTGCCACCGACACACCTGCTGGAAGAATGACGCGAGCGCGCAGCTGCGTCTGGTCAGTTGAGGTGAATGTGATGCGCTTAAACGTTGCCCCCTGGGTAGCAGACGGAAGCTCAACCACACTCTCTACGTGCGCATTTTGTGCAAACGCTACCGACGTCTCCCAAAATGATTCAAAGTATGATGGTCTAAGCCACGCACCGCGATAAGAACGGGCATCTTCAAGCCTTTGTGTTAAGCCCCTCATGCTTTCACCTCGCCTTCTGCTTGAGCAGGAAATGACGAGTCCAACTTTTCAAGAGCTTGCTCTCCCTTGTCTGAGCAGAAGAAATCAATGATCTTATCGTCAAAATCGTCAATCTCTTCATGCGCATATCCGGGATAAAGAAGATGTCTCTTTGGGCAGGTCAAGGCATTGTAAGCCGCAAACTGAGCCTCGGGAGGAACTACCGGATCATCAAGTCCGGTGCCAAAAAGCACAGGACAGGTAACCAGGCTCGCAAAATTAGCTGAATCAATGTAAGCAAGCTTTGCAAAGACCTCATCAACGCGAGAACCATCAGCATCAAACCAGCGGGAATAATAGCGGATCCCCTCGTAGGCAACCTCATCAGCATTAAGCTCCCACACACACCTAAAATCAGTGAGGAAGGGATAAAGAATTGCTGCCCTATTAATCAGGTCTTGATTGAGTGCGCAGGTAGCAAGACCAATACCGCCTCCCTGCGAGGCACCGTTTACAAAAACGCGATCTGTATCAATTCCTTCAAGCTGGCGAACAATTCTGCAGAGCAAGCGAATGTTCTGATACAGATGAACAAAGTAAAGGTCCTCTACAGGTCCATCTAGTCCAAGCACCAAGTGGCCCGAGACAGTAGTGCTCTTATACGAGCTTCCGTCCAAACTACGGCCACCCTGCCCAGGATTATCAAGCGCAATCAGCGAGCAGCCCAAGCCCAAAAATGAGCTCTGCTCAAACCAACTGCGAGAAGATCCTGGATAGCCATGAAACTGTAAAACAAGCGGGGTTTGTACATCTAAGGCAGTCTGTGGTCGCAGGTACTTTGCGTAGACTTCCGCGCCATCAATTCCCACAAACGTCAAATCAAAAAAGTGAGCTAAAGCAGATGACGTGACTTCTGTTGAAGGAACAATCTGCCAGCTGAGAGGAGCGTTATCCGCCTCCTCCATACGTGCCTTCCAAAACGCCTCAAAATCTGAAGGATAAGGCGTCAGAGCATGAGCTGCCTTCAATTCTGCAAGCTCAAGCGTTTCTTGGTGCATTGATCCACCTAACAAGCTAAAAGAGCGCAGCCTAAGCTGCGCTCTGGTCAAACAAAAACGTAAGCGCTACTCACCCAGTTTAGGATGAAGCAAAGATGGCGCAGCACCCAAAAGCGTCTTAGTGTAAGGATCTGTTGGATGCTCAAAGACCTGCTTAGCAGGACCATCTTCCATAATCTGGCCGTGATTCATAACAATGATGCGATCAGAAACATAGCGGACGGTCTGGATATCATGCGAAATAAAGATCATCGAGAGACCCAGCTCAGACTTGAGGTCTGTAAGCAGGTTCAAGATCTGTGCACGAACAGAAACGTCTAGTGCGGAAGTAGGCTCGTCAGCAATGATTGCCGATGGGTTCAGAGAAAGCGCACGTGCAATAGCAACACGCTGACGCTGACCACCAGAAAGCTGACCAGGAAGGGCACGAAGTGCTGAATGTGGAAGTCCAACCAAGCTAACCAGCTCATTAATACGAGCTTCTCGCTCCTGCTCTGTTCCTACCTTATGTACCAGCAGTGGATCCATAAGCTGGTCTTTAACAATCATACGAGGGTTAAGAGCAGTTGCTGGGTCCTGGAAAACAACAGATACTACGCGACCAATCTGCTTCCTGAGCTCTGGAGTACGCTTGGTAACATCCATTCCCTTGAAGTACACATGACCGGACGTTGGTGACTGAAGACCACACATGACATTTGCGGTAGTGGACTTTCCGCAGCCAGACTCACCAACAATACCAATGGTCTCACCAGGCATAAGCTTGAGAGAAACGTTCTGTACTGCGTGGACCTTATTAGGCTTAAAGATTGAGCCTGTACGCGTCTTAAACGTAACCGAAATATCATCGAGGAAGATAATTGGCTGCTCTTCAGTAGTTGTAGCCATTTACCTCACCTCCTTTTGAGAACGCTCAAGGTAAGGCACAAGACCATGCTCCTTCAGATACTCATCAGGCAGCTCGGAGAAACGATGGTGCTTACCAGGAATCTCCTTAATAACAGGATGTACCTCAAGACCCAAGTCTGGGTGGCTTGAACGAGGAGCAAACCTATCGCCTGTTGGGAAGTCCTCTGGAGAAGGAACAGAACCTGGTACCTGGTGAAGTCTGGTACCGTCCTGTGCACCTTCCTCAATGGAAAGAACAGAGCCGAGAAGACCGCGGGTGTACTCGTGAACAGGATTGGTCAGAAGCTCAGTAGTAGCTGCCTGCTCAATAACCTGGCCGGCGTACATAACGGTAATCTCAGAAGCAACCTCTGCAACAAGTGCAAGGTCGTGGCTTACAAAGATCATTGCGAAGCCAAGGCGACGCTGGAGGTCATTTAAGAGCTTGATGACCTGCTTCTGAACAGTAACGTCCAGAGCGGTTGTTGGCTCGTCACAGATAACCAGTGAAGGATCGCGGGTAAGTGCCATAGCAATCAGAACACGTTGGCGCTGACCACCAGAAAGCTCGTGTGGATAAGACTCAAGCGTACGCTTTGGATCCAAGCCTACAAGCTCTAGAAGCTCCTCTGCGGAACGAGTGCCTCCCCTGCTGGTAAGTTGCTTCATCTGAGAAGAGATAAGCATGGAAGGGTTCAGCGAAGACAGAGCGTCCTGGTAAACCATAGCAAGCTCGTGACCAAGCAGCTTGCGGTGCTCTTCTTTGGAAAGCTTCAGGAGATCTTGGTCTTTGTAGAGAACCTCACCAGTAATGGTTTCCTTTGGATCAGTCAGACCCATGATAACCTTGGTGGTAATAGACTTGCCGCAGCCAGACTCGCCAACCAGTGCCATGCACTGACCAGGACGAACATCAAAGCTTACGTGGTCAACAACCTTAACATCTCCGTGAGACTCAAAGCTGATGCAAAGATCCTTAACGCTCAGCAATGGTGCAACATCAAAGTCTGGCTTACGCCTATCAGTTCTGGACAGCTCAACCTTTTTAAGTGCATTAAGTCTGCGCTCCAGGGACTCTGCCTGCTCTGCATAGGCGCGAACTGGATCAGATGCAAGGATGTCATCTGCACGCCTAGAGTCAGAGTTCTCTGTATCAACAGGAGCGCCAGGTGCTGCTGCCATAGCGTCAGTAAGACCCTCGGAGAGGATATTCAGTGCCAGGCAGGTCATCATAATAGCCAGGCCTGGGAAGAATGCCTGCCACCAACGGCCAGCAAGAACGCCAGCACGAGCATCAGCCAAGATGTTACCCCATGTTGGAGTTGGCTCTGCAATACCTGCACCAATGAAGGTCAGAGATGCCTCAAAGATGATTGCGTCTGCAACAAGCGTAACGGTAAAGACCATGATTGGAGCAATGCAGTTACGAAGAACATGCTTCCACAGAATCCATGGTGCACGAGCACCAGAAACAATGGTTGCCCTTACGTAATCTTCGCCGTACTCGCTTACGATGTTTGCGCGAACAATACGAGCAATCTGTGGCGTGTACATAAAGCCAATAGCAAAGATAATTGAAGGAACGCTGTTACCCAGAATAGAAACAAAGACTGCTGCAAGAGCAATGCCTGGGAACGACATGATGATGTCGAGCACACGCATGATGACCTCAGAGACAGCCTTTCTAGAAACAGCTGCAATTGCACCAATAATTGAGCCACACAGCAGTGCCATACCCGTAGCACCAAAGCCAATGACCAGTGAATACTGACCACCATAAAGCATACGAGAAAGAATATCGCGGCCCTTATCGTCAGTACCAAAAATGAATCCATTGCCTGGAGCCTGACGAGCGTTGAAAATCTCAAGTGGGTTATGTGGAGCAATAAAGTTTGCAAAGACAGAAGCAAGAACAACAAAGACGAGAATGACAAGAGCAATCTTGGAAGCCGTCTTCATCTTCTTAAAGCCACCAAAGGTTGAACCCTTTGCTGCAGCTTCTTCGAGCTTCTCGACTTGTTTTTTTCTAATTTGTACCATCGCACTACACCGTCCTAATGCGTGGGTTAATCAAGATGTACAGCATATCAACAACAATGTTGATGATGATGAAGGACAGTGCAACGACAACAACAACGCCCTGAACAAGCATTGCCTCGTTACCCTGGATGCCCTCGAGAATAGCGGTACCCATGCCAGGAAGGTTAAAAATAACCTCAATAACAACGGCGCCGCCCATGAGGTAACCAATCTTGAGGCCAAGTGTGGTCACAGGGGTAATAAGAGCGTTGCGCAGTACGTTTCTTGCGATAACGATTCTCTCTGGAATACCAGCACCGCGAGCAGTACGGACGTAGTCCTTATCCAGCTCCTCGACCATTGCGGTACGAACAATACGGGTCATCTGACCAGACATTGGAACCGCAAGTGCAAATGCCGGCATAATCATACGAGCAAGGTAGCCGCCAAGATTTACCGTAGGATCTGGCAGTGCTCCAGAGGCAGGCAAAAGCTTGAGTGTAGACGCAAAGACCAGAATCAAAAGAACTGCCAACCAGAATGATGGCGTTGCAAGACCGGCGATTGAGAATACACGAATGATTTGATCGGGCCATTGATCTCTATAGAGAGCCGCAATAACACCCAACGTAAACGAAACAATTGCGCCAATAAAGAGACCCATAAAGGTCAACTGCATAGTTACTGGTAGAGCCTTTGAAATTCTTGCAGCGACTGAATAGTGAGAAGTGCCATAGGTACCCAGATTTCCATGAGCAACATCACTGATATAACGTACATATCTCACAGGCCATGGATCATCAAGGCCATTCTCAATGTGATACTGCTGGATAGCTTCTGCAGAAGCAGACTCTCCCAAGGCATTGTATGCAGGATCAACATGCGAGAAAGACATTAGGAAGAATACGAGAAAGGTGACGCCTAGAGCCATAATCGGCAGCGCAATAAGACGGCGTCCGATAAGACGTAATAGGTTGTTCACTATCTCCCCCTCTCTCTTTAAAACAAACCGTACAAATAAAATTTTGATGAGACTTTGAGCTTCTCAGGACTGAATTTTGCGAACAAGAGCCCGAGCGTTATAAGTAAAACGCTCGGGCCCCAATGTATGAGATGCTAAGCGCGTGACGACAACAAATTAGCTAGCAGTAACTGTGTTGACATCAATGAAGGACAGGCCGGTAGTTCCGATGCCCTTGAAG
This sequence comes from Lancefieldella sp., assembly GCF_057237245.1. Taxonomy (NCBI): domain Bacteria; kingdom Bacillati; phylum Actinomycetota; class Coriobacteriia; order Coriobacteriales; family Atopobiaceae; genus Lancefieldella; species Lancefieldella sp. The sequence goes on from NZ_DBHHJM010000001.1 coordinate 24,845, forward strand.
CCCTTGAGAGCAACGCCGTTGCTGTTTGGCTTCTCGCTCCAAGAAGCGGTGAAGGTCTTAGCAAAGAGAACTGGGTACAGAGGTACGTTCTCAGCGATGATGTCGAAGCACTCGTTCCAAGTGGACTGCTGATCAGCACCAGACTGGCCAAGAGCCTTGGTCATAAGGTCGTGAAGCTTGGTCCACTCAGCAGACTCCTTCCAAGGGCAACGCTTGGTCATCCAGACGTTATCGCCATACCACCAGTTAAGCAGCAGGTCGACGTCTGCGCCGAAGCAGGAAGGATCGCCAGGTGCAAGCAGGATGTCCCAAGAACCGTCAACTGCGTCGATTGCAGCATAGGTTGCAGGAGAAGTATCGGAAACGATGCTTACATTAAAGCCAAGTGCATCAAGGTCGTTCTTGACCTGAGTTGCCATGGACTTAACCTGCTCGTTATCGGTGGTGCGGAGAACAACATCACCTGGAGTAATACCGGACTCAGAGATGAGCTTCTTAGCCTTGTCAACATCATGAGCATAGACAGTGGATGCCTTGTGGTAGTTAGCAAAGGAAGAAGGAAGGTAGCTGGTAGCAACCTCTGCCTGACCAGAGAATGCGTTTGCAAGCATCTTATCTGTATCAAGTGCATAGAGGCATGCCTGGCGAACCTTAACGTTGTCCCAAGGAGCCTTGCCAAGGTTGAACATTGCAAAGCGGACACCAAAGCCCTGGACAGCGTCAACGGTGCAGCCTGCGCCCTTGAGCTGGTCTACAGCGTCTGCAGGAACCATTTCCATAGCAAGGGTGGTTCCATCCTGCTGTGCGGTCAGACGAGCGGTTGGATCCTTAAGGACGTCATAGTGGAGCTTATCGTCCTTAGCAGGAGTTGCGCCGTTATAGTTTTTGTTAGGAACAAGGTCAAGAGTATTGTCAGAGATGGACTCAAACTGCCATGGACCAGAACCAACTGGCTGCTTCTTCATCTCGTCCTGGGAGCTGCTTGCTGGAACAACGCGAACAATGGACAGGCGCTCCTTGAGGAGGGAGAAGTTAGCAATAGTGGTCTTAACGGTGACAGTCTTGTCATCCTTCTTCTCTACGGAAGCAATTGGAGAAAGCATTGGAACGTAAACGCTACCCTTAGCAGCGGAACGGTTGAAGGATTCAACAACGTCATCTGCCTTTACCTCGTTACCATCAGAGAACTTTGCGCCGTCACGGAGGGTAATCTCAAAGGTGTAATCGTCAACCTTCTTAGGATCAGCAGTAGCAAGCTCATTGAATGTAGAGTAGTCATGGAAGTTAAGACCGTAGAGGCCCTCAACTACCTGCCAGTTAACACCAAGAGCAAGTGCTGATGAAGTAGTAGATGGATCATAGTTCTGGGTTGAATAAGCGGTACCAGCAGTAATTGTGCCGCCGCCTTCCTTTCCAGATGGAGCTTCAGCTGCCTTCTGCTGTCCGCCACCACAAGCGGTGAGACCAAGACCAGCTGCTACAGTTGCTCCGCCAAGGAAGCCGCGACGCGAAAGTGGACGGTTAATAAACTCGCTCATTTCTGCCTCTTTCTAAAAACTCTCCTTGCCACAACGTGGCACCAATGCCACTTGTGTGGCTTACATCTACATAACTATAGAAAGAAAAGATATTCGGTCTGAAGACAGTTCGCCCAACGGTATTAATTTCTCGCCCATTGGCTGCTCAAAATATGAAAACGTGTTTTATTGTATTATTTACTGCATATAAATCTTAATAGCAGCTAAGAAGGCCCGCAGTTAGCGGGCTTTACTATTATTTTACCTTGTATAATATATAAATTATTTAACTAACTACATATGTAGTAGGTAAAGTCAACTACCGTTTACCGATGATTTACTACCGTCTGCCTTTAGAAATTACGGATATGTTGTGAAGATTAAACAAGAGTCAGTCCAAAATGAACTGACTCTTGTCTTAGAACATCGAAAACGCCGCAAAATTACTTGGTTAAATCCAGGATTCGTTCAGGATTTGCCATAAAGTCCAAGTGTTCTTCCCCTAATCGGAAGCTAATAATTTCCGATACATGACTATCTTCTTTTATAATTTCGAAATCTCCGTCAGCTGGACTATAGCGGCCATAATAACCATCTGATTGATAGCTTGGAGGCCATCCATTTGTTCCTGCAACTTCCCAAACCAAGCACGGTAGCTTTTGCTTATTCATTTCTTGCAGCAATCCAGCATTTCTTGTTTGAATCCACAATTCTGATGAAGATCCTGTGTATGCACTTATAGCAAAGACTCCCAAATCTTGCTCAACAGTTCCAATAAGAACTCCATGGGAACTTATTGTCCAATAAAGCGTTATGTTCATTACTACTGGGCCATCTTTGCTAACGCCCAAAAACGGGCCAGCAATCTCTGTATCTTCCAAGTTAATGTTATCAACAGAAGTAAAATCTGACTTTGAACCGTTTTTACAAGCATTATATTGTTGCACCACATACTGAGCTGCCTGCTTTTTTAATTCTGGCAGCCTCATAGTATTCAACTTAAAAAACCAGTTATTTATCAGCAAACCACAAATAACAAGAACTACCAATAATGACAGACCTTTTATAAATCTTTTTCTACGCTGCATCTGCTGTCACCTCACCAAAGTCTGTAGTTGGCACTGATACGGGAATGATATTTGGATTTAAGACTTTTCTTGCAATGCTTTTTTAATCAAATTCATACACGACACCGTCTATTCTTGCCTTTGTCCAACTACCATTGAACCCTTAGGTCCACCGAAAGGAACATTTTTCTCAGTTCTAAAGAAGAGAAAACACCTCGAAATTACTTAACTAAATCTACAACACGCTCAGGATTTGCCATAAAGTCCAAGTGTTCTTCCCCTAATCGGAAGCTAATAATTTCCGATACGTGATAATCTTCTTTTATAATTTCGAAATATCCGTCATCTGGGCTATAACTTCCTAAATAACCATCAGCTAGGTACGGTGGCGGCCATCCACTTAACCCTAAGCCACAAAAACTTCTAACTAGACATCTATAATTTCTATTATGCATTTCTTGTAACAGCCCAGCGTTACTTGTTTGAATCCACATTTTTGGAGTTCCAAAATAAGACCCAATGGCGAATAGCCCCAAATCTTGCTCAACAGTACCAACAACCGTTTCTTGAGAGCTTATTACCCAATATAAATCTACATTCAACATAAGTAGGTTAGCTTGACTGACTCCTAAAAATGGGCCAGAAATAGTAGCAGTCTCTAAGTCAATATTTCCTGCGGATCCAAAATCAGACTTAAGACCATTTTTCTTATTCTCATATTGTTGCACAACATACTGAGCTGCCTGCTTTTTTAACTCTGGCAGTCTCATAGTATTCAGCTTAAAAAACCAGTTGTTAATCAGTAAGCCACAAATAACAAGAACTACCAATAATGACAGATCTTTTATAAACCTTTTTCTACGCTGCATCATCTGTCACCTCATTGGAGCTGCTTGTCGCAATTGACATAAGAATAACGACTAGATAGCTCTAATAATATTCTGTTCGAGTATGCTTTAGCAGTTCATCTGTCGGTTAATGGTTGCATTTCAGCGATGAATGAAAAAAATAAGAATGGCATAACAACACTTCATAGCTGCCATTCTTATTACAAATAACTCTATTGCTTGATTTGGTTTTAGAGATTGTGTTTCTTCATCCTTTGCTCAAAGAGCTCGTTGATAATCTTTGACATCTCTTCAACTTGTTGAGCACTAGGTTCATCCTCAAATGCAGCGTAAAGCTCTGGATACTCCCGAGCAATATACTCACAAGACTTACCTGTTGCGTGTCCACGAACAAAGAACGGAATACGCTTAATGTATTCTGGATTCACGAGTGCCAAGATCTTCTCGTCTGCTGTTTTACTCATGAGTTCCTCCCCTTGCATCTAACTTCTCATGTACAGTCGTGGAAGATTCTTCCCAAGCTTTGAGTTCTTCATAAATAGTTTCTGCCAAGTTCACAGAAACACCTTTTACCTGAGAGATATCCTCAACACTTGCAGCCTTTAAGCGCTTAAAAGAGCCAAAATGACGCATGATGTCTTTTTTGCGTTTAGGTCCTACACCAGGGATTTCGTCCAGAATAGAGACGGTCATTGCCTTATCTCTAAGCTCGCGATGGAAGGTAATCGCAAAACGGTGAGACTCATCACGGACTTGCTTGATGAGATACAAAGAAGCTGACCCCGTAGGCAACACAATTGGCGTGTCGTCCCAAGGTACAAAGACTTCCTCATCAGACTTAGCAAGGCCGCAGACAGGAATATCCAACCCCAGCTCATTAAGCTGATTGATTGCAGCAGTCAGCTGAGGCTTACCGCCATCAACTACCAGCAAATCAGGTCGTGAGCCAAAGCGTTCATCTGCCATACGCTCCGGACTGTATCTTCTGCCCAGGACCTCTGTCATTGAAACAAAGTCGTTAGCTTCATCAAGCTCAGCGCGGATCTTAAAGCGACGATACTGGCTTTTATCAGCCTTTCCGTTAGTAAAGACCACCATCGAGGCAACGGTAAAGTTACCGTGAAGCGTAGAAATATCAAAGCACTCAATGCGCAGCGGTGGTGCATCAAGCGCAAGTGCGCTTTCCAGCTGAAGAAGTGCCTGGTTAGTGCGGTCGTCGGCATAACCCGTGCGAATCATGTGGCGCATCAGTGCGTGACGAGCGTTAGCAGAAGCCATCTGGAGAAGACGGAACTTCTCGCCACGTTGTGGGTGATGAAGCACGCAGTTGTGGCCTCGTTTTTGCGTAAGCCACTCGGACAAAACCTCTGCGTCGAGAAGATCGATGGGCAGGTTAACCTCTGCGGGAATGTCAGCGGTTTCGTCGTAGTAGCGCTTTAGGAAGCCCGAGACCAGCTCTTCCTCGGAAACATCCAAGCCTTTGTCCAGGATAAACTCAACTGAACGTATGGTACGACCTTCTCGCACAACAAAAACGCAGGCAGCGGAGATAGTTTCTTCTCGGTAAATGCCAATGAGGTCAATATTGACCGAGGTAGGAAATGTGACTTGTTGGCGGTCATCAAGATCAGAGAGCGAAGTCAGACGGGACTTGAGCCTAGCTGCCTTCTCAAAATCCAGGTCAGCAGCAGCCTCTTGCATCTGATCTTTGAGCTCAGAGACAATCTCGGAACGATTTCCGCGGAGGAAGTTTTCTACCTGCCTGACGTTTTTTGCGTAGGAAACGGTATCAATGGCGCCCACGCACACGCCAGGTCCCTTGCCTACGTGGTAATCAAAGCAAGGACGTCCCTTCTTTGCCAGTAGCAAGTTAGCAACAGCCGCGCCATCAGGGTCTTTTTCCAGCAGGCGCTTAGCGCGCTTCCACTCTACGCACGTAGCGGAGCAGATAGACACTACTTTTCTGAGCGTCTCGATAGTCTGGCGAGCAGCGTAAGAATCGGTGTAGGGACCAAAATAGCGCGTACCCTTCTTGTGTTTCTCGCGCGTGTATTTAATTGCTGGGAAGGTATCAGACTCGGTAATGGCAATGTAGGGATAGCTCTTATCGTCTTTAAAGTCCACGTTGAAGTACGGACGATACTGAGCGATGAGATTGCGCTCCAACACCAGTGCTTCGTGCTCGTTTTCTACCACAATGTAGTCAAAACTGCGCACGACCTGCATCATCAGTGGAATTTTTGCGCGGTCGTCTTGAAGCGTGACATACTGCCTCATACGAGCGCGTAGGTTCTTGGCTTTTCCTACATAGATAACCTTGCCAGACCCATCTTTCCAGAGGTAGCAGCCTGGATCAGTTGGCACCTGATCAACCTGTTCCCTAATGGATACCAGGTCATCTGAGGGTTTAGAAGAAAACGACGGCGCAAGTCCTGGCGCCCCTGAAGGTACATAGCTGGGATCAAGGTTGTTCTGAGAGCTATCTTTACCGCTTTTTGCGCCGCTTCTGGCCATGCTATGACCTTACGCGAGAAACCAGTGAACGAAGCATGGCAGACTCTGGTGATTTGAGGAGGATTGCCAAGCCATAGGTAACCAAAACAGCTGGAATACCTGCAAAGATGCAATACAGCACGCCGTAAAGCGCTCGTCCATCTGGTACGCCAATGACTGCGCGCAGACCCACCATAATAAGAAGCGCTGCCGCTGATCCTGCCAGGCCAAAAAGAATTGAGCGAACAAACGCAAACACCATGGACTTAAGTCCAATCTGACCAAGGTGCTTACGCAGGCTGATCAACATAATGGTATCGATAACCACATAGAAGATGGCAGAGGTAGTTGCTACAAACATCATGCCAAAGTGAGAAGTACCCACCAGTAGCACCAAAACCTGTACGACAGAGCCGAGTGTTGCCGAAATAGCATAGAGTGTCATACGACGCATAGCAGAACAGACTTTTTGCAGGTACATGCCAATGCCATACAAAGGCAAAGCAAGCGACTGACCAATCAAGAATTGCTGGGTTAACAGCAGCTGATCTTCCGTAAACTTGCTTGCTCCAATAATAGAAACAAGAGGCATCGAGAAGATCATCAGATACATCATGAACGGCACCGTAAAGAAAAGAATCTGGTTGATACCGTGCTTGAAGTCCTTTTTGAACTGATCCATATTCTCTTTAGCCCAGCTATCAGACAGCTCGGTAAAGAGGGCTGTAGTAATAGGTACCGTCAAAATGGAATATGGCAGCGTGTACCAAAGGCGAGCGTACGCCGCAATGGAGGCGCCCGATGCAGAAACGCTGAGCTGCGAGCTTGTCTGAACCGACATAGTTACAAACGTGGCAACCACAACAATCAGAGCAGGCGCGCCTATCTTGAGCGTCTCTTTAAGTGCGGGGTCTTTGAGGTTAATTCTCCACGAGAGCTTAATTCCCTTGCGCTTAAGTGACGGTACCTGAATCAAAACCTGAATCAGAACGCCCAAAGGATTTCCCAGTGCAAGAATAAGAAGACCCAGCTCAGGGTTAGTGTTAACCAAGAAAGCATACGCAAAGAACGATGCTGTAGTCACAAAGTTATTAAAAATAGGAGCCGCGGCTGGCCAGAGGTAGTCTCGCTCTGCATTCAAAACACCAGAGAAAATAGTAGAGAAGCAGTACAGCATAACCTCAATGACAAAGAACCTAAAGAAGTACACTGCCAACGTTGGATCAAAATCAGCCCCTGCCGAGAAGGACTGTGTATACACCACTTCTGCGGCAAAGAAGAAGCCGAGAACAGCAACAAGACCTGTTGCAACAACAACAATGGAAAGTAGGTTGGAGGTATAGGCATTTGCCTCATCCTGTCCAACCTTCTTCTTAATAGAGAGATATACCGGCAAGAAAGCTGTAGTGAGCATTCCCGCACCAACAAGCTCGTAGAGCTGGTCAGGAAGGGTATTTGCAATGGAATAGCAGCTTGCAAGAACGGTTGCGCCCATAGCAAATGCCTGGGCCCAGGTTCTTAAAAAGCCCGTAATACGACTAATCAGAACAAGCACGCTCATCATAGAAGTAGAACGGCTCAAATCCTTCTGCTTAGAGGCGTCATCTTCATCGGCAGACACTTCTTCACTATAAGAGCTGTCTGAAACGGAGCTGTCCTCTGTAGCAAAAGCATCTTTTACTGCTAAGCCATTCTCCTCAGCAGCAACTTCCTCGAGCTTCTGGCTCACAATCTGCTCAAACGCCTCATCCTCAATTGGTTGATGAAACGTCTCTGGGACAACGATGTTGTCAACTACAGGAGGTTCTTCAAAGGTCTGGTCAAGAGCCTTGCTAAGAGTTTCTTCAGACAGGGTTCCGTCAGAAGATTCTGCTGAAAGTCGCATATGTTTGGGCTGATATGCCACTAGTGCACCTCGCGAACAATATCTGCAAACGTAGCCGATACAAATGAAGCTAGATCTTCTGGAGAAAGCGTTAAACTGAGTCCGCGTTTTCCACCAGAGATATGAATGAGCTCAAAAAGCTGAGCAGTCTCGTCAATTATAGTGGGAAACTGTCTCTTCATACCAACGGGAGTGCAGCCGCCACGAACATAACCCGTTAAGCCCTCAAGCTCTTTAACGGGCAGCATGGAAAGGTTCTTTTGACCGGATGCCGCTGCAGCCTTTTTAAGATCAAGCTCTTGGTCTACAGGAATACAACAGACCACATGCTCTCCGCTTGAAGATACACAGACAAGCGTTTTGAATGCAGCGTCTGGATCTTCTCCAAGCATCTCTGCAATATGAGTACCCAACTCTCCAGAAGGAACGTCTTCGTCTACCTCGTAAGATTGGAACTCGTAAGCAATATTGGCAGCATCAAGCTCCCTCATTGCATTTGTCTTTTGAACCTTTGCCGCTTTTCTCGCCATGTTATGCACGCTTCTTCTGAGCTTTTTTCTCTGCAGCTAGACGTGCGTTATCGCGGTCAAGAATCTCTTTAAGGAACTTGCCTGTGTGGCTTTCTGGCGTTGCCGCAACCTTTTCTGGTGTACCAGAAACAACTACGGTTCCACCGCCATCGCCACCTTCTGGGCCCATGTCAATAATACGGTCAGCCATCTTGATGACATCTAGGTTGTGCTCAATGACAAGAACGGTGTTGCCCGCATCAACAAGACGCTCCAGAACAACAATAAGCTGTCTGACATCCTCAAAATGAAGACCAGTTGTTGGCTCGTCCAGAATATAAAGAGTTTTACCAGTCTGCTGACGGTGAAGCTCTTTTGCAAGCTTGACGCGCTGTGCCTCGCCACCAGAAAGCGTGGTTGCAGGCTGACCAAGGTGAATGTAGCCAAGACCAACATCGTGGAGGGTCTGCAGCTTGTTCTTAATGCGAGGAATGTTTGCAAAGAACGCAAGCGCCTCATGAACCGTCATGTCAAGCACGTCAGAGACGGACTTGCCGTGGTAGAGGATCTCTAGCGTCTCGCGGTTATAACGCTTACCGTGGCAGACCTCACAAGGAACATAGACGTCAGGCAGGAAGTTCATCTCAATCTTAATCTGACCGTCGCCCTTACATGCCTCGCAGCGGCCTCCTTGGACGTTAAACGAGAAACGACCAGCTGAGTAGCCACGAGCACGGGACTCTGGGACTGAAGCGTACAGTGCACGCAGGTCATCCCAAAGGCCAATATAGGTTGCTGGGTTAGAACGAGGCGTTCTACCAATAGGACTCTGGTCAATATCAATGACCTTGTCGATAAGATCAACACCCTCGAGCTTTTTATACTCTCCCACCACACGCTTTGAATGCTGAACTGCGTTGGTAAGCGCGGGTGCAAGGGTATCGGTAACCAGAGAAGACTTACCAGAACCAGAAACGCCTGTGACTACCGTCAACGTGCCCAGCTCGATAGCGGCAGAAACGTTCTTAAGGTTGTTAGCGCTAGCTCCTGTAATCTTAATCTTTCCACGGCCAGGCTTACGACGAGCCTCTGGCAGCCTAATCTGCTTCTTTCCCGTGAGATACGCACCTGTGATGGAATCAGGGTTTTCAACAATCTCTTCTGGAGTGCCAGCAGCAACAACATGACCTCCAAGCTCACCAGCTCCGGGACCCATGTCAATGACGTAGTCAGCTGCACGAATGGTATCTTCATCGTGCTCGACAACAAGTACGGTATTACCGCGGTCTCTAAGCTGCTTAAGCGTCTCAATAAGACGGTTGTTGTCTCTTTGGTGAAGGCCAATAGAAGGCTCGTCCAGAATGTAAAGGACGCCCATAAGGCCAGCACCAATCTGAGTTGCCAAGCGAATACGCTGGGCTTCTCCACCAGAAAGTGATGCTGCTGCACGAGAAAGCGTGAGGTAGTCCAAGCCAACGTTTACCAAGAATTGCAGCCTTGCCACAATTTCTTTGACAATAGGACCTGCAATAACCTTCTGACGGTCAGTGATAGTCAACTGCTTAAAGAACTCCAGTGACTCCTTGCAAGAGAGTTCACAAACCTCCCAGATGTTCTTCTCGCCAACGGTGACAGAAAGAATTTCTGGCTTTAAGCGAGCTCCGTGGCAGGTTGTACAAGGCATCTCGCGAATGTACTTCTCAAGATGCGTCTTCATATTTTCTGAGGTGGTCTCTTGGTACTTGTCAAAAAGAATCTTTCTGACGCCGGAGAAGGTGGTAAACCAATGCGTATTGCGACCGTCACGCGTCTTGTAATCAACGCGAATCTTAGTAGAACCAAGACCGCCGAGAAGGGCGTCTTGCACCTTCTTGGGCAGCTTGTTCCAAGGTGTGGTATCAGATACGTCAAAATGCTTGCAGACTGCAGACAGAATCTGAGGATAGTAATTGGAGTGTCCAAAGAGGCTTCCAAAAACGCCCTCTGATACGGACAGTTTTGGATCAGCAATCAGTGCCGCAGCATCAATAATTTTACGAGTTCCTAGGCCATCGCAGTCAGGACAGGCGCCGTAAGGAGCGTTGAAGGAAAAATCGCGAGGCTGCAGGTCATCCATAGAGTGACCGTGAATAGGACAAGCAAGCGCCAGCGAATACTGCAGGAGCTCTTCTGGCATAGACTCTGGATTGGATTTATCGGCCAGGAGCAATATGCCTACCTTGCCCTGGGCAAGCTTAGTTGCCTGCTCAACGCCCTCAACAATGCGGCCCAAAGAATCAGGACGGATGACAATACGGTCAACGACAACCTCAATATCGTGCTTGAGCGTTTTACCCAGCGTAATTTCTTCATCAAGTTCACGGACTACGCCGTCAACACGAACGCGAGAAAATCCTTCTTTGCGCAGGTCCTCAAAGAGCTTGACGTATTCGCCCTTGCGGCCCAAAACAACAGGAGCTAGAACATAGGCTCTGCGTCCCTGGCCAGCCTCAAGAATTTTATCGGCAACCTGATCTGTTGTCTGGCGCTCAATAACACGTCCACACTCAGGGCAGTGAGGAGTACCCATACGAGCGTACAAAAGACGCAGATAATCATAGATTTCTGTAACAGTACCTACGGTAGAGCGAGGATTTCTAGAAGTTGTCTTCTGGTCAATAGATACAGCCGGAGAAAGACCGTCAATAGAGTCAAGGTCTGGCTTATCCATCTGTCCCAAGAACTGACGGGCATAGCTGGACAAGGACTCAACGTAGCGGCGCTGTCCCTCTGCGTAAATGGTGTCAAAGGCAAGGCTTGACTTGCCCGAACCAGAAAGTCCTGTAATAACTACCAGCTGATCACGAGGGATATCAATGTCAATATCTTGCAGGTTGTGCTCTCGAGCGCCACGGATAGCAATTTTGCTTGAAGCCATAGTTCCTCACATAACCAGTTTGACGTACGCATTTCTTTTGACACGCCTACTGCCAAACAATAGAAAACAACATCAGTACACAGATGCAATTTGTGCGTACTGATGTTCTAGTATACCCAAGATAGTGCTGCCAAAGCACGGCAAGCGTGCTTCCCTATTTAACACGAACCTTCATCACGGCCTTTTTAAGCTTAGAGCCAGATTTCTCCAGCGTGCAGCCTGGTTTGTGGGCATCTGATGGAGGTGTCACCAGAAAATCACCTGCGCGCAGAGTGACCCACGTCTCTTCCCCAGGATTGGTATAGGCGCCAAAATCAGCGTCAGCATTGAACTCACCCTTAAGAACACACTGCTTAAGAGGGGCAACAGCAATGCTTTCGGTGCCAGAAATAACTACGTGAATATCGGCGTAAATCTTATGAGCCTCATAGTCCTTCTCGCCAGGCAGAGCCGGCTCAAACTCCATGACGTTCACAAAAACGTTATCTCCATCAATTTCTGTCTTGCCTAAAGGCAGCTCGTCCAGATTGTGTGTTGCCAAAAACTCCGCAGCACAAGCCATATATTTCTGACCAAAGTCATTCTCAGATAAATGTTTAATTGACGAGAAAATCATGTGAACCTCCTACGTTCAGCTAAAGTGCGCCGAAAAGATTATAGCTATCTCGTTTGCCATAAACTTCTATGGGTAGAATTAAGTAGTTACTGCATACAACTGCTACATAAGGAGAGATATGGCAGACGTAGATATTGATCGTGAGGCGCTTCGCAAAGAGATTGACGCTGCACTTCACGGCAAAAAGAAAGAGCCTCAGCCACCAGCGGGTTTTGAACTTAATCAGCACTCAAGCGTGAAACACGTTATTGGCGTTGTTTCCGGTAAGGGCGGCGTTGGCAAGTCTTTTGTCACCGGCATTCTTGCAACTAACCTTGCTCGCGCAGGTAAGCGCGTTGGTATTCTTGACGGTGATATTACCGGTCCTTCAATTCCTCGCATGTTTGGCATCTCTGATGAGCGCTCTTATGGCGTTGAAGAGCAGCTTATTCCAATCGAGGATGCAAACGGTATCAAGATCATGAGCGCCAACCTGGTGCTTCAGAACGAGACCGATCCTGTTCTCTGGAGAGGTCCTGTTGTTGCTGGTGCTATCCAGCAGTTCTACAGCCAGTGCAACTGGGGCGACCTTGATTATCTGCTGATTGATATGCCTCCAGGAACAGGCGATGTTGCCCTGACAGTATTCCAGTCCCTCCCTGTTGAGGGTGTTGTGATTGTTTCTTCTCCACAAGATCTTGTTCAGATGGTTGTGGGCAAGGCAGTGCGCATGGCGGAAATGATGCATGTACCTGTACTTGGTTTGATTGAGAACATGGCATATATCACCTGCCCTCACTGTGATGAGCGCATTGAGCCTTACGGTCCATCAAAGCTTGCCGAGACCGCAGCGGCATTTAACCTCAAGCCTTTAGGACAGCTTCCTATGGATGCAACCTTTGCGCAGATTGCCGATAAGGGAACCTTTAGCACCGAGCTTCCTAAAGGTCTTGTCCCTGACGCTACACAAAGCGTTCTTGACCTGTAAGTTCTAGCTTCTAGAACTTACACAATACAAAAGGTAATTCTTACTATGGCTCAAACAACGCGCGTTAAAGAACGCCAAGCAGCACAAGCTCAGCGCATCAAGCAGGCTCAGGCATTTCTGGTGCCAGACTACATTGATGTTGCAATTCTTGGTGGTGGCGCAGCAGGACTCTGCGCTGCCATCACTGCTGCCGAAGCTCTTGGCGCCAACAAGCACGTTGTTGTCTTTGAAAAAGCACTGGAGAGCGGCAGGACTATCCTGGCAACAGGCGGCGGTCGCTGCAACTTCACCAATGCAGATTTGAGCTTTGAGAATTTTTCTCATCCAGAGTTTGTTCAGGATGTCTGCAAAAACAAGGACACGTTTCTTGCAGACATCCTGGCTTTCTTTAGGTCCAGCGGCCTTGCTTGGGCAACAGAAGACGAAGGCAGAATGTACCCTCTTACCAGGCAAGCAAGCTCCATCCAATCATTGCTGCTCAAGCGAGCCCAAAAAGCCGGTGTTCAATTTGCCCTGGGGCGAGAAGTAACGTTAGTCAAGCCACAGCGCAACAACTTCATCGTTGCCTTCAAAGAGTGCTTTGCTGGCGAGAAAACCTATGAGATCCATGCTTCATCGGTAGTTCTAGCTACTGGTGGGCTCACAACCACCAAACTTGCTGAAAGCCTTCAGCTGCAGACCACCTCACTGCGACCAGGACTCTGTGCACTCACTTGCACTCCTCAGCCTCCAACAAGCCTTGATGGAAAGCGCGTACGAGCACATGCATCTCTTGTAAGAAACGGCGCTGTGCTCAAACAGGAATCTGGCGAGCTACTTTTTAGGTCATTTGGACTCTCGGGCATCATGATTTTCAACTTGTCTCGCACTGCTCTACCTGGTGACGTGCTTGAGATTGACCTTCTCCCTCAGCTTACGGAAGAGGAAGTTACAGCAGCTGTAGAAGCTCACACCACTGACGGTCTTCTCGACCCACAGATTGCTGCTTACCTGGGTACCAATAATCCAGTTGAAATCACGATTGCCAAAGCTCACAAAATGACTTTTACCGTTACCGGGGCATCTTCCAAAGTTGTTCCACAGGTCTGTATTGGTGGAATTTCCATCGATCAAGTGGACACAAATACTCTTGAAGCACACGGTGTTCCTGGTCTGTTTATCGCAGGAGAAGCTCTTGATATTGACGCTCAATGCGGCGGCTTTAACCTCTCGTGGGCGTGGAAGAGCGGTATGGTTGCCGGTCTGGCTGCCGCAAAAAGTGCTGATCAGAATTGCGAATCTTTGAAAGAGGACAACTAACATGCTGGAAGTATCAAACATTAAAGTTCATGTTGCGCCTCTTCGTAAGCATCCTGCTAAAGAATCAAAGGTGGGTTTTGACGCGCTTCTACGTACCCTCCGAGTTTCTGCAGATGAGATTACCTCATATGAGCTGCATAAACGCTCAATTGATGCACGTAAAAGCAACGATATTGTTCTTATCCTCACCTATCACGTAAACCTTAAAGGTGGGTCTACAGCGGAACAAAAACTTCTGAGCAAGATTCAAGGTAGGCCTGCAGCAAAGCATATCAAGCTTGCAGAGCCAAATACTTTTGTGCTCCCCAAAGCAACGCAACCTGCTCCTTCAGAGAACCGTCCCGTTGTTGTAGGAGCTGGATGTGCAGGCCTGTTTTGTGCACTGACGCTTGCCAAAGCTGGCCTTAATCCCCTGCTCATCGAACGTGGAGATGACGCAACGAGAAGAACTGCTGCAGTGGAGCATCACAACCAAACTGGTCAGCTAGATCTTGAGAGCAACATCCAGTTTGGCCTTGGTGGTGCCGGCACGTTTTCTGATGGAAAACTAAACACGGGAACAAAGAGTGCTTCTCATCGCTTTATTCTTGAAACTTTTGTTAAGGCGGGCGCACAGAAAAATATTTTGTGGGACGCAAAACCCCACGTAGGAAGTGATGTTCTTCCCACCGTTGTGACCAACATTGTCAAAATGATCGAAGACGCTGGCGGAACTGTTGCGTTTAGGACAAAGCTCACCTCCCTAGAGCGAACCTCAGATGGCTCTCTTTCTGCAATTCAGGTTGAAAGAACCACTCCAGACGGTTCAGTTCAAACTGAAACCATACAGACTCGCACGGTGATTCTTGCAACTGGACACTCAAGTAGAGACACATATGTCATGCTCAAAGACAAGGGAATCTCCATGGAGAGAAAAACCTTTGCCATGGGCGTGCGAATTGAGCACCTTCAGTCTCAAATCAACAAATCACTCTATGGTCCTGAAGCGACCAATTCTGTACTAGGAGCGGCACCCTACAAGCTTTCTGTTCACCTTCCCTCTGGTAGAAGTGCCTTCTCGTTCTGTATGTGTCCTGGTGGCTATGTTGTTTCTGCAGCTAGCGAGAAGGGCGGCGTAGTCACAAATGGCATGAGTCTGTCTGATCGCGCAGGGCAAAACGCTAACTCTGGTCTCTTGGCTAACGTCTATCCAGACGATCTTCCAGGAGATGACGTACTTGCTGGAATCGAACTACAACGCAGCTGCGAACAAGCGACCTTTAAAGCGGGCGGCGGCTCTTATGTTGCTCCTGCTCAGCTGGTTGGTGACTTCCTTCACAAGAAAGCTTCTACTGGACCGCGTTCGGTAAAACCAACCTACCCACGTGGTGTTACCTGGACCTCACTTGAAGACTGTCTTCCATCCTACGTCTTACAAACCTTGCGAGAAGCCCTTCCGATCATGGATAAAAAGCTTCATGGCTTTGCTCACCCCGATGCTGTTCTTACAGGCGTTGAAACAAGATCAAGCTCTCCTGTAAGGATTACCCGCGATGAAACAGGGCAAAGCGTTAACACTCCAGGTGTATGGCCTGTAGGAGAAGGCGCTGGCTACGCAGGTGGCATTATGAGCGCCGCAGCTGATGGCATTAGGATGGCCGAGCTTATAGTTGAGCACTACAACAGGGCTTAATGTTTGCCTCTGTAACGCCTACGAGTTGCGTGGGCGCTGCCCTTTCTCGCACCAGTTTTAAGCCTCTTGATAACATCATCTGAGGTAGTGCCTTCAAGCTGGCTTCTAATGGCAACAATCTGATCTCTGAGTTCTGCTGCATGCTCATAATCCATAGATGCAGATGCCTCTGCCATCTCTGCTTCCATACCAGAAAGCATTGCTTCAACCTCTGTACGAGGAAGATTTTGTAGCTCTTCAGCAAGCAACTCTGCAGGCATTTCAAGAATTGATTCTTGCTGCTCTTCTAAAGAGTCTTCATCATCTGAGGCGGTGTAGAACTCTCCATTTTTGCGCTTGCGTTTATCAATGTTCTCTGATGCCTCGGCAATAAAACCTGCAATATCTGTAATAGATTTCTTAACAGTTTTAGGTACAATACCGTGCTCTTTGTTAAACGCTTCTTGAAGTTCTCGCCGCCTTCTTGTCTCATCAATGGCAATACGCATGGAATCTGTGATTTTATCGGCGTACATAATGACCTGGCCAGAAGCGTTTCTTGCTGCTCTACCCATAGTCTGAATAAGAGACCTTCTGTTTCTTAAAAAGCCCTCTTTATCTGCGTCAAGAATAGCTACGAGAGAAACCTCTGGAATATCAAGTCCTTCTCGCAAAAGGTTAATTCCAACAAGCACGTCAATTTTTCCCTGACGCAAATCTCTAATGATTTCTACACGGTCAAGCGTAGCTGTATCTGAGTGCATGTAGTTGACTTTAATGCCCTCATCTAACAGGTGATCTGTAAGATCTTCTGCCATTCTTTTAGTAAGCGTGGTAACAAGAACGCGCTCTTTTTTTGCCACACGCTCTTTGACCTCTGAGATAAGGTCATCAATCTGACCCCTTACCGGTCTAACGTCAATCTTTGGATCTAGGAGGCCTGTTGGGCGAATAATCTGCTCAACCTGTTGCTGAGCAACCGTCTCTTCATAGTCTCCAGGAGTTGCGGAAACGTAAATGAACTGCGGGATGCGTCCTTCAAACTCATCAAATCTGAGAGGCCTGTTATCAAGTGCAGAAGGAAGTCTAAATCCGTGGTCTACCAGCGTAACCTTACGAGATCTATCACCCTCATACATACCTCTAATCTGAGGAACCGTAACGTGTGACTCATCGATAATGCAAATCATATCTTTAGGGAAATAATCAATGAGCGTATAAGGAGGCTCACCTGGAGCACGACCATCCAAATGGCGCGAATAGTTCTCAATGCCATTGCAATAACCCATGGTCTCAAGCATCTCTAAGTCATAGTTTGTTCTCTGAGCAAGACGCTGAGCTTCTAGTAATTTATCGTTTTCTTTAAGCTCTTTAACACGAGCTTCCAACTCTTCAGAAATGGTTGTAAGTGCGTGGGTAATCTTTGGACGCTCAGTAACATAGTGAGATGCTGGCCAAATTGGAATAGCATCAAACTCTCTAAGCACTTCTCCCGTTACATTACTAACCTCTGAAATGCTTTCTACTTCATCGCCAAAGAACTCAATACGCAGCGGGTTTTCTGCATATGGCGGGAACACATCAACAACGTCTCCACGCACCCTAAACATACCGCGCTGCAGATCATAATCATTTCTATCGTACTGAACATCAATAAGATCTTTAATAAAATCATCACGCTCAAGAGGAACAGATTTGTCTATATTAGGAGCAAGACCTGCATAGTCTTGAGGACTGCCAATACCGTAAATACACGATACAGATGCCACAACAATGACATCACGCCTAGACAAAAGCGACGAAGTTGCCTGGTGACGGAGCTTCTCCACCTCTTCATTAATGGAAGCATCTTTTTCTATGTACGTATCTGATTGCGGAACATATGCTTCTGGCTGGTAGTAGTCATAGTACGAGACAAAATACACAACAGCGTTGTTAGGAAAGAGCTCTTTCATCTCTGAAGCAACCTGAGCAGCCAGTGTTTTATTTGGCTCCATAATAAGCGTGGGGCGGTTGAGCTTCTCGATAGTTTTAGCCATAGAGAAGGTCTTACCCGAACCCGTAACACCTAAAAGCGTCTGGTACCTGAGCCCGTCTTCAATTCCTTGGGCAAGCTTTTCTATTGCCTGTGGCTGGTCACCTGCAGGTTCAAAAGGAGATACTACCTGAAGCTTCTCTTCTCCTGCTTCACGACCAAATCGGCGCAGTTCAGCACCTATATATTCTTTATGTTGATCTTCAGCATGAGATGCATCCATGAGATTCTCCTTTTCTTGTGAAAGTAGTATACCCCACTTCTCAAAACTGAAACACTTGTTCTATACTATTTATAAATTGCAGTATAGTTTCAAAGTGTGACGGGTAATAAATACATTACCTATATGCGTTAAACTAGCATTTAAATAAACAAGTTACATCAGATAAAGGAGATACCTTGGGCGTCTCAGATCTTTTCTCGCTAAATAAAGCTTCAAAGCAACCTCAGGGTTCTACCCTAGAGAATATTTTGCTGCGCTCAAATAATGTCATTGCCGCTCTTAAAGACCTTGTTGCAAACAATCAGATTGCAGAGGCTGGTCTTCAAGAGATGCTGATGCGCTCTAAGAATCTCGAGAATACCAATCTGCCCAAGGGCGATGTTCATAAGCTAGACAGAACGGGTCGCTGGTGGTTCAACGCCAACACAATGGAGTGTGCTCCAGAAGAGTACGACGCATTTATTGCAACTGAAGCAATCCTCAACATTTCACAAGATGTTGAAGCCCTAAAGAATACACATGCTTCTGAGACAGATCTTCAGCTTGTTCGCACCACCCTCTCGCAGGTAGCAAGTCTCATGCCCAAGTCAGCTTCTCTTTCTGAGCAAGTTGCTCCTTTTAGCGGTAACGCTGATGGTAGCTCAGACTGGATGAAGCGTCTCTGGTTTGCCAACTATGTTGAGAACACGCCTTTCCCTTTTAGGATGGTATACAACTTCTCTTACAATCCACAACTTGATATTTTGGTATTCGAGTTCTTTGTAGCTCGTCCTCGCTGCTTTAGTTTCTTATCTGCAGAAAAGGCAGAGCAAATTGCAGCGGCGCGCGCTTACGCGCTGCGCACTTCTCTTTGCGTAGCTCGTATGGCACTTCAAAGCTGCAAAATCTCTCGCGTCTGTATCAACGGCAGCTTGCGCGGAGAAGAACGCATTGTCTTATCCATGGACCTAAACGAGGATGCTCTTGCTCGCCTGCTGCCTACTGCAGCAAACACTCAAATTGACGGCAACAGCTTCCCACAAGATCCGGCGCTCAGAGTTTCTTTTGACTCTGAAGGTTGGTTTAGCGAGGTTGAGCCTTTTATGAAGCCAACAGACGAGTGGGTGTCTCCTCGTAGCTTCTTTGAAATGCCAGACCTTTCTGATCGCCCCTGCTCGCCAGCAGTTACTGCTGTTTGTGGAGCACAAAAGGTGAGTGACCTTGGCTATTCTGAGGCATCTCATCGCATTAGGCTTTGGAACACCACTCTCAACAACATCCCAAAAGATGCCTCTACCGCAGATGCAGTTGGTAAATTTGAGGAAGCAAAAGCTTCAACTTCTGATATTTACGCCATTGAAGGCTTTGATAGAGTCATCCATGGCCTTGTTGAGGGCACTATTGATTTCTCGGACAGAAGGTCTATGGCCGAGAAATTCCTCTTTGGTTCGCCTTTGCAAAAAACGCTTCAATCCATAAATAACATTATGGATGGAGAGCCAGATGCAGACGCTCTAGAAAAGGTGCTTGCAGAGCTTGAGTCTCAGGTTTCACCAACCCTTGATATGGGTCTGTATCTGGATGACTCTGATTCTATCTACAGATATTTTGATTCCCTCTCAGAGCGCGTAGCTTATAACCTTGCATTCCCCAATGAGCCAAGAAAACTGGTGCTTATTCCAGACACCTATTTTATGTCTTTAGCAAGAATGGCTCGCGCCTACAACCTGCTTGAGCAGCCAGAAAAAGCAGAGCGTTATGCACAAGAGGCCCACAGAATTTCTCCTTTGGGCGTTGATGCAAC
Organism: Lancefieldella sp.; assembly: GCF_057237245.1. Classification (NCBI taxonomy): domain Bacteria; kingdom Bacillati; phylum Actinomycetota; class Coriobacteriia; order Coriobacteriales; family Atopobiaceae; genus Lancefieldella; species Lancefieldella sp. The sequence goes on from NZ_DBHHJM010000001.1 coordinate 44,655, forward strand.
GCTGCTATTGGTAAGAACATTAGAAGACCAGTCAAAAGTCTTTGAAGCTGCAAAGCTGCTCAAAGACCTTATCGAGCACCTTTTCTCCGCATCAGATGTTGCGCTAGTGTACTATCGCCTAGCCTATATGGAGTGGAAGCTGGGACGCTCTGATCTTTGTGCAGCTTGCTATCAAATGGCTATGATCATCGGCGGTAGTGTTGCTCAACCTGCAAAAGAAGAGCTTGAAGACCTTCTCAAGGCAGACTCTTCTGTTAAGAAACTAGATACTCCTCAAGAGGTTTTCTCGTTCCTTAAGCAAAATGGTGTTCCTGTCTTTGACCAGAAAGCTGTGTTTAACAAGGCAGTTGCTATTGGCAGCGCTTGTGTAAACGATGGCATTTATTGTGTTGGTCAAAACATGCTCAAGAACTGCCTAGAGATTACCTTTGATGATGCAGCTGCCAAGGTAGAGAGTTCATTGAGAACACCCTTCTAAAGGCCGCGCTCAAAAGCTATGCCCTATTACTCAGAGCTTTGGTTGAACCGAGCGTTTAGCCAAAGCTCTACCTGTGCTTTAAGGTCGTCTAGTCCCTCAGAGTTCACAAATACCGTATCCGCCTGATTACGCAAATACGTATCGGAAGGCTGATGAGCTATACGCTGCTCAAACTCCTGGCGAGAAGATCCTCGCTGTTCAGCGCGCTCTGCTCTGAGCTCTAATGGTGCTACAACAACGACAACCTCATCGACTAGCTCAAGCAAGTCTTCAACGCGATCGAGTAACGGAACCTCTACAAAGCAGAACTGAGCATCTGCACAAGGAGCCTCTTTTGTCAGGAATTGACGCATATATTCCCTGATAAAAGGCATTTCTAGATCTTCTAAGAGCTCAGCTGATTCACTGGTAGCAAAAGCTCTACGGCCAAGCTCTCGCCTATTAATCTCGTGAGTAACAGGATCTAGCAAATCGTTTCCAAAAGCCTCTGCCACGCGATACGTACATTCGCATCCAGGGCGTAAAAGCTTTCGAGAAACCTCATCAAGGTCAAAGCGCAGACCACCTGCCGCTTCAAACATTTTAGAAACAGTTGATTTGCCAGACGCCATTCCGCCGGCGAGAATTACCTTGTACATGTAGCTCACTCCTATAACTGCAGTGCCGTATAAGAGCCTAGCAGTTTTACTTCTTCAGGAGTGTGAGTTACCCAAATTACAACTTTTGATTCAACGAACGGTTTAACAAAGGCAATAACCTGCTGCTTAAGTGCTTCATCTAATCCCTTGAGCGGTTCATCAAAGAGTAAGATATCTGCATCAGCAAAGAGTGTGCGCAAAAGTGCAACACGTCTCTTTTGTCCACCAGAAAGCTCTGAGACAGGCTTGTTTTCTGTTCCTTCAAGCCCAACTGCACAAAGCGCCTCTTGAATACGCTCACGTGCATTTTGTTTTTGCTTCTGTGAGTGCGCTTTTATGGCAAGCATGATATTTGCCCTGACGCTCAAGTTTTCTAGCAGCCTATCCTCTTGAAACATCATGACTGTTTTAGCCTGAGGAGATTTACTTACTGTGCCTGAGTCAGCTGCTTCAAGGCCGCAAAGGATACGAAGAAGTGTTGTTTTACCTGCTCCAGAGGGATCAGAGAGTACGTATACTCCCCTGCCAAACTTGTAGGAAAAGTCATTAAGGACAACTGTATTGCCAAACGATTTAGTGATGTTTTTTACCTCAAGCAAATGCCCAGATGTGTGCGCGTAATTTGTTGTATTCATACTCATGAGCAGCTCTTTTCTAACCTTGCGGCTACCCATGAAACTAACCGCATCACGATTTTCTCACCAAGTGCGCTCATCACAATAACCACAAGCGTCCATGCAAAAAGGGCTGGTGTATCCAGGTACACCTTAGCGTTGTAGAGGTGCTCGCCAATAGAGAATGTGGGAAGGCCAATGACCTCGGCAGCAATTCCCGATTTCCAGCAAAAGCCCATAGCAAGTGAGGTTGCTGTCTTAAGCGAAGGCATAAGTTGCGACAAATAAATTGCCTTAATGCGTTGCCATCCGTGAATCTGGTACACATCGGCCATCTCAATAAGCTGCTGATCAGTGCTAAGAAGACCCTCAAGTACCGCAATGTAGATGATGGGAAGCGCCATCAAAAATGAAATTGAAATTGAGAGGTAGGGCGTGCGAACCCAGATAAGCAGCAAGATGACAAACGAGGCCACGGGAATTGATTTAATCGTAGAAATCAGCGGCTCAAAAAGAATCTTAATCAGCTTGTACTTAAAACTCAAAAACGCCAGCAAGGAGCCGACGGTAAAAGCAAGCGCTCCACCAGCAAAAATACGTAAAAGAGAAAGACCAATAGAAACCCAAAATTCGCGTAATTGAGCTAGCGAGAAAAGCGTCTGGATGGTCTGAACAGGTGAAGTTAAAACAATATCTTGGTTGATGACAACTGCAGCAACCTGCCATACGGCAAGCCAAAACGCCAGAGCTCCTAAACGAACTGCCGAGGCAGCACCTGTTGTGGCATTGCCTCGGTCAGAAATACTATCGTTTATGTGCGGATTATGCGCCAAAGTAGAAATCGTCTCCAGGAACCTGTCCGCCTACTGACTGAGGATTTGCTTCAGCCAGAATGCCTAAGTAACTTGAAAGCGCACTCTTCATATCTGCGGCATCAATATACGTAATATTACACTTAGGCAGCGCAACCTTAGCGATAGGCTCTGGAACAATACCGTATTTGCCCACAAGTGTGGCCGCATCGTCTGGATGGTCAACCGCAAATGCAACAGAGTCTTTGTAGTGAGAAAGCAAAGCGGTCACAGCATCTGGAGAATCAGAAATCAGCTTTGAAGAAATAATGGTCACGCCAGCAATCAGCTTGCTCTGAGGATTGACTGCCTCCCACTCAGCACCAAGGTCAATGGCAACGCGAATCTGGTTGTTCTTAGTTTGCGCCACTGTTACAAAAGGCTGTGGAAGCAGCGCAATTCCCTCTGGATCTTGCGCAAGAGCAGCAACGCACTCGGTATGCTCGCTCTTCCACTCTACCTGGACATCCTCGCCAAATGTCATGCCGTTTTTACTGAGTAGGTAAGACAGCGTGTACTCTGGGACAGCACCCTTACCGGAAGCGTAGAGCGTCTTTCCCTTGAGGTCAGCAAGCTTAGAAATAGTGCTACCTGTCTCAACAATGTAGAGAACATTCAGCACGTTGAGGCAAGCTACCTTATAGGCGCCCTTAGTCTTATTGAACAGCGTAGCTGCAAGGTTTGCAGGAATAGAAGCAACGTCTACATCGCCCTGAGCAACCTTAGCAACTACCTGATCAGGGGCATCCAAAATCTCAAACGAGTAGTTGTTATCGGTAATGTTTTGCGCCTCAACCTCGCTCATGAACTTAACCAAGCCCATAGCAGTAGGTCCTTTGAGCGTTGCAACTTTTACCGCAACAGGATCAGATTTCTTAGCCTCTTCTTTTGTGGCATCCTGAGACTTCTCTTGGTCTGTTCCCTTGCAGCCAAACAGTGCTGTAGCTGGAATAAGACCTGCAAGCTTAAGGAACGAACGTCTATCCATGAATCACTCCTGACTCGAAAAGTTAACTACGGCTACCTTATCACGTCTATAGCAAAATTCATACGATATACAGCATATCTTGCAAACTCTTTGATACATCCATAAGAGCAAGCTGTACCCATGGCGAGAAGAACTAGTTCTTCTCGCCATATCCAAGGACGTACGCGCGGCACAGATTCTCGGTGCCGATGATTGCATCAATGTGGCAACGCTCGCGACCGTGAGTGTTGAGGCATGCTGGACCAAATGCGCCACTCTTCAGATCATTACCAGAGAAGTACGCAGCGTTTGCGTCAGTTGAGAAGTGGAAGGCAACCTGCTGATTCCACTTTTCTGGCTCAACAACCTCCTGCGCGCAGGCAATAAGCTTGTTGGAAACTTCCCAATCGTAAGGCGAACGAATATCAGAAACAATGATGCCTACGTGGTGTTCATTTGAATTGTAGTCTGGACCAATGAGGGTAATGTCCAGCGATACGTACTCATCTACCTCAACAGGCAAGAATGCGCCGCCGTGACCAATCTCCTCGTACATGGGGAATGCAAACAAGGTGTTATAGAGGGGTTTCTCGCCAGACTGTGCAAGCCAACGGAGCGTATGAAGCTGCGCTGCAACACAAGCCTTATCGTCGATAAAGCGAGAAACCATATAGCCGTTGTCATACATCTCAAAGTGTGGGTCAATAGCAACAACCGCGCCCTCAGAGACGCCCAGCGCACGAGCTTCCTCTGCAGAAGAAACGTCAGCGATAAGCGAGATGGACATGTTGTCCTCGGTGCGCTCCATGGTTCTAGCGTCTTCAAAGACGTGAACGGAGTGGTGGTTGCAGATTACCTGGCCGTCAACAACGGAGCCGTCTCTACAGACAACGTGGCAGGTCTCGCCCTCAATGCTGTGGTAGTTGATGCCACCCAGCTGACGAACGCGCAGCGTACCGTCTGAGTTGAAGCCTCGGACAATTAGACCAATGGTATCAAGGTGGGCATTAACGCCAACAGTCTTGCTGGTATCCTTGCCTTCTACCAGGACGTATGCAGTAGCCTTATTGTCAATTTGAAGCTCATAGCCTGCCTCAGCGACAAGCTCACGAAGCAGCTCGTGAATGCGCTCATAGTAGCCAACAGGACTATCGCACTCAACAAGTTTCTTTGTAGTGTCAATCAGATACTGTGTATCAGTCTCAAAATGAGTCATGAAAATCTCCTAGTTTTGTGGATGGGTGTAGAGTTCTACCAGGTGCTCCAGCATGTCAACCATGCTCTCAAGTTCTGGGACAGGAACAAACTCTCTGACACCGTGAGCATTGTAGTAGCAGGCAGAAAGATTAGCGCATGGGAATCCTCTAAAGGAAAGTTGGGATCCGTCGGTGCCGCCGCGCATTGGAATGCAGGTCATCTCTACGCCGACCTTCTCGTATGCAGTACGAGCGTTCTCAATTAAGTGTGCATACTCGGGCTTGAGGACAATATCAGCCAAGTTGTGATACTGATCGTGAATCTCAACGGAGAGTACCTCAGAGCCAATCTGCTTGTTTACATATGCTGCAGCATCAACCATCAACTGCTTGCGGCGCTCAACCTTTGCCTGGTCATGGTCACGAATAATGTAATCAGCGCGAGCAGACTCGCAATCACCATTGACGCGCTCCAGATAGAAGAAGCCATCATAGCCCTCAGTAAACTCAGGGCGCTCCGCAGGTGGAAGCAGCTCGTGGAAGCGCATGATTGCCTCAGATGCATTGATCATCTGGCCTTTTGCGGTACCTGTGTGAACGGAAAGTCCGTGAGCGCGCACAAACACCTCAGCAGCATTGAACGTCTCGTAGCAGAACTCACCAAAGGGGCCACCGTCAATGGTGTAGCCATAAGCTGCGCCAAAGGCATCAAGGTCCAGAAGAGCAGCGCCGTGGCCAATCTCCTCATCAGGAACAAACGCAAGCGCAATACGTGGGTGCTTAAGCTCTGGATGCTCCTTGTAGCGAGCAAGCAAGCTGACCAGCATGGCAATGCCTGCCTTGTCATCGCCACCAAGCAGCGATGTGCCGTCAGTGGTAACAAGCTGCCAGCCAACCATGTGCTCTAGCTGAGGATTAGTCTCTGGGCTAATGTAGACCTCTCTACCCTCACGATCAGAACCAACTACCAGCTTGCCGCCCTCATATATGACTACCTGAGGGTGAACGGGATTGCCCCAAGACTGCCAAGCCGTATCAATGTGGCAGCAGAAACCAAGAGTTGGAAGGTCCTCCAGACCCTTGCTTGCTGGCCAGTGAGCAACCACATAAGCGTGCTCGTCAACGGTTACATTTTCTGCACCAAGCTCACGAAGATCAGCTGCAACAACTTCAGCCATCTGGTACTGAGAATCAGTTGAAGGAACCTTATCTGCGGTCAACGGATTAGACTGAGAAGAAACCTTGCAATACGCAATAAATCTATCTAGCACGTCACTCATAAAAACTCCCTTAAAAAACTGCGCTAACCATATAGTCAACGCAGTTTAGAGTATCAATTTATTAACGAGAAGACCGCGAGGCTTGCGAAGCTGTAACAAAGGATTTCCAAAGTTCGCAATCAGCCTTGCTGTAATTCCATCCATATTCCGGATGCCACTGCACACCTAAGGCAAAAGTCTTCCCCTTGACCTCAGCGCCTTCAATAATGCCATCTGAGGCATAGGCAACTACCTTGAGTTCTGAAGACACCTTTCGGAGCGCCTCATCGTGGTATGAATTTGCCTGAATGTCCTCTACCTTGCCCAAGGCGTTATACAGCAAAGAGTCTTTCTGAACATGAACAGCATGAGCTGGATGATACAGATTTGCTGAGTGAGTCCAGAATGCATGATTTTCTGCTGGCTCCATGGTATGCAGATCTTGTACAAGCGTACCGCCCAGCACAACATTTAAAAGCTGAAGGCCACGGCAAATAGCAAGTAGAGGTTTATCTGCAGCAAGTACCTGCTTTACCAGCTCAAACTCAAGCGCATCTCGTATAGGACACAAACGATTAAGGTCGCGTGGTTCTTCTCCCCAATTACGAGGATCAACATCGTGACCTCCCGTAAGGCAGAAGCCGTCACACATCTCAACAAACTGAGCAATAACCTCTGGGTCTTCTGTGAGAGGCATCATGATTGGAATGCCGCCAGCTGCAAGAATGGCGTCAAGCTGAATTTGTGCTACAGAAGCAGAATCAGAAAAATTTTCTTCAGGCATCCAGCGAGGAGTCACACAGATAAGAGGGTGCTCAGAAGCAGGAAGCTTGGGAACATCACTAAATGCATCTTTGACAATATCTGGAATAACCACAAAATCCTCTTAACACTCAGTTCTTCAAACAACATAACAGTAAAGGTTGACCCTTATTGAGTCTTTGACTTTATCGCTTTTGCGCTTTTCGTGCCACTCTAGCAAGCCCTCCTCCACAATGTTTTTTCATTAATGAAACATTTTTCTGTATTGCGTACAATTAATTTGGGTATTAAGAAGCCAGTTCTTTACATTTAAAGCTTCGTATTTCGAAGATGCAAACGGAAGGCGCCCTATGAAAGAGCACGTATTTAATAACCTTTCCCGTAAATCATTTTTACGTGGATCTTTGGCGGCTGCCGTTGCCGCCGGTTCTGCTTCACTACTTTCTGCTTGTGGCGGTTCAGGTGGCGGAGACGCAGAGAAAAAGGTGTTGCGCTTTGGTGTAAACAACCCAAAGGTAACCTTTGATACTCAGAAGACTTCTGGTTCTGTTGGTGTATCTGAGGCAGTTGCAGAGTCTTTGCTGGTACTTAATCCAGACACAAAAGAAATTGAGCCAAACCTGGTAACTGGCCTTCCAACTGTCTCTGATGATGGTCTTACCTACTCATATGAGCTTAAGGATGGCATCAAATTCCACAATGGAGAAACCCTTAAGGCGTCTGACGTTAAGTACACCTTCACGCGCATGTTCTTGCCTGCTACCAAGGCAACCTCAATTGATTCCTATGCTTACATTGAGGGCGCTAAAGACATTATTGCTGGTAAAACTGAAGAGCTTTCTGGCATTGTTATTAAGGACGACCGTCACTTTGACATCAAACTGACACAGCCTTATTCAACCTTCAACGCAATCATGGCTCAGTTCTATGCAGTTATCTACCCAGAGAAGGCCTGTAAAGAGGCTGGTGAGGCATGGGGCACTGAGACCAACTTTATTGGTACTGGTGCTTTCAAGCTTGTCTCTAATGACAGCACAACAGAAGTTGTTCTTGAGGGATTTGCTGACTACCATGAGGGTAAGCCTGGCCTGGATGAGCTCAGATTTGTCTACATTGATGATGCTAACACCCGTATTCTTAACTACAAGAACAACGATGTTGACCTGGTCTTTATTTCTCAGTCTCTTATCCAGCAGTACCAAAATGATGAGTCTATCTCCAAAGAGATTGTCAACTACACGCCTGCATCCACGCAGTTTGTAAACTTGAACCTTAAGAGCGAGAATCTCAAAGATGTTCGCGTTCGTCAGGCGCTCTCTATGGCAATTGACAGAGATACCATTTGCAGCACCATTCTTTCTGGTGTTGCCAAACCTGCTAAGTCGTTTATCCCATCTTCTGAGACTGGCTACAATGAGTCCGCTCCAGAGTTTGAGTACAACGTAGACAAGGCAAAGCAGCTTCTTGCACAGGCAGGTGTTTCTAACCTCACTCTTAATGCACAAGTCAGAAGCCAGGACCAGAACCTCATGGTTGCCCTTCAGGATGCTTGGTCCAAGATTGGCGTTACCTGTAACGTAAGTGTTATTGACTCTGGCGTTTGGAGCGACGCACGTACCAACGGAGAACTTGAGGTTACCCTCGTCACATGGTCTACCCTCTCCTTCCAGGGTGTTGAGCACATGGGCTCTTACTTCCGCTCTGACCGCGCTGCAAAGAAGTCTTCCTTCTACAACAGCACCGAGTTTGACAGCCTGGTTGATCAGGCTCGTTCAACCGTTAACGACAACGACAAGGTCCTGGAGCTTACTCGCCAGGCAGACAGTCTTATGACTCACACAGACTATGCTTGCCTGCCTATCGACTGGCCTCAGATGCCTTACGTCTTGAAGCCAGAGTTTACCGGCCTCACCGTTTTGGTTAACCCTCACTTCGATAAGGTTAAGAAGAAGTAAGCGTTTCCTTCATACAAAACAAGGGCGAGAAGATCGATTGGTCTTCTCGCCCTTTTGTGTTTGTAAGCCGTTTTAAGACACGACAACAAAATGCACTACTCGGAAATCTTCTCCTCAAGGCGCGCTTCTTCTACGGCCTTCTGAGCCGCCTCAATAGCATGTGCAACCTGAGGTGTGCGGTCAGAATCAGAGAGCGACGCGTCATATAAGTGGCAGGCGCAGAAGTGACCTGGCTCAGCCTCGATACGCTCAGGAATACGCTCGGAGCAAACTTTCATAGCCTTAGGGCAGCGCGTGTGGAATACACAACCCGAAGGTGGGTTTGCAGGACTTGGAACATCGCCTTGAAGAATACGCTTCTCCTGGATGCGCTCGTGACGAATACGAGGAATAACGTCAAGAAGTGCCTGAGTATAAGGGTGCAGAGGACGCTCAAAGAGGGCATCTTTAGTAGCAAACTCCATCTGGTGACCCAGGTACATGACCATAACAGTATCTGCAATGTGGCGAACAACGGAAAGGTCATGGCTGATAAAGATATAGGCCAGACCATGATCTTTCTGCAGCTCTTCAAGCAGGTTGATTACCTTGGCCTGAACAGAAACGTCCAGTGCAGAAACAGGCTCGTCGCAGACAACAATCTCTGGCTCAAGAACAATAGCGCGCGCAATACCAATACGCTGGCGCTGACCGCCCGAGAACTCATGAGGATAGCGGTACTTGAACTCAAGGTTAAGGCCAACTTCCTCCATAACCTCTTCAATACGAGCGTCACGCTCTGCCTTTGTCTTGTACGTACCCGCGATATCAATAGGCTCGCCAATGATATCCATAACGGTCATACGAGGGTTCAGTGAGCTGTAAGGATCCTGGAAAATAAGCTTCATCTTCTGACGCGCACGCTTGAGGTCTTCTCCCTTAAGTGAGGTGAAGTCTTCCCCATCAAGCTCAACCGTACCAGAGGTTGGCTCGGTGAGGCGCAGCACGCACTTGCCGGTTGTAGACTTTCCGCAGCCAGACTCGCCAACAATAGCCAGAGTCTCTTTGCGCCTAAGGTCAAACGAAACATCCTCAACAGCATGAACTGAAGCGTTTGAACGACCAAAAACACCGTTTTTAATGGGGAATCGCTTAACCAAGTTCTTTACGGACAAGATGGTTTTCTCGCCAGAAAGGTCCTTGACGTCTGTGTTCTTCTCTTCTGCCATGACTACTCACCCCACTCATCAGTGTATTTCCAACAGCTGACAGTATGGCAATTGTCTTCACCAACAGCAGTCAAGCTAGGACGACGATTCTTACAAATGTCCTTAGCAAACGGACAACGTGGATGGAATGGGCAACCAGAAGGCATATGCGAAAGCATAGGAACGCTACCAGGAATTGCATAGAGTTCCTTGGTGCGCTCGTCAAACGATGGAATGGACGCAATCAAGCCCTGAGCATAGGGGTGCAGAGGATTAGTAAAGAGTTCTGCAGACTGCGCATACTCAACGCGATGACCAGCGTACATGACAAGAACCCAGTCAGCCATCTCGGAAACAACGCCCATGTCGTGTGTAATCAACATGACAGCGGTGCCCAAATCTTGCTTCATGCGATCGATAATCTGCAGAATCTGTGCCTGAACCGTTACGTCAAGAGCGGTTGTTGGCTCGTCGCAGATAAGCAGTGATGGCTGGCAGGCAAGTGCCATAGCAATCATGACACGCTGGCGCATACCACCAGAAAGCTCATGTGGATATGACGAGAAGACCTTCTCTGGTGCAGGAATACCCACCAGCTTGATCATATCAAGGGCCTTCTGATCTGCCTCCTGTTTGCTCATGTTGGGATTATGAACAAGGATGCCCTCACGAATCTGAAGACCAGACTTCATGACAGGATTCAAGGAGGTCATGGGCTCCTGGAAGATCATTCCGATGCGATTACCGCGGAAGTCACGCATGCCACCACGAGGAAGCTGCGTTAAATCAGTTCCCTCAAAAATAATTTCTCCGCCAGTAATTTGTGCAGGCGGTGTAGGAAGCAGTCCCATAACTGACAGAGCCGTCATGGACTTACCGCAGCCAGACTCGCCTACTACCGCAAGAGTCTCGCCTTTTCGCATGATAAACGAGAGGTCACTTACTGCAGGAAGTGCGCCATCTTCGGTAAAGAGCGTGACATCAAGATGATTGACGTCGAGAAGAACGTTTTTCTTGCACTGCTCTTCTCGCTCCTTTTGAGCGGTCTCTTGTGCAAGTTTGCGCTCCTCAAGGCTGCAAAATTGCACAGACTGTCCATTTGGACCCTCAATGACGTGCTCACATGACGCATCTTTGGTTTCTTTTGTCTGATCACTCTCTTGTGCAAGAGCATCTGTTTTTTCTGCCATAAACGTAACCTCCTTTCTAAGAACGCATCTTTGGATCAAGGGCGTCGCGAAGGGCGTCGCCGAGCAAGTTAAAGGACATAACTGTAATGATGATGACAATACCTGGGGCAATACTGTAGAGAGGCTGTGATGCAAGGTATGGCTGAGATGCTGCAATCATTTGGCCCCAACTTGCCTCAGGTGGCTGAACGCCCAATCCCAAGAACGAAAGTGTTGCCTCCGAAAGAATTGCGCTTGGAATGCCCAAGGTAGAAACAACAATCAGCGTTGACATACAGTTAGGCAAGAGATGTTTCATGATGATGCGGAAGCTATTACCGCCAGACAGAATACAAGACTGAATGTATTCAGAATTCTTCAGGCGCATGACATCGCCACGAATCAGCCTTGCGGTGGTAGTCCACATCAAAAGACCCAATGCAATATAGAGGTTAATGAGACCTGGACCCATAACAAACATAATCAAAATTGCAAAGAGCAAGAATGGGAAGCTGGAGAAAACCTGGATGATAAAAGATACAACTGCATCCACCCAGCGACCGTAATATCCTGCTGCAACTCCTGCTACAAAGCCGATAAACAGGGCAATTGCCTGCGAAATAATACCAACAGAAAGAGAAATCTGGCAGCCGTAAATAATACGAGAAAGAATGTCTCGACCGTACTCATCAGTACCAAGTAGGTGCGCAAATGTTGGATTCTGATTCTGAATTGAAAGGTTTTGATCTTTGTAGCCATATGGAGCAAGAACAGGAGCAAGAATTGCAATAATCACCAAAGCCAAAACAATGCCCAAGCAAATCATGCCCAGTTTATTTTTCTTAAAGATGTTCCAGCTAACCTGCCAATAGCTCTGCGCACGAACTTTTCCCGTGGCAGCCTGTTCTGCTTCTTGAGCCTTGGTGGCATCTTCAAGCACAGCTTCGGTCTTTTGGACCTTCTCGCTATTTTTATCACTTGTAAACAAAGCCATTACTCTGATGCCTCCTCTCCAAGACGAATGCGTGGATCAACTACCGCGTACAAGATATCAACAAGCAAATAAATCACAACGCAGATAATTGCCACATACATGACACTACCCTGGATCAGCGGCAGGTCACGAGCATTAATTGCGTCGATAAGCAGCTTACCCATACCGTTCATGTTGAAGATCTGCTCAATGATGATGGAACCAGTAAGAATGTCTCCCAGCTGAGATCCAGCAATGGTAATGATTGGGATAAGAGCATTTCTGAGCGCGTGCTTCAAAACAATAGCGGAGCGCTTTAAGCCCTTAGCTTCAGCAGTTCTGATGTAGTCCTGGTTTAATACATCCAGCATACTGGTCCTGGTAACGCGGGCAATACTTGCTGCGTAGCGAGAGCCCAGCGCAATAACAGGAAGAACATAGGCGGAAGGAGTTTTAACGCCAGAGAGTGGGAACCACTTGAGCGTCAAAGCAAAAATAATCTGCAGTACTAATGCCACCCAAAATGATGGAGCAGAAATACCAAAGATTGCAGCTGACATAAGTGTTCTATCAAGCCATTTGCCATGGTTTACCGCGGCGAGAATACCCATCAAAAGGCCAAGCACTACGGCAAAGAGATATGCAAACACCGCCAAGCGCAGCGTAACAACTAAGGCCTTGGTCAGAAGTGCAATGACAGGTCGCTTCTGAGTGTAAGAAGTTCCAAAATCTCCACCAAGCATTTTTACAAACCAGTTTGCATACTGCTCTGGGATTGGCTTATCAAGACCCATGGTATGACGGACCTGCTGAACCGTAGCTTCATCAGCCATATCGCCCATCATGACTCGTACTGGGTCACCTGGGACAATGTTCAAGACAAAAAACGTTAAAGCAGAAATGCAAACTACAACGCTCACTGCTTGAAGGATTCGTTTGATTAGAAACGATCTCACTCCTGAGCTCCTCTCCCCTCAAGAAAATGAAGCGGCATCCAAGAATCTTAGATGCCGCTTTAAAGTTTATAGCAAGTTTGCTACTTAGTCCTCTGGAACGGTGTAATCGGAATTTGATGTATCAATATCAATATCAAAGAAGTGATAGATCAAGTTTCCAACCTTAGCGTTCTTGACGTACTTCTTAGCGACAAAGGAGTTCTTTGGCCAGTACAGAGGAAGTGTTGCAAAGTCTGTACGTGTGAGCAGGTTATCTGCGTCCTTGTAATCCTCTGTTCTCTTGTCCTTGTTAGACTCAGAGCGACCCTCAACAAGAAGCTTGTCAAACTCTGGGTTGTTGTAGAAGGAAGACTTCTTTGCAGCGTTGGTGCTGTAGAAGTAGGTGTAGAGGTGCTGATCGCCATCAGCAAACAGTGGATACCAACCAAGGGTAGTAATCTGAAGGTTACCAGCAGCCCAGTCAGTGTTCCAAACTGCGTTGTCCTCTACCTGGACATCAAGGGTAACGCCAATCTTGCTCCAGTACTCCTGGACAGCAACAAGGAGTTTCTCGTAAGACTTTCTAACCTTTGCAGAAAGCTTAAGACCAGAAACACCAGCCTCAGAGAGAAGAGACTTAGCCTTCTCTGGATCGTACGCAAAAGCAGGTGCGCTCTTGTCGTAACCAGGGGTTGCTGGTGCAAGCCAACCGCTTGCAACAGTACCGTTACCGGAAGCAATGTTGTCAACAAGCTCCTGGCGGTTAATTGCCAAGGAGAGTGCCTGACGAACCTTAGGATCGGTAAGCTCAAAGCCCTCTTTGAGGTTAAGGTTGATGAAGTTAACACCAAGGGTCTGATATGCAGTGATAAGATCCTTGACGTCAGCATCGCCTGAATACTGCTGATATAGAGAAGATGGAAGATCGCAGAAGTCAATATCGTTGTTCTTGAATGCAAGCAGCTGAGTGTTGGAGTCATCGTAGTAGTGAATACGAATCTCATCCAGGGCAGGCTTGCCATCATGGTAGTCATCAAAGCGCTCAAGAACTACCTCAGTAGTGTCATCGTTGCTCTTAATCTTGTACTTACCAGTACCAATGAGGTTAGTACCGGTACCCCAATCAGCACCAGCAGCCTCACAAGCCTTCTCTGGGAAGATGCAAGCATAAGAAATACCAAGAACGCTTACAAAGACAATGTAAGGCTCAGAAAGCGTAAAGGTAAAGTGAGTGTCGTCCTGAACAGTCAGACCCTCAAGCTCAGTAGCCTTACCAGCAAGCATCTCTGGAGCGCCCTTGATCTTGTCAAAGAAGCTGGTGGAGAGAGCCTTGGTCTCTGGCTTAAACATACGCTCAAAGGTGTACTTAACGTCCTTTGCGGTCAGAGTAGTACCATCGTGGAACTTAACACCCTCTTTGAGCTCGCACTTAAGGGTGACACCATCAGACTCAAAAGTTGGAATCTCTTTAAGCAGGCAGGTAACAAGCTCGTTATCCTCAGTCCAACGAAGCAAAGACTCGCAAACAGAGTCTGCAACACATGCGGACTGTGAGTTGTTTGCACGCTGCATATCAAGGCCCTGCTTAGAATTTGCGGAGCCGTAGCGAAGAATCTTCTTCTTATCAGAAGCCTGAGGAGTATCAGTGGAGGAAGGATTGCAGCCAGCCAACATCATAGATGCGCCACCACCAGCCGCTACCATACCTGATGCCTTCAAAAAATTACGACGGCTTAGTGAGTTCTCCAGCATGTTAACCCTTCTTTCTTATTAAAACGATTTATAAGACAACCCTGCTGGGGTTAGATAACTATACATAACAATTATCAGCATTTACCTATATATACCTAGGATGAAATAGACATGAAACATTAAATTGCGACGATAACAGCAAAATCTATTTACCTGCACTTTTTGTCAAATCATATAGGATTTACCTATATACAAAGATAAATATTGACTAAGCATTTTTGGACAGTTGTCCACTATGTCCATAAAAATATTGGCAGGTACCAAAGAGATACCTGCCAATACAAATTCATGTAACGAGAAGAACGCTCTGTCTTAGTGCTTACGCTTCATAAGTCCGGCGGCTGTCAAAGCAGATACACCCATAACCATAAGAGGCATTACCATAAGCTCTTCACCCGTATTTGGAAGCTGCGCTTTCTTCTTCTTTGCCTTCTTCTCTTTTACTGGAGAAGCAGGATTGGAAGGCTCTTCTGGAGCTGGCGTTGGTGTTGGAGCTGGAGTATCAGACTTAACAGTTAGGGTAACTGTCTTTGCCGCCTCATAGTCATTACCTGCAGCTGCAGCATTACCTTTGAAATAATAGTAATACGTAACGGAGTATGCACCAGGAGTCTTAGAAATCTCTTCTGCCTTCTGAGCAACAGTTGCTGCATCCATGGTTGCTGTATCAAGCACAACTGCACCACTCTGATCAACAACCTTAACGCGAGCATCGGCAGAACCAGCAGCAGGGGTAACCTGACCAGCACTGTGATCAACCATAGCATCAAGGTTATCGAGGATGGACCAAGAATCCTGGTTAGCGGTAATAGTGCTGTTGTGCGCCGTAACTACCTGCCTAAGCTCTGTATAAAGAGGAGTAATAACGCCATTGTTAAGATCAAGCTCGTCAGTTGAATTCTCAGAAGCATTGATGACAAGGTTACTGCCTGAGAGAGAAGTGTACGAATACTCCTGATACACATCGTCAGCAAGATCATTATCAACAGCCAGCTGCCAGCCAGGAAGATTGAGGTACAGTCCCCTATTGGAATTTCCGGTGTGAACCGAATAGCCATAGTCCCTCATGGCATTCTTAATGTTGGTCAAATCAATGTAGTAAGCACCACCGGTATACAGTGCATCATTTTCTGTTGCGCTGTGGCGATCTTCATACAGGATATTGTCAACGTGAATATCACTTGCAGAAATGTTTGGCATGTAATTCCACTCGTCCTGTGGAATAGCGTAATAGCTGCCGTCAGGCCTAATAATGACGCCAAGATATTTCTTGTTGCTGCTCAGAATGGAATTGTTTGTTCCCTCTTCCAGGACCTGCCTTGCAAACCTGACTGAAACACGAGGGTTTCCGTAAGAGGTTCTGTGGTCGAGCAGATACTGGGTAAGGCCTACATAGTTAGTGCCATACAGATTAAGAGATGAACCATTAGTGAGAGTCAGAGGAACAGTAAGTGTAATGGTCTCACCAGCGGCCAGAGTACCAGAAATAGAAACGGAACGCATCTCAGCATTGTCCTGACCAGCTGCCTGGTATGCGGCATATGCATTAGCTGCAGGCTGAGAACCAGAACCGCCGTTCAGTCCGTTAATGTTCAGGTTAATTGCAGTTGCTGCATTAGTTGACGAGAAGGTAAATCCAGTTGCACGTAAATCTGGATTTGGGCTAGAGCTGACATAGTATGTAAGTGGCAGCTGCATAATCTCGTTTACAGAAACTGGAGATGAAGAGATGTTGGTAATCTTTACCACTGCCTGCAGATTCTGATACTTATCAATATCTACAATGGAGCGGTTCATCTGA
Organism: Lancefieldella sp.; assembly: GCF_057237245.1. Taxonomy (NCBI): domain Bacteria; kingdom Bacillati; phylum Actinomycetota; class Coriobacteriia; order Coriobacteriales; family Atopobiaceae; genus Lancefieldella; species Lancefieldella sp. The sequence goes on from NZ_DBHHJM010000001.1 coordinate 61,192, forward strand.
GTGGTGTCATTATCCTTATAAGCGTAGTTAGATGTCTGACCAGAAGCATCTGTAAAGTAAATAGAACGCTCAATAAGACCATCTGCACTCACAGATGGAGACACGTTAGTAGTAGTGCCGTTATAGAACGAATTGTTACTTGCAGCGTATGCAATATTTGGCATAAAGATTAAAGCTGCCAAAAATGCAAACATAACAGCAAGAAAACTGCGGCCCTGCATCTTTGATGTCATAGGCGTATTCCTCCTCAGAATAAAAACTTAGCAGTGTATTTTCGCATTAACGTACTGCTGAAGGAATGGAGATATTTGTTACTCACATAAAAAAAGAGACGCCATCTTTCGATGACGTCTCTTGACAATTACTTAGATGCGCAAAGCGTGTTACTCTGCAGCCTCTTCGGTTGCCTGTGCATTAGCCTCAGACTCAACCAGGTGAGCCTCAAGGTCAGCCTCAGCCTCAGCTGCTGCTGCCTCTGCTGCTGCACGCTCCTCCTCTGGAAGTGGAGTGACCTCAATGTCAATGCCAAGGGTCTCTGCAGCTGCCTTCATAGACAGGGAGATGCGACGACGGTCAAGATCAATCTCCATGACCTTTACCTGTACAACGTCGCCAACCTTGCAGACCTGGGATGGAGCGGTGACGTGCTGCTTAGCCATCTCGGAGATGTGGACGAGGCCCTCAACGCCGTTGCCAAGGTCAACAAATGCACCGAAGGTAACAAGCTTGGTGACAGTGCCCTCGATGATAGCGTCAACTGGGTACTTGGAAACAAGTACACGCCATGGATCCTCGGAAGTCTGCTTAAGACCAAGGGAGATGCGCTCACGGTTAAGGTCAACGTCGAGAACCTGAACCTCAACCTCCTGGCCAACCTTAACAACCTCAGATGGGTGGTTAACGTGGTTCCAAGAAAGCTCGGAGATGTGAACCAGGCCGTCAATGCCGCCAAGGTCAACAAATGCACCAAACTCAACGATGGAGGAAACGGTACCCTTGAGCTTCATGCCAACCTGGAGCTTGCCCAGGATGTCCTGACGCTCTGCCTTACGAGCCTCCTCAAGAACAATGCGGCGAGAAAGAACAACGTTGTTGCGGTTGCGATCCATCTCGATAACACGAGCCTCAATACGAGTGCCCATGAATGCACCAAGGTCCTTGACGCGACGAAGGTCAACAAGGGATGCAGGCAGGAAGCCACGGAGGCCAATGTCAAGGATCAGGCCGCCCTTAACAACCTCAATAACCTCGCCCTCAACGGTCTCACCGGCGTTGAACTTATCCTCAACTGCCTTCCAAGCACGCTCGTACTCAGCACGCTTCTTGGAGAGAACCAGACGGCCCTCTTTGTCCTCTTTCTGAAGGACAAGAGCCTCGACGTCCTCACCCAGGGAGATGATCTCTGCAGGGTTGACGTCTTTACGAATAGAAAGCTCACGAGCAGGAATAACGCCCTCAGACTTGTAGCCAATGTCTACGAGGACCTCATCGCGCTCAATTTTGACGACGGTGCCGTTGACAAGATCTCCCTCATCAAAATCGGTAACAGTGCCGTCGATCAGGCTGTTCATTTCCTCATCGGAAATTTCATCCAAAGAGAAGATGGACGAGTTCTGAATCTCACTCAAAGGTGGACCCCTTCCAAAACGGGGCCCCGGTCAACATGGTTGCTGCCAGAGTGCCAATACGTGGGCTTCTCTACTCGGAAACTTACATGCTCTCGGGGGCCAACAGATACAGTGCATAGCTTGACGCCATACGGGCAATAGGATAGCGCTCTTCGGCTGATTAAACAAGCCAAAGAGCGCTACTTTGCACAGCTATTACGCAAGTTTTACAAAATTTCTTCAAAGTTTGTTTCTTGCGAGAAGATCTTGTTGTGCTTAAGCACGAAGACGGTAGCCTTCTTTCTCTACGGCAGCTCGGTACGCATCGACATCAATGGGATTTTTGCTGAGGATACGTGCCTGGCCACCTGCTAGAGTAACCTGCGCCCATGTTCCCTCAATACTATCGAGTGCTCGAGTCACATGGTTGACGCAGTTCTGGCAAGTCATACCACCAATCTCAAATGTCTGAACATAGGGGTAATGAGACTCATCTTTGTCTTCTGGACCCTCTGCAGCCGCAACTTGCTCTGTGTTACAAGTAGTAACACCTGTTCCTTCATCAGAGCAGCAGCCTTTTTTACCTGCAGCAATTCCGTAAACACGATAAACCGCAAAACCACAAAGTGCTACAACAGCAAGAATAACAATAATATTGATTGGTGACATACAAACTTCCCTTCTGTTGCTGTTTTACTACCCAACATTTTCTAGATTATTCAAAAAATGATGTTTTTTCTCGCTAAATTTAACAGCAACAGCAAAAATCGTAATGCAGCTTAAGCAGAAAGCTTTGTACCAAGGCCGCGAAGAGCCTCAAGAGCATCGTCATCTGGCTCAAGGTTGCAGATAAAAGTCTCAACAACGTTGACTCCCTCTGCTTCAGCATTCTGCTTCCAAGTCTCCATCCAGTCACCGGTTCCCCAGTCATAAGAACCAAAGAGAGCGGTTGGCTTCTGGCCAAGCTTGCCTGCGCAGTCATTGAAGAGCTCCTCAAAATCAGGATCAAGCTCCTCATCACCCATTGCAGGGCAACCAAAAGCAAATGCATCGTACTGATCGCACATATCAGCAGAGAACTCAGAAGACTCAATAGCCTCAGTATCTGCTGCACTTGCAAGCTCTTTAGCCATTGCCTCAGTATTGCCCGTCATGGACCAATACACAACTGCTACTTTACTCATACATTTCCTCCTTCTGTGTCCAGGTTCCCCCTGGAAAACTACACATTACTTTCAATACCTCAACAAGAAATCCAAGTGCACCCCTTATGCAACCTGGTATTTCTCGGCATTGCCATACGATGAGAGAATCTGCGCCAAAGATTCCCCTTGATAAAAACGAAGCTTGCAGTGGTCTTCTGCATCTTTAAGCTGCTCCAGGCGCAAGCGTGTCTCTTCTGTGTTGTCATAGACTTTCCAAGCGCCAGTAAATAGCTCAGGCTGGCCGTTCATAAAGCCTTGAACATCTGCAAGCGGATAGCCCAGCACAAGACCAATCTCATGCGGGAACGCAGCTTTTCTTGCATGGAAGGCAAAAATTTTTGAGCGCATGCTCTTCATCAACGCTTGTACCGACTCAGTGGAATGGCCAAACGTAGCCAAGAACTCACAGTGCTCTGGTTTGGCGAGAATATCCTCAACAAGCTCAGGTCTATACGCAACGAACGATACCTTTCCACCCGAAATAGCAGAGGTGGCAAGGAGCGTTACCCCAAACAACGAGAGCTCGTGCGTAGCGTTGCAGAGAAATGCCCTCAGTGTTGGATCGGTGCAAATAAGGCTTGTACAAGAACTGCAAGACTTGTGGGACGCAAATGAAAAGAGTGCAGCTGGCTTGACGTGAGCAATAACACCAGCGGCACAGCGAACAAACGTTGTCGCAAAATCATGACAAAGCTCAGGCGTATACGCTCTTCTGCTTCCGGTAGAAACAAGCTTTTTATCAGCAGGATATCCACAGGGAGAAGTAACGTCTAGGAGCAATGAATTCTCAAAAGAAGTAAGACAATCCATACCACACTTGCTCCCTTCTTAAAAATGCGCCGCCGACTAAAAGGGAGCCGACGGCGCCTGGATTCCGGACCCTTGGAGAGGGGAAAGGTTCCGGGCTGATAAAGCAATTTTGTTAGAACTAGCTCCTGTTATATAAAAACCTTAACAAGTTAACCTCTTCTAACTATTTAAAGTGTAAGCCTTAGCTAACTAAATGCAAGAGAAAACTCAAAATATTTTCACTTTTTGACAATTCAAGACAGAAAAAAGCTCCCGCCTCTTACGAATAAGAAACGAGAGCTCTAACGCGATCTAAAAATACTTTGTTGACGCACAAGTGCGTTCTAAGCAATCTGTCCTTCAGTCAAGAGCATCTTTACCTCAGAAGGAACATTAGGGTTATGAGCTGCAGTGGTAAGCAGTGACCTTGTGTTTGCAAGCGTTACCATAAGTGTCAGAAGATTGTGCATATATGCAGCAGTACTTACAGTAATAAGACCTGCTACACCCGCAGCAATGAAAGAGCTGTTCAGCGCAACAATCGTGCGATAGTCAGCATGAATCCTCTTCATTACCTGCTGGCCCAAAAGACGCATGATTACCAAAGATTCAAGCGAGTCATTCTTAATTGAAATATCCGCAACAGCACGAGCAATATCAGTTGCATCAGAAAGCGCCAGTGAAACATCAGATACAGCTAGTGCAGGTGAATCGTTGATACCGTCGCCAACCATTGCAACGGTGTAGCCCTCCTGCTGGAACTTCTTAACATACTCACACTTATCCTCTGGGAGAATCTGTGCTACATAGTCATCAAGACCAAGCTTGTTAGCAACACTTGCTGCAACGTTTTCTGAGTCGCCAGTCAACATAACCATACGCTTAACACCAAGAGCACGGAGCTGCGTAATAGTTGCTGCTGCATCTTCCCTTACAGGATCGGTAATACAAATTGCTGCAATAAGTTTTGAATCCTCGGACATAAAGATAATGGACGAGGTTGGAGCAATCTGTGCAAGGTCGTCTTGAATTCCCTCGGGCATTGGGGTCTTCTCGTCATCAAAAATGAAGTGAGCTGAGCCAATGCAGACCTCTTTGTCGTTAACCTTGGTACGAATACCGTGAGCAACAACATACTTAACCTCTGCGTGGAACTCGTCATTGTGCTTGAGGCCACGCACCTTTGCCTCGTTCACAATTGCTCGAGCCATGCTGTGTGGGAAGTGCTCCTCAATACATGCAGCAAGACGCAGAAGCTGGTCCTCGGTGCGACCACAGAAGCTGACAATGCACTCAACATGTGGAACTGCCTTTGTCAGCGTACCGGTCTTATCAAAGACGATAAGATCAGCCGCAGCGATCTTCTCGAGGTATTTTCCGCCCTTAACCGTCATGCCAAACTTAGCTGCCTCATCCATTGCGCTACCCACTGCAACAGGAGTGGAAAGCTTAATGGCGCAGGAATAGTCAACCATAAGAACGGTCATAGCCTTAGTGATGTTTCGGGTAATGCCCCAAATACCAAAGAAGGCGAGGAAGCTGTAAGGAACCAATGCATCAGAAAGGCGCTCTGCCTTAGACTGTGCGCCAGCCTTAAGCTCAGCAGACTGCTCAACCATATCAACAATGTTGTCGATACGAGACATTCCTGGAGGAGCAGTGACGCTTACCATAAGGTCACCGTCTTCAAGAGCGGTGCCTGCGTAAACGGTTGAGCCAGGCTCTTTGGTAACAAGGCGAGACTCACCTGTCATGGCAGCCTCGTTCATCTGGCCAATGCCTTCAACAACTTTGCCGTCAACAGGAAGAACGCCACCAGCGCGCTGGTGCAAAATCATGCCCTTCTCAACCTCAGAGAGAGCAATCATAACGTCCTTGCCGTCAACGCGAGCCCAGACGTTCTCGGAGCGGGTAATCAGGCCGTCACGGAGTGCAAGACGAGCACGGCTGGCAACGTGGTTCTCCATAGCTGCAGACAGCTCAAGCAGGAACATGACAGTAGAAGCATCTGCCCACTCATTTCTTAAAATGGAAGTGGTAATTGCAGTTGCGTCCAAAACCTCAACCGTCAGCTCTTTCTTGAACAGACGCTTAACGCCTTCCACAACAAATGGAATGGCACGAAGAATAACGTAGGCATAGTTAGCAACTGCAGGAAGTGGCAGAGAACGCATAATCCAGCGGCGTGCGAATGTAGTCACAACCTCCATCTGGAAGCGGTTATTCTCTAGAGCCATCTCGATTGAGCTACAGAAGTCCTCAAGACCTGCCTCTTCTTCTCGTGGCAAGTTCAAGACATCAAAAGCGCCAACAGCTGCAAGTACCTGGTCTCTCTTGAGAGGATCAAACCTTAGCAAGAGAGAGCCGTTTGCCATGTGAACTTCTGCGTGACGAACGCCGTCAACACGCATCAGCTCATAGGAGATACCACGAGCTTCAGCCTCATCAATATGACCCAGGTCGCATTTTGCACGAATGCGACCTGAGATTTCATTAGTAATTGTGAAGCGCATGAATTATGCCTGTGCGCCCTCTGCGTCGACCTGCTTGGTAACCTCAACGCGGATACCCTCCTCGAGCTCAGCAAGGCGAGCGCGAACAGCAGCGTCAATCTTGGACTCACGGCGAGCCTCTGCGACAACGTCGTTAGCCTCGTCAACAACGTTCTGAGTCTCTGCGGAAACGCGATCAGTTACGCGAAGACCACATGCAGTTGCCTTAACAGCTGCCTTGTGAAGAGTGCCGTTAGAAGCAAGACCAGCAACAACGCCAGCAAGTGCAGCGCCACCGGCTGCGAGACACCAATTGTTCAGTTTCATGTAAATCCCCCATCTGCTTTTTGCAAATTAATCGGTTAATGACCTATTGAAGATAAAATTTTTTTACGAAAAAAACAAGTGAAAATCATTACTAATTAGTTATCCTAATGAAACAATTGTACACAAGTAATTTCTTACCTGCGAAAACGTTTCCTATGGTTAGCCATGGTGTACATATAAATTTTGTGAAGATGCCGCTCTAAGGCGTTACTTAAATTATTGATATTTGCTCATATGGGCTATCAATTAAATGAAAAAAATAACATTCTCTCTATGTCGTTATTATGAAATTTAAATTGTGTACAATTTATTTGTGTTAGGTTACAGCTACTGGGGTACACTACCCAAAGAAAATAAGTCATCCAATGCTTCGGACAATCCGTGGCTAGTTGAAAGGAACATCATGGCAAACACCAATATCTATGACCTCTCCGTAGAAGAGCGTGACGGCTCCCTAACTTCCCTCTCCTCTTTTGATGGAAAGGTTCTTCTGATTGTCAACACTGCAACTGGTTGCGGCTTTACCCCACAGTATGAGGATCTTGAGCGCATTTATACCGCATACAAAGATCAAGGCTTTGAGATTTTAGACTTTCCTTGCAATCAGTTTGCAGACCAAGCCCCAGAGTCCGATGAAGAGATTCATCAGTTCTGCACTATGAAATTTGGCACCGATTTTCCACAGTTCAAGAAGGGCGACGTTAACGGAGAGACCGCAAACCCTCTCTTTGAGCGCCTTGCAACAGCCTTCCCCTTCCAGGGTTTTGGAAAGGGCATCAAGGCTCTTGCGCTGGACAAATTTGCAAAGGCAAACAACAAGAAGTTTGGTGACAAGGCTTATATCATGTGGAACTTCACTAAATTCCTTGTAGACCGCCAGGGAAACGTTGTTGCTCGCTTCGAGCCAACCACCGATATGGCAGAAGTTGAGTCCGCAGTTAAAAACCTTCTTGCATAAGGCGAGAGGACCGGTCTACTCATGAGTTCTTCTCAGAAAGAAACACAGTCCGTTGCAGCCGCTAGCACTTTTGCTAGCGGCTCTTCTACACTCGACAACTCCCCCGATATCCCCGAGCTTCTCCTCAAAAACCAGCTCTGCTTCCCACTCTACAGTGCCTCAAAAGAAGTGGTGCGAAGGTATACTCCGCTACTTAAGCCCTTTAATCTGACGTATACGCAATACATTGCCATGATGGCGCTTTGGGAACATGAATCCTTGGATGTCAAAACCTTAGGTGAGCTTTTATTTCTTGATTCAGGTACCTTAACTCCGCTTCTTAAAAAGCTTGAGGAGAAGAGCCTTGTACTGCGCCAAAAAACAAACAAAGACGGACGTCAGCTGATTGTTTCCCTCACCCAAAAAGGCAAAGACCTTAGGCGAGAAATTCAAGTGGTCCCACATCAGATCGGCTCATGCGTTAATCTCTCGCCCGAAGAAGGCGCTGAGCTTAAACGATTGCTTTTAAAGGTTCTTTCTAACGTTACAGAAAGCTAGATTTACTATGACCCAATCACAGGTAACCATTACCTCTTCTGAACGTGAAACCGCCATTGTACGCACGAGCGCCATTGGCATTGCAGCCAATGTTGCCCTTGCGGCATTCAAAGCAGCTGTGGGCATTTTATCTAACTCAATTGCCGTTACTCTTGATGCGGTGAACAATCTCTCCGATGCAATTTCATCAATCATCACCATTGTGGGAACCAAACTATCTAACAAAAAAGCTGATCGCGAGCACCCCTTTGGACACGGACGCATCGAATACATCACTACAACAGTAATTGCTGCAATCATTATGTATGCAGGTATTTCTTCACTTTTTAAATCTATCCAAGACATCATGAATCCTGTTACTCCAGACTACAGTCCCCTGTCTTTAGTCATCATTGCAGTAGCTGTGCTGGTAAAGATTATTTTGGGTCGCTACGTCCGCTCTGTAGGTAATCGCGTAAACTCCGACACCCTTATTGCGTCGGGTTCAGATGCACTTTTTGACGCCACACTCTCTACTTCTGTTTTAACAGCTGCGCTTATATTTATCTTTACAAAAATTAGCCTTGAAGCATATGTGGGCGTTATTATCTCTGTGTTTATCATTAAAGCTTCAATTGAGCTGTTACAGGGATCTATCAAAGAAATTATTGGTATGCGTCCTGACGCTGCTCTTTCAACACTTATTTACAACATTGTGAAAGAGGATCCAGACGCAGAAGGCGTCTACGACCTTATTATCCACAGCTATGGCCCAGATAAATTTGTTGGCTCATTCCACACTGAGGTTCTTGATACCACTTCAGCTATTGAGATTGATACGATGACTAGGCGTCTGAGTACAGAGATTTACAAGCAGACATCAGGCAAAATAATCATTGCTGCTATTGGTATTTATGCGAGAAACACCACCGATAATCGCATTGTAAAGATGCGCACTGAAGTAACTGAAATGGCTTTAGCTCATGAAGGTGTTCTTCAAGTTCATGGTTTTATTGCTGACATTGAAAATCAATTTATGGCCTTTGATGCAGTCATTGAGTTTGGCTATGACGGTAAGCAAATTGTCCACGATATTATTCATGAAGTAGAGGCAGCCTACCCTGATATGAACGTCTCGGTTCTTTTGGACCGCGATACAAGCGATCTTTCTGAACATGAAGAAGACAGAGACTTGCACTAAAAGCAAGTAAATACATCCTAAAAAAGGGGCGAGCCGCTGACACCCAGAGTCAGCGGCTCGTGTTCTACGCTCGCAAGAAAGGGAGAGGGTCTTTCTTCGAGCTACGGGAACCTGAATAAAGCAAGCAACTAAATTGCTTAAAAACATAGTAAGTTAACCGAGGGAAACTTACAAGAATTTTTTCAGTTTTTTTATCTAATTTCGTAAACTCTACAAAAAGTTAGACTAAGTTTACATGTCTATGGATTTTTATCTTATATCAAGAAAGTCCGAGATAAACATAAACAAAATCCCCCGCACCGAATTGGTACGGGGGATCAGGTCAGCATACTAATCTAGTAGTAGCTTATGCTTTTGCTACTTCATTAAGGCTGGTAAGAATCTTCTCGTCTTTTTTATCCCACTTTGGAGCTGGACGCAAAAGCTGGAAGAGAATTGCTGCCAGGAAGATAAAGGCAACAACAGTCCACACACCAAAGGAGCCAAGAACGAAGAACTCCCAGAACTGATTAATCATCAGGCCTACAATCCATGCAAAAATGCACTGATAACCAATAGCAAACCAGAACCACTTAGAGTCGTTCATTTGTCGACGAATAGAACCTACTGCAGCGAAGCAAGGTGCGTCAAGCATATTGAATGCCACAAATGCACACATTGCACCAACGTGGAGGATACCACCAGCATCAGTAAACATACCAGCAAAGCCAGACCACATAGTGACAGACTTCTCACTTGCATCGCCAAGGCCATAAAGAACGCCAAAGGTGGAAACAAGATTCTCTTTTGCAATCAAAGCAGAAATAGAAGCTACAGTTGCCTGCCAATTTCCAAATCCAAGTGGAGAGAAGATAAATCCAATAGAACCGCCAATAGCAGCAAGCAAAGAAAAGTCCATAACATTATCAGGAGCACCCTGAATACCTGGGAGATAGCCGAATACTCCATTTGCGCCGTCCCAGTTAGCCCAGCCAAAATTGGATAAAACCCAAATTCCAATTGCTGCAGCAAAAATAATGGTACCAGCTTTAATAATATACGCAGAAATACGCTCCCAAACATGCATTGCCCAAGACTTAAGAGAAGGCATGTGATAATCAGGAAGTTCCATGACAAATGGTGCTGGCTCTCCCTCAAAAGCCTTAGTCTTCTTTAGCATGATTGCAGAAATAACAATCATAGCTACACCCAAGAAATAAAAGGCTGGGGCAATCCACCAAGCAGTAGTTCCTCCAATAAGAACACCCATAATCAAGGCAATAATAGGCTGTTTTGCCGAACATGGAATCATAGTGGTAAGCATAATCGTCATGCGACGATCTTTCTCATTTTCAATAGTACGAGTAGAAAGAACGCCAGGAACACCACAACCAGAGGAGATAAGAAGTGGAATAAAAGACTTACCTGATAGACCAAAACGACGGAAGACACGGTCCATAACAAAAGCAACGCGGCTCATATATCCGCAGTCTTCCAAGAAACACAACATAACAAACAAGACAAACATCTGTGGAATAAAGCCAAGAACAGCACCTACGCCGCCGATAATACCGTCAACTACAAGACTGGTGATGACGGGGCTTGCGCCAGCACCCTCAAGAGCGCCGCGAGCAAGCGTAGGAATACCAGGGACATACATGCCGTACTCAGATGCCTCTGGCTCAGTAGCAGCGCCTTCAACAGCGGTCTTGAAGCCCGCAGCAGTTACGCCGCCCAGAGTCTGAAGTTCTTGACCTTCAGCAAGAATTGGGTTGCCGTTTGCGTCAAGCTGAAGAGGATTGTCGTCAGTATCAACGAAGTTGCCATCCTCATCATGAACTGGTGCGCTCAGAGCAACAACGTTCTTCTTGGCAGTCTCTGCCTCAAAGCTGGTGATAGCGTCAGAATCCCACTGTTTAGCCGCGATTGCAGCACGAACCTCAGTGGTATCAATACCGGCCTCGTCTGCTGCATTGAGATATGCGTCAATCTGGTCGCCATAGTGGTGAGAGTCAAAATCATCTTTTGCCTGACTATACTCTGCATCTCCGATGCCCAATACGTGAAAACCTTTGTCAAACAGATTGTCGTTGACCCAGTTGGTAGCATTGATACCAACTGTAGAAATAGAGATAAAATACACCAGGGACATTACAATAACAAAAATTGGAAGACCCAGAATACGGTTAGTAACAACACGGTCAATCTTCTCGGAAGTACTCAGTTTTTTAGGTGCTTTCTTGACGCAAGCTGCCATTACGCCAGCAATCCACTCATAACGGTCAGACGTAATGATGGACTCAGCATCATCGTCGCGGGACTGCTCAACTGCAGCAATAATCTGCTCAAGCTCTGCGGTCTTCTCGGCAGAAAGGTTAAGGGGAGCAATTGCATTTGCATCGCGCTCAAAGACCTTAATGGAATACCAACGAGACAGAGTTGCAGGAGCAAGGCCCTCGATTGCAGTAGCAATCTTACCAAGAGCCTCTTCAACCTCTGGGGTAAAGCACTTAACACCCTCAGCAGGAGTTCCCTCCTGGCCGGCCTTAATTGCAGTCTTTACCAGAGTGTCAATGTTCTTGTTACGAAGTGCAGAAACCTCAACAACCTCAACACCAAGCTGCTTGGAAAGCTCCTTGGTATCAATGACGTCACCGGACTCCTTGAGCAGGTCAACCATGTTAAGACCAAGAACAACAGGGCGGCCAGCCTCAAGAATCTGAGTTGTCAGATAGAGATTTCGCTCCAGGTTGGTAACATCGAGAAGGTCAATAATGGCGTCTGGACGCTCATTAATGAGGTAGTCACGAGATACCTGCTCCTCTGGTGAATATGGAGACAGAGAGTAAATACCAGGAAGGTCGACAAAGGTGACGTCCTTATCGGCACGCCAATTTGCCTGCTTCTTCTCAACGGTAACGCCTGGCCAGTTGCCGACGTAGCCGTTTGAGCCCGTAAGCTCATTGAATAGGGTGGTCTTACCGCAGTTTGGGTTACCTGCAAGACCAATAATAGTCTTTTGTGCCATTAGGCTTCCTCTACCTTGTGAACGTCTACTACTTCAATGCTTGCAGCTTCATCCTTGCGGATAGAAAGCTCGTAGCCACGAACTGTGAGCTCAATTGGATCTCCCAGTGGAGCTACTTTTTTGACATGAACCTCAGTGCCCTTAGTAAGACCCATGTCCATGATGCGACGTTTCACGGCGCCTACACCCTTTAGCGCAGCAACCGTGCAACTCTCCCCCACCTTAACGTCTCTCAGAGTTGCCATAACCTTCCTTTCATCGAAACACGTATTAAAAGCCGCGGGTTTTACCAGCAGCGCAATACAACAAAGTGTTTAAAGCGGAGAAACCATGATGTGCGACGACATCTGACGGTTCAGTCCAAGTCGTGCACCCTTAACGCTGACAATAACGTCACCGTTGACACGTGAAATAACCTTTACCTCGGCGCCCTCAACAAAACCAAGTGTTGAGAGGTGCTGGCGAAGATCAGAAGCACCCTTAACCGTTACGATCAGCGCAGTCTCTCCCTCACCAAGCATGGCAAGAGGAAGAACTGGACCAGAATTCGCAGGACCCTGTGAGGTCTTTTCTGTATCCATGCATCCCCCAAAATAACGTAGGCAAACTAAGTTTGCTCTTTCGAACTTTTACTTCATTAGTATCAACTAAAAGTTAAGGTAATTCAACTTTCATTTAATAATTAAAATAAAAATAAGGCGAGAAACTCTGTCTACCAGTGGTTTCTCGCCTTGTAAATATTGCAACTTTATTTCAGGTAATACTAGTTTTACGTAAACATAAACGATTGTTTGCTCAAACTTATGGTAAGCGATGTGACATCAGCCTGTATTCTGCAGACCTGCGGCAACACCAGACACGGTGCACAAAATCAAATACGTAATGTTTGCACGTTCCTCTGGAGTAAGCATGTCATCCCTTATACGAAGCTCAGACAGGGCATGCACCTGCGTAACCGAGAGAATATTAACAAATGGCAGACGCAGGCGGATAACAGGACCAAGCACACGACGGTTCTCCAACGGCCACTTGTTACCGGTGATAGCAAGGACCCACTTGCGCGTCAACGACATCTCGGAGAGAACCATCTCCGAAAGTTCAGAGCGATCACCCAGGGCCAGATAAAGCCTTGCAATACGAGCATCAATTTTGGAGATTGACATCTCAATGTTGTCGATAAACGTAGTGAACAGCGGCCACTCTCTATATGCCTCACGGAGGCGTTCGATATCCCCTACTGCCTCGCAAGCACTGCCCAGTCCGTACCAAGCAGCCAGGTTGATACGAGCCTGTGACCAGGAGAAAATCCAAGGGATAGCACGCAAGTCATCAAGAGACTTGGCGCCCAGGCCACGTTTAGCAGGTCTTGAACCAATGGGGAGAAGACCAATCTCTGTCAGAGGGGTAACAACCGAGAACCACTCAGCAAAGCCATCGGAGTGAATGAGCTCCAAGAAACGCTGCTTGGACGCTTTATCAAGCTCAGAAGCGAGTGAAGCAAACTTCACGTCTGTCTGAGTATTCTTCTGCTCAATAGAAGGTGCCATCTGAAGCAGTGTTGCTCCAGCGACGGACTCTACGTGACGACGGGCAAGCGTTGGGTCACCATAGCGAGCAAAAATAACTTCTCCCTGCTCAGTAAGTTTAAAGCGACCGTTGACTGAGCCTTTGGGCTGAGAAAGAACAGCACGGTTTGCAGGACCACCGCCACGACCAACTGCACCGCCACGACCATGCATCAAGATGAGGTCAATGGAGTTCTTCTCTGCCCACTCTGCCAAAGCAGCCTGGGTCTTATGAAGTACCAGTGTTGCCGTAGTTGGTCCCTCATCCTTCGAGGAATCAGAATAGCCCAACATAACCTCAAGCTTGCGGTCTGTCTGAGCAAGACGCGCCTGCACCTCAGGAAGCTGAATTACCTGGTCAAGTGTAGCAACGGCGTTCTCAAGGTCTTCAATTTGCTCAAAGAGTGGAATGACGTCTAGAACAGGAACGTCTTCTTCATTTGCAAACGCTAGACGTGCAAGCTTATAGACATTCTCAACATCCTGAGCAGACTGCGTAAACGAAATAATATAGCGACGAGCAGCGTTAATGCCATTCTTCTTTTGAATTGATCCAATGGAGCGGAAGGTGTCTAGCACCTCCTGCGTCATAGCATCAAGTTTGGCGGGTTTCTCGGCAGTTGATGGGTGTGCCTCAATATCTGTAAGTGCACGCTTGTGCACCAAAGAGTGCTGACGGAACTCCATCTCTACCAAGTGGAAGCCAAAAGTTTGAGCCTGCCAGATAAGCTTCTGAACAGGACCGTAGGCAATACGGAAAGCCCCTGCTTGAGCCAGTGAATCCTGAATAACACGCAGATCAGCAATAAACTCTTCAGCGTTTTGATACATCAGGTCAGCATTGCGCTCAATGGTGGCGCTGAGTCGGCCAGAAATGACGCGCATCGCCGCACGGTGCAACTCAGACCCAGCCTTATCAATAGCCCTAGCGGTCAGGGCCTGGCTCATTTCTACCTGCTGTGCCCAAAGATTGACAAGCGCAGGCGAAGCTGGAGTAGAAATACCATCAAGCGTCAGGCCTCGACTGACTTCCTTGGTAGCCCGAGCCAGTGCCTGCAGTACGTGTACACGGTACTTCTCGGCAACTTGGCGAGAAACCAGAGCGGTAACATTAGGGTTACCGTCGCGGTCGGAGCCAATCCAGCTACCTGGACGGAAAAATGGTGGGCAGACAGGCGACACACAACCAGCGTTTTCTCCCAGTACCCAGTTATCAAAGCGGCGATATACCGAAGGAACCATCTCAAAAAGGGTGGTATCAAAAATGTTAAGGACAGTATCTGCCTCCTCCAAAGGAGTTGGCTTTTTATGACCGATAGGAGACGTACGGAATAGGCCGTCAATCTCTTGCAGCATGCGACGCTCGTTTTCCACACGAGCAGGACCACCAAGCCTCTGACGCTCATCAAGAAGCTCTGAGATGGTACGGATTCGGCGTTCAACGTTTTTACGACGAGCCTCAGTTGGGTGCGCGGTAAAGACGGGGTGGAACTCAAGACGATTAAGACGTGCTTTTGCCTCTTCTTCACCGCACTCGTCAATAAGCTGTCTATATGCAACGGTTATCTCATTGATAGGGTCTTCTGCAGAAGATGGATCAACAGAAGCCTCACGAGAACGCAGGCTGGTAACGCGATAATTCTCTTCACAAAGATTTGCTAAGTGGAAGAAAGTTACAAATGCGCGCATGAGAAGCACGGAGTCTTCCATGCTCAAGTTGTCAATGGTAGAAGCAAAGCGTAGGAAAGCATTAAGCGATTCCTTCTCTGAATCTACTTTGAGTACCGCATTGATTGCCTCAAGCAGCAAAGGTGCGCGAGTTGTAGACAAATCATCTGGTCCAGCTTTAATTGCCTCAACCAACAACGTGTCAAAACTAGTAAGAAGATCTGGATTGTACTCAGCAAGCACTTTTCTTACCAAACGCAAAAAGAAGGTAAGGTTATCGCGCAGAGGAGCTGGCGCTTTAAGCGCTTGAATAAGGGTACGAGCAGCAGCAATCTCATTCCCGCGTCGTTCAAGAAGCGACTGAGCTACTTCAGGAGTTGTTGCACCATCGATGGGTTTCTCGTCAAAAGAAGCATTGCTGGACTCTAGATTTGAATCTTGAGGATTGCCTGCCATGCTCATCCTTTCGTCACATGACTCAGAATACGTACTATCTACCATACCCATTTGTAACAATCTTCGCACGATTGTTTGTCAATCTGTTACCTAATGTACATCGTGGACTACAATCGATACAACAAATAAAAATTGATATATCAAAGTTTCTAACCGCGCTAAAGAAGATCTTAGGTTTTACATGCTCAATCCATTCAAGAAAAGTCGTACTGCGTACAACAATTCTTCCGTACATAAGCAGGTAGAGCGTCTACGCACACCTCGCTATGAGCTTGATGACTCGCGCACAACCGGGAGTCAACCTGGCATTGTGGTTACGTGGTGGACCAGGCTTCTGTCTGCCGTGGTCTCTGGCGATATTGCTAATCAAGACGAGCAATATCTAGCGCATCAAACGTCCCAGGATTATCTCTTCAACGCACTTGGCCAAGGCGCCTGGGGCGCACTTTTCCCGCTTTTAACTGTTGTTTGCTCCCAGCTTGTTGGCATTGAACAAGCAGGACTTTTCTCCATGGCATTTGTTGTGGCAACGCTTTTGTTATTTATTGCCCAATACGGTGTTCGCACGTATCAAGTTTCCGACATAGCCGAACAACGTAGTTTTTCTGATTACCAGATTCAACGCGCAGCCACTGTTGTTGTTATGGTGATTGCTGGCCTTGTTTGGTGTTTCTTCAAAGGCTACACCGAGCCCATGTTTTCTATCTGCACGGGAGCTTTGCTTTTTAGGGCAGTTGATGGTATGGCTGATGTCTACGAAGGTCGTCTTCAGCAAAAAGACAAACTCTACCTCGCAGGACTCAGTCAAGCTCTTAGGTGTAGTGCCAGTTTTATTCTCTTTACTGTTGTGTTGTTTGTTACCAGAAATCTTGTATGGGCAAGCTGGAGCATGGGTATTTGTGCCCTTATCACCCTGCTATTTGTTTCTGCTCCCCTAGCCATTCTTGAGACCGATAAAAGCGTTCGCATCAAACTTGCAAACATCAAAGATATCTTTGTACAGTGCTGGCCCCTCTTTTTAGCACTTTTCCTCTACAACCTTATTGACTCGCTGCCAAAGTTTGCCATGGAAGGCACACTTTCTTACAGCAATCAGCTGTACTTCAACGCACTTTATTTCCCAGCTCACACTATTTTGATGATCTCTACACTCATCTACAGGCCACAACTCTTCAAACTTGCTAGTTTGCTAGAAACCTCAATTCATAATCCCGCTAATAAGAAACGCTTTGGCGTCATTGTACTTGCAATGTTTGGAGCCATTGCTGTAGTCACCATTGGTACCGCTGCATTTGTCGAGTTCATTGGCATTCCTCTCAACGGCTTCTTGTATGGCGTTGATTTTGAGCAATATCGTGGACTTGCACGCATTATGGTGGCCACGGGTGGACTTTGTGCTGCGATCGACTTTTTATACCAGCTCATCACGATCATGCGAGTTCAAAAGGCAGTTACGCGCGCCTACCTTATTTCATTTGTTGTATCCATCCCTATTATCTGGATGATGGTCAGCTTTACTGGTCTTAACGGCGCAGTTATTGGCAGCTTCTCCTCTATCCTAATCCTCTTCTTACTGCTTATCAGCGAATACGCCGTAGCACGCCTAAAGAGCTAACCAATACAATCAAGACTAAAGAGTCATAAACTACCTCGGTTTTAACGCAAAATCCCTCTGCTCCATATACTGGATCAGAGGGATTTTTGTACATAAGACGAGAAAATCTACTGCTTGACGGGTTTCTCGGCAAAAATCTTAGAAGGAGCAGGCGCCGCCGATGGTGCAAGCAGCTGCTGCAGAGCCGTCGTCTGAATCATCGTTTGAGCCAGAAACATGGAAGACCTCGGAAAGGTAATTGATGATGTCGCCAGACTCATACATTGCCTTGCCGTCAATGAACAGACATGGAACCTGACGCTTGCCGCCTACCTCGATGAGGCGCTCACGAGCTGCATCATCAGCAACAATGTCATGCATAGGAAGCTCGATGTTGTTCTGCTCCATAAAGGACATGACCTTGTGGCAGTATGGGCAGGTTGGCTTATAGAAAAGCTCAAGATTCTGAGTAGCCATAGAAACTCCTTTTGTTAGTAATTACTACTACTTTGTCTATACCCACCACAGTGCAGTTGTTTCACATGGATTTGAGTGAAAAGCTTTAATCAAAGAAAATTCCAAAATGATCCGAATCATACCCATCATAAAATTCTTCGTAACTCTTTTTTGCTTCTTCTGGCGCATCATCTTTAATGTGATATCCGCGGCCGTCATCAAAGAAGACATCGTCGATACCTTCATCTTCTGGCGTTGTATACCAATCGCGATTGCTCAAAAAGTAAAAACCTTTAAGACGTAACATGTTTCACCAATCAGCCATAGCTTTACCAATTTTGTACAAACTATCGTATAGCGCTAGTTTACTCGTACGTAATGAAAGCTGCTTAACAGAAGCAATAAGCGGCCGCTCGTGGCATAAAAATAGCCGCACAAGGCGGCTACGTGGGAAATCATGGTGCCAGCAACCAGGATCGAACTGATGACCCCCGCTTTACGAGAAGTGCCCAAAGTGCGACATTCGGGTATTTATGCGACAAAACGAATTATGGAAAATGGGTGACAAGCTGCCTATATGGGCATTATCAAAAGTTTAACTGTTAAAGTGAAAACAGTCGGTGTGGCCAATTTGTGGCCGAATTTGTGGCCAAGATTTGTGGCCAACGGCGAGAGAGGTTATCAAAATGAAGCTATATCTGCAAAAGCGCAATGGCTTTTGGCGGGCGCGTGTCACATGGACGGACGCAGAAGGCAAGCGACACGAACGCAACGAGACTACACCTATCGAATGCAGCGAGGATGATAACCGCGGTAAAAAGCGCGCCGAAGAATGGCTGGAGGGTTGGGCACGAAAGCTCAATATCTCGGACAAAGGAACGAGCAACGGCGCAACGATGACGTTGTATTCGTATTGCCGCGCTCACTATGCGACCCTGCAAGCTATGGGACACATTGAGGGACGCACTGCTGCGGGCTATAAAACAAGCCTAAACTACCTCGACCAATACTTCGGCGAAAAGAAAATCGGCGAGATAACAACTGCCGAAGTCGAGAGCTTTATCCAATGGCTCACCGAGCGCGGGTTGAGCAATAACACTATCAAGAAAACGTTTAACGTTCTCCACCATTGCGTGCGTCAAGCTGTCGCGGTGCGTGATATCGAGTGGGACTATTGCGCGGCAATCAAGCCGCCTAAACGCCAACTGCCGCCACCAAATCCGCTTGACGAGCCTTCACGTAAGAAGCTGTTATTTATGCTCGAAAACCTCGAAAAAACGCCTTACGTGGTCGCCTGTTACCTCGCATACTATACCGGCATGCGCCGTGGCGAGATATGCGGTTTGCGTTGGTGCGACGTTGAACTTACACCCGGAAGCGAATACGTCAACGTACGCCAGGCGGTGAGTATCGAAGAAGGCGGAACGTATGTCAAGCTGCCTAAGACGAACAAGGAACGACGTATACCAATTCCCGTAAGCCTTGCTGCTATCCTCAAAGAACGCCGCGCGGGGCTGCTAGAAGATTGTATGCTTTGCGGTATCTCGTTTGAGCCTGCAATGTACGTGTGCGGCGATGTCGAAGGCCACTACCTACACCCAAGCCCGCTGTCTAAGTGGTGGCAACAGCATGCCAAGGAATGGGGATTCATGGGAACGCAGAAACGCCGCCCGGTATTCCATGACTTGCGCCATACGTTCGCGACGATTGCCGTTCGTGCAACCGACCCAAAGACGGCGCAGGACATTCTCGGACACGCGGATATCAACATGACAATGCGCTATGCCGACACCACGACCGAGCAATTAGAGAAAGCGCGTAACCCTCTAGCGTCCGCACTAGGCGAAAGTACGGACACGGGCGCGAAAGTCGAGGAATTCCCGCGTAAAGCGGCTAATTTCTAGCGTTTGCGTTTCCGCTGGTAAACGAGCCGTTGTAAGGCGTTTTAAGGCACGCAAAAATTGAAGTCGAGTAAATACCCATAAAAATACCCTCAACCACACGGGCGAGGGTATTTATTTAAGCATTCATCTTCGGTACTAGGTTATCTTCCGCGGATATCCAGTCCGTAGCAATTCCGCGTTCACTCAGTGCGTACGATGCGACGCGAGCCGTTGCGTTTGCCTGTCGCCAATCGCCGCCGTCGTCGATGCAATGGTGTTTGTCGTATTCGTCCTGGCTAGTCCAGTAAACCAGCTTGACACTTTCGGGATAGTCACCGACGGTTTGTGCGGCTTCTTCAATCTGTCCGAGCGCGGCTGCGACAACTTGGCGTTGCAGCTTCAATGCGTCATCGAGAATATCCCATGCGTCCTGCGGCGCGTTATATTCTGGGTATTTGACGCTCTCCCAACGCTTCACGGAACGCTCGGACACGTCCAGTGCGAGCGCGAGGTCTGTTTGGTTCATGCCTACTTGTTCGCGTAAGGCTTTGAATTCTTGCTTGTTGCGCATTATTCCTCTCTAACTATTTTTCTTCAATGCTTGCGTAAGAAATAGAGCCGTTCTTTTCTGCTCTAGAGAAGATGCCAGTTTTGCTGTCTTCAATGTCATAGCCTTTTGATAGTAAAAAGTACACTGCACGCTGTCTGTCTCTAAATTTATGCATTGAATAGCAGCTCTGCATTGTCGCAAACCACGGACGAAGTCTAATTAAATACATAACTCACACCCCCCTACCAATTCCACAACACGAAGTTGTAATCAAGGCTGCCGACGTACTGCGTGCGGTGGCCGCCCTTAAACTCAACAGTTGTGACCAGCTCGCCGTGCTTCTTGCTTGTATGCTGCTCGACGATATGTGCCGACGCGTCTTTCTCGAGCTTCTCGGCGACGGTCACGCGGCTATCGCTGTAACCCGCTGCGTGTGCTGAGTCGAGGTCGGAAGTATAATCGCGTGCGTTCTCTAGCAGCTCACTAGCCATGCGGCGTGCGGTTGAGGACTTGCTGTGCTTCATCTGATAAAGGATAGTTGCGTTCATTTCTGTTCCCCTTCTCTGGGCTGAGGTATGACCTTGTGTCTCCCTCTTGTTATTTATAATATAGTCCCGTTTAGGGACTAAGTCAAGCAGAATTTTAGAAATTTTTAGAAAATTTTTTGGCATAAAATTAGGGCTATGCACTATACACAGCCCGTATAAAGAGCAAGTAACCGCTCTTTTTTTAGTACGTCCATTATAGCAAATCGGCATAAAAAAAGAGCCCCTCCCGCCGAAGCGAGAGGGGTTACAAGTCTAGTCTTGCACTCTTCCGAGCAGCTCTAGACGTGTTACTTAACGCCCGAGATATAGCCGTCGTCGTTAGTTGTGACTGTGATGTCACCTGTGAGCAATCGACCGTCTTTATCGAACGCGCAAATGTTATCCGCGCCGACCTCATACAAGCCGTCGACTACACACGAACCGTCGGAACGCAGATAATACCACGCGTCGTCCAGCTTTAGCCAGCCTGCGGCCATGCGGCCTGTCTCGTCGAGGTAATAACGCTTGCCGTCACGCTCCTGCCAGCCAGTGGCCATGCGGCCGTCAGAGAGCAACATATACCAGCCGTTATTGTACTCAATCCACTTATCGAACTGCAATGCGCCGTCATCGCCGAAGTACCACCAATACTTCTCCGAGCCACTCCAAGACGCGAATACCCAACCGGTTAACATCCAGCCGGACTCGTTGAAGTAATACCAGCTGTCGCCGACTTTGAGCCAGCCTGTGGCGTAATCGTCAGCGGTTGCGCCCGTCTGATACCACCAAGAACCCTTGCCGTTGGTGTGCCAGCCGCGCTCCTCAACGGAACGCGTGCCAGTCATAACCTCATACCAGTAGCAAACGCGGCTCATGTATTGCGCGTTCTGCGAGTGTGCAAGCTCACCAGGACAAGCGGTCGCGACAATCTGCGAATGTGGTCGAACGTTGCCACCCCAACGCGGATAGCCGAGACCGTACTTAATAAGAAGAGCGGCCACGAGGTGTGCGCCGCTCTCTAGGGTTGCTTCTGACACCGTCCACGGGTTCGTGGAGTTGTTCGCATGCTCAATCGAAATGCTGGACTGGTTCGCCGTCCAGTTGCCGCATGCCCAAGCCGTATCGCTCTCGTAGACGTGTTGGGCGATTACGCCGTCGCCATCTACCGAGTAATGCGCGCTCTGCGATTGCATACGCGACCACATCGAGGACAAAGAAGCGGCCGTCAAACCGACAGCCGCTTCATGGTGTACTACTATGTATTGAACGCTATGCCCGCCGCGTCCCGAGTCAAACGCCGATGTAGGTGCCCAAACGTCGGCGGTAATCTCACCCGAAAAATCAGCCATTATCTGCCCTCCAAAGGTGACTTTCCCTCGCGTACCTCTGGAATACCAGCAATAGAGGTCAGAAGGGATACAATGGCCGCGAGAGCTGCCGCAGAAGCAACGGCCACCCAGTCAACGCCCGTGATGCCGATTGCGTTTGTGCCGATAAGTGCTACTGCGGTTTGCGCTGCGGTCTTGATTGCTCGTACCAGTGCTGCTTTAACCCACTCATTCATAATGTTTCCTTTCAAACGGTTGTTAATGTCCTGCGTGCTCGTGGTCGTGCGCCGCTTCTAAGCGGCCAAGCCGTCCCGAGTTGCTTTTTACTGCGTCCTCTACGACCGCTAGACGCGCGGTATGGTCGTTGATTGTCGAGCGAACGTTGGAAATACTTTCATCTGTACGCGCCATGTAAGCCGCAAATGCCTTCTGATTTTCTTCAAGGTCTTTGCGTAAGCTCTTAATGCCTTCTTCAATTCGGACTAAACGCTCCGCGCCTTCTTGGTTGCTCTTTGCGAGGGTGCGAGCACCGTTAAACATGCTTATCAACATCGCGAGGAACGAAAGCAACGCGACCACTTGCTCAAACGTAATAGGGTTCATCGTGTCACCTCCCTACACGCTTACTTCGGCGCGACGGTGTACGTCAGAGTGCCGTAACGCCAATCGCGCGATGGTTTGCCGCCCATGTCCTGCATGTAAATCTTGCCGTCGGGACGTACCGAAAGAACACTGATAACGTCGGCGTTGTTGGGACAAAACGCGTCGTTGTAATAGATGTTTTCGTACCCTTCAACGTTATATTTGCTGCTATCAACCTTTGGCGGGCGCGAACCTTCCGGAATAAGAAACGGACATAAAAGAGAGTCGTTTTTAATTCCAGCGTCGAGCCAAACGCGGGCGTGGATAGTAACGCTTGTGCCGTTGCGCCATACGTGCCATAGGTTCTTACTTGAACCGCTGTACCCACTAGGCGGCTCACATGAAATAATTTCAAAGTTTTCACTGGTAAGCGCGTCAACGGTTGGCAATGCGTGCTCAACGGTTGGCGTTAAGCCGTTCAGAATGACGCGTGCAATCGGCACTTGCGCTTGATACTGTCCCTTTGAGAGGTCGCCTGGCGTATATGCGGGGTCTTTTGCCGCGTCCTGCGTTGCCGCTGGCGTTCCTTGAATGGTGGATAACGCGGTAGTTCCAACGCCTGTTGAAGCGTCGACTTTCAGCGTAAGAATAACAAGGTCTTTGCGCCATTTACCCTGCGTACCGTTGGCAATGCTTGCTTGTTCGGCGCGCTCGTTGATGACAAAACGGCCGTCCACAATCAATGCGCCCGGCGCAATGTTAATCTTGTTGCTTGACGCTACGGAAACCTCTAGCCCCTGCGCGTACTTGGTGATATATCTGCCATTGCCGAAGATAGCAATGTTAAGCGCGCCGGCTTGCTCAGCGGTTACATGAGCTTTGTTTTGGCGCGAGGTTACGAAATCAAATGCCATGTGCTACCTCCTACATTACGGGGTTCTTGATACTGCCTGTGGAAATCAGATTGTCGATTTCTGCGTCGTGCTGTTGTCTTAGATAACGCCAACGCATGGCATGTTCAAAACAGAGGTCGTATTTCTTTGTATGGCCTTTAGCGTCGATATACTCAACGCCTACAGCCCAGCCGTGAGTGTCAACTTCTTTCTCGGGTACGTCTAACTTGCTTTGACACCCCTTAACGTCACACTCGACGTGTACGTAATTGTTCAGTCTCATTTCGCGTCTCCCGTGGTGTATGTGACCTTGACAACGCCCGCGTTATCCAGCGTCACAACCTTTTTTGTTACTTGTGCCTTTGCGCTCCAACCTGTTTTATCGTCGAAGCCGCCGACAATGTCGCCGACGTCGTATCGGTCGGACGTATCCGTCAAAACAACGGTTAGCTTCTTCGCTTCGTCGATGTATTGTTGGAGTCTCTTTTTGCCGTCGGCTTCAAGCGTCGCTTGGTCGGCTGCCGAATAGTTGTAATACATAGAGCGTTCAAAAACGCCGCTTTGCGACTTCATGCGCGAGATATTGCCGTTTTGGTCGGCGTACAAATCAACCGCTAGACGTTCGCCCTTTTGGCCTTTACCGCGGCATACAAGATGATTGAATGGTAAGAAGTCGATATCCGCCTTTACGTTGGTTAACGCTGTGTCGAACTCTTCATCTTCCGTCCAGTCTTTACGCGGAATGATAGAAAGCACGGCGCGGCGGTCGTTGCACTGAATACGCAGCTTGCCGCCTAGCGCGTCTAATGCGCCCATTAGGGCTTCATAGAGCGTGGAATAAAGCGGTACTTTGTAATTGCTTGCAACGATTGCGCACGCTTCGTCTGATACCTCAAAGACGGACGTTAAAGAAAGCCACGATACCCAGTTCTTTAATACTTGGTGCATGTCGCCGTTAAAATAGACGTTGTCACCGTCAGAGGGCGCGAGAATAACGCGGTTATTGAGTAGCCCCTGCCACGTTTGGCCGTGCCACTTATACGCGCCGTCGCTCTTAATGCGCGTAATCATGCCGCCGTATGGTGTACCTTCGATGTACACGAATTGTCCCCGCTCTGCACGCGGCGCGTTAGCTGGAACGGTCAACTCAAAGTCATTTTCGGCGTTATCGCCAATGCCTACAGCGATATCAAGAGAAACGGGGTCGATGATAAATTCATCTTCCCCGTCCTTGTTTCGTAAGATTATATCCACGGTAGAGCCGCCCTTCGCTCGATTAGCGTTAGGTCAAAGCCCCATGATTGCTCCCAAGTGACGTTGTGAAGCCCCTGCGGGACACGCTGGAAGATATACGACCCCGAACCTTCAATACCACGAACGCGATACTTGAAAGCGTCCGTTGCGTTGCCGTATTTGTCCTTAATGATTACACTGTCGCGGTTCATGCTGCGTTTCTTCGTGCTGTCAATGACGAGCAAGCCGCCTTCTGGAACGGTAGTATCCACGCCGTACGTATTACCTGCGATATAGATTGAGGGGTTTACCGCGTAACCATAAACAGTTAGTCGGAAATCGCACGGCGTTTGGCTCGTATTCTCGAACTGTGAACCTCGCGCCGATGTGCCGTAATCGTGCGGGTAGTCGTGCGGGTAGTCGTGTCCTGTAAGCTGTTCATTGCTTGCACTTTGCGGCATGAACGAGATAGTACGTTCGCGATACCAAATAGGGTTCTTGGCCTGTAATTTAAGCTGCCATGTACGAGAAGCGGCGTACCAGTTCGATACACCGCCCTCTACGATGTTGCAGTTTATATACCAGCCATCAATTACGAGCTTGTCGGGCAAACCGCGCTCGGTGTCGTAATCTGCAAGCGTTAACAATCGCTCGACTTCTTCGCGCTGCGTGGTAGTTTGTGCTACCAGTTCAACGCTGTATGTCCTGGCTTCACGGCTAAAACGCGTTGCGTTGCTTCGCCATTCCCAGCCGGCCAAATCATCGCCAAACATGAGCGTTCCAAAGTTGCCGGAGATATCAAACGTCGTGCCGCCTGCGGTAATAAATTGTGCCTGTGACATTTACGCCATCATCTCCCTAATCTGTCTACGCTGTTCGCGCTCTGATACGGTTACGACTGGAGCACTCGCGGCGATGATTGCACCGAGGTTTTGAGCCAGCCAGCGAATAAGTGCGTCATTTGTGGACTGTCCGAGTATGCCTTCCGCTACTGCGTCGGCAAATGGCTTCACGTAACGTTTGTTTGTGAGTGGGATAATTGCTTCCGCGCCGTCCTCGCCGACAATGTCAAGCGGGGTTGCACGATTAACGATTGCGCCGTCGGCGTGCATGCGAAGGCCACCCGCTGCGTTAGCACGGATACCGCCTGCCGCGTTCTGCTTCATGAGGTTTACAAGAATGTTCTTGTCATGAAGGCTGTTCAGCTCCGCTTTAACGCTGCGAAGAACGCTTGATGCGTTATCGTGTGCTGTAATGGTGAATGACTTATCGTTGACACCCTGCATATTGAGCGATTGAACTGTCGCAATGATTGACTGGATATTGCCGTTCGAGTTGATAGCTAAGGCTTTGAAGTTCTCGCTGCCGATTGCCTGCAAGTCTTGAACGGTAATACCAGCGTTTGCCATGGCTGCGGACAGGTCATTGACGTTGATACCTACACTCTCGATAGCGTCATTTGCGCCGAAGCTATTGAGAGCGTCGTTAATCTGCTTTGTGGCTTCCTGTGCCTTGATGGCCGTATCGTCTAACGTCACGCCCAAGTCGCGCAAAGGCTGCACCAAAGAAGCGGCCGTGCCGTCGTATGCTTGCGCGATACGCTGCCACTGTTCATCGGTAAGGTCGCCAAGCTGCGTTGTATCAGCTCCGAGTGATTGTAGGTCACTGGAGAAGTCAGCAAGTGAGCCGTGCTGTTTAACGTATGCTTGCGTGAGGTCGGAAAGTCGGCTAACAAGTCCGTTGTAAGCGTCGGAGTTAGCGTCAACAGCCTTGCTGTTAACCTCCAAGTCGCCTTCCGTCTGTCTAACGGCTGCGTCTAGTTCCTCGTACGCCTTGCGTGCGTCGCGTGCGTCCTGGCCAAGCTGTGAAGCGTTCTTGCGGCGTTGCCAATCTTGCTCGGCTTGCTCGCGTGTAACAGTTCCGCCCTCGCCGTCCGATGTGCCGACTTGCTTGTTAATAAAGTCCTCGTGTGCTGCGTCGCTGTACTCCGCGTTTAGCTTGCGTTCTGCTTCTGCTAGGCTTTGAGCTGCCGCGGCGCGCTGCTTGTACTGCTCTGTCAGCGTTTCAGTAAGCGCGGCGGTCTTGATTTCCTTTTCTTTAGCAGATACAAGCTCGTTGATAGAGTCAGTGAGCTTCTGAACGTTTCCGTTAGCGTCTGTATAAGAGTTGTTCATTACGTCGGTTGACGAAATGTTCAAGCCTAGCTGCTCATTGAGCGTGGAGAGTGCCCACGACAACTGGCCTTGTGCCTGTGTTGATAGGTCTGTCGCACCCGCGTAATTGCTGATGATTGTTCTAGCGCGTTCAAGCGTTCCAACGTTGGTTGTTGCTTCTGAAAGCGTGCTTGCAATCTTGGAATTACTGTCAGAAATAGACTTCATGAGCGCATCAACGGACATGGCCGCGCCACCCGCTGTGTCGGTGATTTTATCAATCATCGAGGAATATGTGCTCAAGCCGTGCGACTGGTTAGCGACGTCGTTAATCGATTTCAAGCCGTTAGCCACGCCGTCGCTATGCTCTTTCATCTTCATGAATTGAGAAGCAGCGATACCGACAACGGCACCGATAGCAACGATACCGACGGTCACGGGGTTAATTGTGCTTATAAGCGACGTGAAGCCGCTTTTGATGACGTTAAACACGCCGCCGTATGCAAACTGTGAAGCAACCTTAGCGAACATGTTAAATGTGCTTGTTGCCTTTAAGATAGGCTCAACCTTGCCGAACACGGAGAATGCCGCAAAGCCGCCAATGACGGCGGGCGCGAGTGCTTGGAAAACTGGAATTGCTGCCTTGATTGTTGGCACTGCGTCTTTGACAAAGCCGTTGAACGTCTTAAAGCCAGCAAGGATACCGCCGCGGACATCACCAAAGAAAGACGCGATATTCACGCTTCCGATTGCTTCCAGCGTTCCAGCAAGGCCGCGTGTAATGGCGTTGTTCATGTTCGCCATTTGCGTTTCAATGCCGCCCGCGGCTGTTTGTGCCTGGTCTTTGAAGCTGGTAATACCCGCTCCGCCTTCAAGGTCTAAGCGGATAATTGCGTCGATTAGCTGGTCAATAGAAACAGTACCCCAAATCGCGCCGCCTTCTTTTTGCTTTCCGCCGCCTAGGGCTGCGTACAAGTCACGGGCGTTGTGTGTAGGGCCGAGAAGAGCATGTGCAAGCTGCGTCAACTGCCCAGGCATTGCCTGCATGAGTGACTTCCAGTCCTGCATATCTGGTCTACCCTTAGACAAAATCTGTCTAAACTGTTCCATTGCAGCACTAGCGAGTTGTTGATTTGCACCCGAAGCAATGAGCATGTCGTTCAAGCCAAGGCCAACTTTAGTAGCACGGTCTAGGTCGTTTGTGATGACTGCTAGTCCCTTGACGGTCTGAACCATGGTGTCTAGCTGTGTAGGCAATGACTGGAGTCTGTCAGACATATAGTTAATGCTTGCCGTTGACTCTTTGGCGGCAAAGCCTAGCGATTGCATTGTGCGAGGGTAAAGCGTTAGCGTATCAAAGCGCGATACTGCCGCGCCGACGTGGTCTTGAATAGAAGCCATAGCGCGGTTGACAATGCTACTAACAGCACCCGCAACAACGCCAGCTTGAGCAAAACCGCCGCTAAAACCTTGCGCGGTTTGTGTGCCGATTGTGTGGCCTGTATTGCTTGCTGTCTTTGACGCAGCGCCTAGTTCTTTATTAATCGTGTCCGAAAGTTTACTTTCAAACTTTGGGACGATTAAGAGGTCGGAGCGTCCGATTTCTCCTGCCATTATTCCGTTACCTCCTCCCATTTAACATTTGGGTCTTGGAGTCGTTTAATTGCTTGTTTGGTTCGCTCGCGCTCTCGTTTTGTACGCTCAATATCGCGAGGGCGTACTACCGACGGCGGCTCGTCCGTGCTGCACATTCCACGCGCCCACATGGCCGTGTAAATCGTGTCTTGGATATCTGCCAGGGCTTCGCGCTCAATCGACCATGAACACTCGGGACGCACCGCGGCAACGTAAAGAGAGCCAGGCGGAAGCGTCATGATTAGGTCGATTGCTTCGGCTGGCTCTACCTCGTCATATGCGACGTGGTAATATGCACGGAAGTCGTGTCGCAGCTCGCGGATATGTCCTTCTTCGAGTTGCGCAAGCGTTAGAAGTTTTTTAGTGCTTCATTTTGAAAAAGACGCTTATATACAAGGACTAGGCCGTCAATATCGACGGTGCCGTCCTCGTCGCGTACTGCTTCATAAATGGTTTCGTATTGCTCGTCGCCAAGAAGCATGCGGATAGCTTCGACAAAGTCGTCATCTGTTCGGTCTGGCTTAGAAAGAAGTTCGCTAATTTTCATGTCATGAAACTTCTTCTTTGGGATAACGAATTTAATGCCGAAAATCTCGACCTCTGCACTCTCTGAACGCTTTGTCTCGATTAACTGCACTTTTGCGGCTTTGGTCTTTGCTGCCTTAGTGGTAAAGCCGAGAATTTGCGCGTAATCTTCGAGTTCTTCCGTGCTCATCGTGTCAAGATATTTAGCGTTCATTGAGTTTCACTTTCTACGAGTTTGAAATAAATAAAAAACACCCCCTCGCGTGGAGGGGGTGCATCTGATAGTTACTATGCGCTCAGCTTTGCGCGGTAGATAACAACGGCTGGTGAACCGTCGTCGGTATCGTTTACGGTAATATCCATACCGTATGCCATAAGGTCGCCCTTCTTGTGGGATACCTCATCAAATGCGGAGATAACGCCGCGTTTAATGACGGTACGACGCTTATAACCGTTGGACTCCTCCTCCTCAAAGATGAAGGCATGAGGTGTTCCCTTGTAAGGCTGCAAGTCAATCTTGGTAACGTCACCGGTTGTCTCGGTAACAGCAGTATCACCAAAACGCAGCTTTGCAACAGCGGCGCGGGAAACCTCAAGGAAAGCTGCCTTGTATTTGGTGGTGTCATTATCGATGGTTGTCATAATGACAGTACCGTGCGCGCCCTTGTGGTCGTTTGCGCTAATAGCGCGGCTCTCAGAGAAACCACTGTCGGAAAGCTCGCCCAAGGACTCGAAGTCGGTAAGGGTAGACATATCGGCGGTTGCGTTAGTTGGCAATGTAGGGTTTGCCTTAAATGAAACATAGCAAATGCCGCGGCCTGCAACTGGAATTGACGCGGTCGCCAGCTTTGCGTTAAGTTCTGCTGCCATGTGTTAATTCTCCTTTGGTAAGTACGTCCAAACGTTAAAACTGATGTGATAACGTGGGCTTTTAGTTGAAGTGTCAAAATCGGAATAAAAAGACGTTTCCTTGACTTTTGCGTATCCCGCGTAGAACGGAAGAAGTGCGATTGCGTCTGAAACCGCCGCGGCCGCGTCATATGCCTTCTGCTCGGTGGTATCCCAAACAAGAACGGTTAGCGTTGCGCGGTCTAGTCCTTCTTCTTGTGCGCCGCCTGTACGACGTACGACAACAAGCGGAAACTTTCGTTTCTCCGGAACAGAAACGGCGACTGTAAAGCCTTTGAAGTGCTCTTGCAATCGCCGTCTAACGTCGCCTTGGATATTTAGTCGTGGCATTGTTATCAGTCCAAAAATTCATCGAGTGCGCCGTTTGACGCGGCATGCCTGCCTTCAAAAGAAACGGGCTTAACAACGCCAAAAGCCGTACCGCGACCAACCTTCACCGTTGCCGCAAATGCGTTTCCGCTGTTTCGGCTCTTTGGTGAACGGTTACTCTCAACTTTTCCGTTTGCTGTTGCGGCAATTTCTGCCATGCGTTCTTTAACAAGGCTCTGCATTGCGGGACTTTTGAAGATTTCCTGCACCGCTGCTTTGTTGATACGCACCGGCTCGAAACTAACGTCACCCATGCTGCACCCCGACTTCCGCAATCATGTTCCAAGGTGTAGGACATGGACGCGTTCTATCGGGTGAGCCGACGACATCGAACGTCATTGCGTCGCGGTCGCCATTACGTACGCGGTCAACTAGCACGACTTTTGCGTGAGTTAAATCGCCGGTGTACGACTTGGGGAAAGCAAGCGAGTATTTGATTTCGATACCGTCGGGGCGTACGTCCGCGCTTCCTGCGTCACGGATACGGGCTTCTATATCAAGGGTAGAAAGTGGGCGAACCAAAACACCCTCAACAGTGTTTTGCGCCATTTCGTAGACTGGTTCGCCCATGCCGTCACGGCCTGTTTTAGTACGCGTTAAAACGTCTACTGTCTCGCCTAGCATGCGATACCACCTACCACGGACAAATAACGCCTATACGTGCCGAACGCCCGAGAGAGCGTTTGAGAACGTTTAGCGTGTCGCGGTCAAAATATGCGCTGCCGCTTTGGTTGGAGATTGTTACAGAGCCTTGAAAGCCGTTAGCGGAGAAGCTCGCGGCCTTTGCGCCTGTGATGTCGCCGAAACCGTCGAGCGTTGGCGGGACGAGCGTTTTACGCGCTGCGTCTGTGACCAACAGACGCGCTAACGCCTGTTGGTCTGCGGTTAGTCTTTTCTTTTCCGAGATTTGCAGACGCGCCCTCAACTTTGCGGACTGCTGCATAAGTACGGCTGAAACACGGTCGGCCGCGCTCTCGTGGTCGCCTGTGTCGAGTCTGTACTCTTCAACTGTTGCGTATGTTGTGGGCATGGTTACGTCCTAACTTATGCGGTTACCTTCTGAATGGTGGTCTTTACGATGTAATCCTTCATCTCTGGGACAAAGCGAACGCCGCGAAGAATGTTTGTCTCGACGGAAACGTGGTCATATGCTGGACGGTGGGAAACGCCGATAATGCCGCTCTCATCGACTGCATAAGGCATACCAGCTTCACCAAGACCGCTGAAGTCGATTGCGTAAGCGTGGATATTCTCGGCTGCGGTGGTATAAATAGTGCCGGCTGGTACCTTAGAGGTGAGGAACACATTAGTTGCGCCCAAGAAGTTCTCCAGGTAGGTCATGCCGAAAACGTCCTGGTTGGTAATGGTTGCAGTTCCGAGGTAATCTGCTGCGTCCTGGCGGTTCATAAAGGTTACAACGCGGCTGGCTGCGTCATTAGCGTTCTCGAGAACGTCACCGAGCTTAGCAACGCCATTTGCGAGTGCTGCCTGTAGTCCCTTGCCATTTGCAGTGGTAGTGCCGTTAGCCAGAAGGCCGAAGAAATCGGAAACGACACCTGCGCGGACGGTGGAAATCATCTTTGCGTCGGTGCCCATGACGGCGCGGACGTGGCCGGACTTGAGAATTGCCTGTGCGGTGGTCATCTTGCGGTATGGGACGAGCTGGATTGGGTCGATTGCGACCTTATCAACGCCAAACTTAGAGAGTGCTACCTCGTCGCCCTCGACATAACCAGTGCCGGAAGCGGTGTTGTTCAGAGTGCCGTTAAACTTGGTCTGATAGATTGCTGTACCTGCTGCGACAACCTCTGGAGAGAAGATACCGAGAATTTCTGCGAGTCGGTCATACTGGCCGCGGAAGTTCTTCAATACCTCAACGTCAAGAGAAGCGTTAACTGCTGCGGCGTTAACAATGTTTGCTGGTGCTGCCATAATTTTTGCTCCTTAAAGTAGAGTTCGGGCGCGCGCCTGTACGCGTGCCACGGGGTCGGCAATGTCCTCGACATTGCCTGCGGTTGAATGTGCCGCGCCGCCCTTATCTAGCGGGTATGCGGCATTTGATTTGGCGAACGATTGAGCGTAAGAAGTGAGCGCGTTTGCGCTTGCGGTGATTGCTTCCTCGTCTGAACCCTGTAACAGCTCCACGGGAACGCCCGTATCCTTGGAAACCTTGATTTTGAGTTGCAATTCCGCGATTTTTGCGTTGGCTTGCTCTAGCTGCTCGTTTGCGTTGGTAGCCTGTGAAGCCTGTAACTCCTCGATTTTCTTCAATGCTTCGTCTAGCTGCTCTTTGTTAGACTTTGCGCGGTCTTCCCACTTGCGCGAGTTTGCCTTCCAGTCGGTAGTTGGCTCTGTTGGCTCTGCCTGTTCTTTTGGCTCTTCTGCCTGTGACTGCTCAACTTCGACTGTTTCGACGGTTTCTTCGAGCTTTGCGCCCTCGGTTGCCTGTGTCTCTTCCTGGCTCATTTGTTCCTCTTTCTAGGCTTTGCGCCCATTGCAAGCCGTGCGGCTTTTCGACATGAAAAAAGCGGCTTTCGCCGCTTCTTCTAGTGTTTATGTTCTGCTATGTGTAACTGTTTTGCCATACGCGACACTATCTTATTTCGCAGGTAAGCGTCGTATGACGGCGTGTTTCCGCCAACCTTTCTACCGTCTCGCGTTGTTCGCGTTCGCGTGTACTTCTTGCGCTCCTCGGGTGACATCGCCGCCCACTGCGTACGCGCTTCATCTTCGACAGACGCACGCGCCGTGCTGTAATAGCGTTGCAGCTTCTTTTGATTGAAGCCTTGCACGCCAGGACTGTTTCCAAAATCAACTGTAGGCGTGCATTTGCAGTGCGTATGCCTTGAAGCGAGTACGCCGTCCTCGGAATAAACAAAGCCGTTTGAACCGATTAGCAAACACCACGCACATGCTCCCGCATGCGGTATCAACGCCCAACGGGGGTGCGCGGGATCGCGTAATGCGTTATCGGTGAACGTATCGTCGGCGTATTCCATGACGCGGCGGCCACTCAATGCAGAAAGATTGCTTTGTACCTGCGTTATGTCGTCGGCTTCTTCTAGCGTGCGGTTAACGTCCCCGATTGCTTGATAATGCTTGTTAATCTCGGGAATGGTCGCCGTATAGTCGCTGTCGAGGTCATACGTGGCGCGTAAATCGTTGTAATACTCGACGGCGGCCGCCGCTGCAAGATTGCCGTA
This sequence comes from Lancefieldella sp., assembly GCF_057237245.1. Classification (NCBI taxonomy): domain Bacteria; kingdom Bacillati; phylum Actinomycetota; class Coriobacteriia; order Coriobacteriales; family Atopobiaceae; genus Lancefieldella; species Lancefieldella sp. The sequence continues at coordinate 94,823 of NZ_DBHHJM010000001.1, forward strand.
CGCTTTAACGAGTGCGGGGTATTGCTGCAAGAGATATGCCTGTGTTTGCGTGTCGGTCATTCCGACGGTGTTACTCATAAGCTCAACGACGGCATTTTCTGCAAGCGTTGCCGCGGTTTGCAATGACGTGTCGAACCTGTCGAACGTTTCGCGAGGTATCATTAACCCTCCATTTTCGCGGCAATGGCGGATAGCATATCAAGCGCGCCCGCCTGTCGCTGTTCAGCACGTAAACGGTCAATGGTTGGCTGTGAAAGTCCGATACCCTCATAGTAAACACGCGTTCCAACGATTGATTTATCGGAAGCGGACATCTTAGTCCATGCGTCGGCGCGTGCCGCGATTGTAGGCATGCTCGGGTCTTGCATATACGCTTGAACGCTGTTTTGCTCGTCTGTGAGTTCGTCTAGTGCCTTGTTATTGGCGACTGCCATAATCATACGAGCGATGTTTTCGAGCACTTCGGCGTTACGTCGGTTAGCTGTTTCAACCTCAAGAATAAGCGGGTCATTAGCCGCGCCGAGAGCGTCGGAAGACGTGTATGTATTCGAGAGAACGCCTAGCTGCGCGAGTGGCACGTTTGTTGCGCCACTGAAACGTTGAGCGTCGTTTTCAAAAACGCGGGTAAAGTTCTCTGCGTTACCTGCCGCAAATTGCCCGACCTGTGGAATTTCGCCGTTTTCATCGCGCGAGATTGCCATAATCGCGCCGGTGTATAGCTTGAAACGAGAAGCGGGGGTGCTTGGCGTTGGTTCGCTGCCTTCCTCGCCTTCTTCATCGTCATCACCGCTTACACTATCGCCGAATAGTCCTTCTGCCGCGCCCAAAATATAACGCTGCGGATATGTGAACAAAGCCGCGCCGATTTCCATGTTTGCAACGTCGCGCATTGCCTTGTCAACGATACCCATTAACTCGGGCGTAATGAGAGAGTGTCCGAGTGGTCGGTCGGGGTCAGGGTCGTTCACGAACACGTCAAAGAGAGGGCGGCTCATGGGGTGATGTTCCTCAACGCATACCCAAGTATTAGCGTCCACGCGGTCAAGCGTTAGCACGGTGTAGGGCATATGCACCGTGTACTGGTCGGGCGCGCCCTTCTCGTCAACGCTTGTAAGGAATACGCCATTTGTAACGCCGTCGGCGGCTGTATCCCACTCGGTACAAAATTGATTTGCGCTGAATACGCGGACTTTAACGGGGTTATTTGCGTCAACGGAACGCATGACGGTAACGGCGGAAATGCCATACACGAGCGCAGAGCTCCACGCCTGTTGGTAAATCGAGCGCATGCGGTTAGTGCGTACAACTGCGTCAAGTGTTGCGTTTTGCTGGCCGCCGAAAACAAAGCCGTCAAAGACGGAGCGCATAGAATGAGCGCGTACCGCTTTAGAACACCAACCAACAACGGTGTTCAAGTTTGGCATTGCTGGCGTGATGTCGAGTCCGATACTCTTTAGCTGCGACTTCATCGTGTAATACTGGTATAGCTCGTAATTTCGAGCGTAAACGCTTGACCAGCGCAAAAAAAGACGCTTTACCGTGTCACGGTAAGCGTCGGGGACATTATCGAGGTTTGGCGTTGAGATACCGCCGTACAAGAATTTATCTTGATAAATCATAGTATTCGCTGCTTTCTTCTAGGGTTTCTTCGGGTGTTCTTGCAGCACCAAACGGCAAGTGCGGCCGCTTCTGTAATTGTGCTGTCGGCTGCGTCCGTTGAGCCAAAGCCCCAACCTCCACGGCTTCCGATTGAACGTCGAACGCACCCAAGCGCGGAATTGTCGAATGCTCGGGCGTATGTGTGTTTAATCGTGCCGTCGGTGAGTCCGTCCAAGAACGATTGCGACGCGGCGATAACATCGGCGGTGTTTGGACGCGTAATGTATCCTCGCGGGGCTTTGAGTTCCGCTAGGTTCGTGCAAAGTGCTTCCGCGCCGTTTAAGCCGTCAATCATGCACGCGTTGACCGTCTGTTTTCGGTTCACGATTTCTTCTGCAAGTGAGCGCGTGCCGCGTTCCGTTGTGCCGACCTCGACCAGCTCCACGGCAAACTCACCGTCCTTGTTTTGCTTGCAGCCAACCAGCGCATAGATTGAACCGTCGTTGGAGAAACGAACACCAAATGTCGTTTTCTTCTTGTATTTGTCGCCGATAGACTTAATACGGGCGGCGCGCCAAACGTCGGGGTCTATTGCCGTTTTGATTACGCCAGCTTTCGCCCACCAACCCAAACGTTCGCGTGCGAAGCTATCGGGTGCAACATCGTCCGCTTCTGCGGCGATTGTTTCTTCATCGATGAGATAGCCGAGTGACGGGTTTGTTTCGTACCAGCGGTCTACTTCGTGCGTGTCGCCGACTTCCTCGACCGCCCATTCCAGCCACGCCGTACCCTTTGTATCGCCGTCGTGTACCCTGTCATGTAGGGGTTTGAACACCTCGGCGGGTGCTTTCTCATTTGGCGGCGTTCCAAGGTAGATAACTTGTGCGTTATGTTTCTTGCTTGCCGACGTAACAAAGCGTGACGCGTCCTGTTGCTCGCGCGTCAACTCCTGCGCTTCGTCATAAATTACAACGTCGTAGCTTTTACCGCGTGCAAGGTTGTTTGTACGCGTAGTAAAGCGGATATAGCCGCCATTCTTCAAGTAAATAGCTTGCTGGCCGTTAGTTTTGCGTACCGTGTCTAATAGGTCGTTTAAGTCCTCGTTTTCCTCGTCCTCAAACGGCGCGGACAACTCTTTGAACATGCCGTCGGCGGTGTCGCCATGTTGGCACGTGTACAAGATTTTTTCGCCGTCGGCGATTAAGCCATAAAAACAACGAGCGCGAACGCTCCACGATTTACCGTTTTGTCTAGCAAGTGAGAGTCCAACGGTTTTGAACGCGTATTTATCGCGCTTATCGCGTGCAAGCATTACGTCCAAGAAGTGCTGCTGCCACTCCAAAGGCGCGTCCCAAAACTCGGAAGCCAGGGCGGTTGCTTGCTCGCCGTCGGTGTATGCATACTTGCCGACTATCTCGTATGTCGGCGTTTGCCGACCGTAACGTTTAGCCACCGTTCACCCGCTTTGCTTTCTTCGCGCGGTCGTTCATTACGAATTGCAACATCGACGCTTGTTTCGTCTTTTTCTTTTCCGGCTCTGCCGCGTCATTGATACCGAGTTGTTTATTGAGCTGCCTAATTTCCGCGCTCGCTTGTTTGAGCGTCGATATCTGTGGTAATGCCTTTAGGTCGCCGAGTTTGTTTTGATATGCGACCTGTCCCACGTCGTCGATGTCGTCAATGCACTGTTGCGCGACCGCGTGCCACTGCACCAAAAGAAGAAGCGCGGGAACGTCTGATGTGCTAAACGTCCTCGCGCTCGTGATTTCGTCCCACTTCGCGGACTTAAACGGGTCATTTGCCACGTTTGCTGGCTTTTCAAGTCCGCTTGCTTTTTTCCGTGGCATGTATCACCTCGCTAATAAAAAAGCAGCCACGAAAACATGACTGCTTAAATTGATTGCTCTATGTGTTAGAAGCTATTAGACGACCTAAACGCTCTCGCGTCCCTGTAAATCAGTTTCTTTTGCATACCAATCGTAATAGCTCTTTTTTACTTCTTCGGGCGCGTCATCTTTGATATGGTATCCTCGCCCGTCGTCAAAGAAAATCCAGTCTATCCCCTCATCTTCTGGCGTTGTGTACCAATTACGATTAGTCAAAAATAAAGGTGTTTCATCTTTTAACATTCATACCACCTAATACCCTTGTTTGCGTAAAAAATCCTGCATAGCTAAGCCAACAGCGTTTGGCGTAGAGGAATGAGCATTTGCAAAAGCTTCAGCAAAAAATTCCTGTGGCGACCGAAGTCCGTATCGTGATACTTGTTCAATGCCGTTCATTCCATATTTACGCCTTGCATTAGCTATTATACCCCTCGCAACACTATCTGAATACGCGGAAAAAGTTTTTACACCTGTGTAATTGCTGTACATAATGTTTTGAACCATATGCCCGTATTCATGCGTCACCGTGTAGGCTACGGCTTCTTTTCTGCTTTTGCCATAAGGCATAAAATTTCCAATTTTTGACGCAACGATAACACGACCAGCTAATTCATTTGCGCTTGTATGACCCTCACCCAACGAAAAGTTAAGAGATTGCGATTTTCTGTTGCTTGGTATGCTTGCAACATAAGCAAACGCGTTAGTCTCTACTCCATTTAGCACGGGATTTTCTGACGCTTTAATCGCTCCATATTTTGCTTCAAGCTCTTTTAGCCTGGACAAATTCTCGTTCATTATCTCAGCATCTATTTTGTCAGTATTCCAAACATTCACAAATCCTAGTTGCTGGTACTGCTCTCTGATTTCATTTCTGCTCTCTTGTGTCACCAATCCTGGTATATCCCCAACATCGGGGTCGTCTTTACCGCCAGCCCATACAACAGCGCGTAATTCTTTCCAATTTTTAGGTTTTGCCATGCTAACCTCGCTTAAACGATGAGGGTTTATAGTTGCAAACTTCAATGTCTCCGAAGTCAACGTCGAGCGCGTCGCCTAAGAGCAAAACGCGCTTTGGCTTCGTTGCTTCTAGTGCCTTGCTAAAGCCAGCGACCGCGCCAGCTCGTGCTTCTTTGTCGCGGGTAACGCCAACGGTAGAAATGAAAATCGTTTCGCCTTGTGGCAAGCTGTCGAAACAGTAAGGGAAGCTCGACGCGTCGCTCCACGTAACATTTGGCACGACTTTTAGCCCCTGCGATTGCCAAAAGAAACCGAGCGCGCGGGAACGGTAAATGTTCCATAGCTTCATCGGATATGGCATATCGATGTAAACGCTAAAATCGGGACAAACGACGCACTCGAACTTCTTTAGCAAGTCAACGTATTTATGCGGCTCGTTCCAAACGCGCTCGAACTGGTAATCATCAATGCAAAAATGAACGCCGCAATTAAAATCGGTCGCCGTCTTGCAGAAGTTGAAGCTGATTAAATCGTGCGGCTTCACGTCGCACGGCTCGAGCGGTGGAAGCTCATACGCGCCCGTACAATCATCACGGCAACAAATATCCATGTTCCAGCCGCGATTATTGTTTAAGATATGGGCACCGTACGCCATGTCTTTACTCTTGAAGTCGCAGCCGAACTTTGACATGTCGAGCTTGCCAATGCTTTTGACTTCGCTTTTGAGCATGGAAATATTCCATGTTGATATCTCGCCCGTTTTGTTGTCCGCGATACGGTATGCCTTGATTTCATCTTCCGTTAAGCCGTCGCAATAGGCGATGTTCTCGTCGGGTATCTCTTTCCAGCCGAGAGATTTACACGCTTCAACGCGCGTGTGGCCTGTAACAATCACGGGGTTATCGCGGCTCTCTAACACGATTTGGCCACGAAGTCCAAACTGTCGGATACTGTCCGCAACGGCTGGAATAGCCTTCTTGTTATGCCGCGCGTTTCGGGCGTACGGGATAATTTCGTTGATATCCATTTGTCACCTGCATATATTAAGGGTGAATATACATCGCCGCAGCTAGGCGGCTTGTTGTGAAAAAAACACATCGGGGGGATATTAGCCCTGGGTGCAAGGTATGGCGAGCCCTGTTTCAGCAAAAGACCCCCCTATACTAGGCACTGTAAGCCATTCTAAGCTCCTGTTTACCACGTCGTGGTATGCTGGTACTGCAATAATGTTTCTGAGTCTATAGCGTGGCTCTGCGTTGCTCTCATGATGTTCACGAAGTCTATAGGCGTTTGCCATGCTGCACCGCGGGCGATTGCGGCGGCTTTGAGCTTCTCAACCTTGGCCACGCTCTTCGCTGAACGCCACGCATTGCAGCACCTATGCGCCGCCCGTATGTTAGCCGCGTCATAGGGTGAGCCGCCCTGGCTTACGGGTACTAGCTCGTCAGCTTCATAGGCGAGCGGGTCGCGTGCTGGTCGGTTGTAATCGATATCAAGCCCGCATATCCAGCAGGGCGCGCATTGAGCGCGTACCCTTGCGCGTACCGCGTTTCTGCGTGTGCTGTTAGCTCGTCTTACATTTGCGCCCATATGCCCCCCCGTGCTACCCCCTACCCCCTAGGGTATAGGGTGGGTGTAATCAACAAAAGAAAAGCGGCCGTGGAGAGGAACACGACCGCTGCCCGAGAAAGGTTACTTTAGAGAGTAACCTATGCGTTTATCTTTGATTATTCTTTGCTCTATGCGTTTGCGATTCCTTGACCTGCCGCGACGTGTTGAAGCCCGTATGTGTCGCATGTCTCGCATGCTATGCGTGCATATTTGAAGATTGACGCGATACTCATACAGAGCACCGATGCCGTTTGCTCGTATGTCATACCGTGAATGTAATGAAACTTGATAATATTTGCTGCGTCCTCGCCAATGAGTGACGATAAACCACTATCGCCGTTTTTCCCATAGAGGACATACTCGCATGTTTCTTTTAGCTTGTCGTATGCGTTCGCTGCTCGCTTCTCGTCTTCTTCTAGCATTAAACGGATATCGACGGTTCGCATTGTGTCCGGGTCTTTGGTACTTGATACGCTTTCGTTGAACTTCTGCGTTTTTGCGCCTTCGGTGAGCTTGTACGCGTTTACTCTCTCTCGCGTCTGAAACCAACGCTCACGAGCTTCTAAACATGCTGTAAACAGTTCTTTAGATGATGAATAAGCTAAATCGTAATTATCGCTTGTCCCTTTGATACCATTTGCCGTTGATACCATTGCGCCACCCTTTCTCTCTCGGTAGCTAAATGATAGCGTTTAACTGCTCAAATGTCAACTGCTCGCGTTAGTTATCAACATACTTTCAACACGTTTTATACAAGTTTTCAACAAATAATAGTTATTAAAAATGCGCTTATCGCGCAAATCGATAGTACTATGGCCATTTGAATGTAAACTGGAAAGCAAGGAGCGCAAAAGGCGTGCAGATACCCGCTGAAGCGTCTGCCCGCTTTTGCTCTTAGGTGTGAAACGTCGTACTCCAGAAGTTGTCTCGGGTGATTGTTTCCCTTCGCTGGTTCTTTTCTCTTGCTGTCGCGGTCTTTTGGGAAACTTGTTTTCCTTAGTATAGCAGATTGAAATTAAAAAATGTCGCGTTTGTACCTCAATGTCGCGTATGTCGCCAAAGTTTACAATTTGGAAACAATTATGTAACAGAGTAGAAACGAAATATGAAAATGCTGTGTAAGCTATTCCAATATTGCATGACACGCCATGCGTTTTTGTAATAACTGGCATGCAAATAGGCATAGAAACGAAAAAAGGCCAGCAACCGAAATGGCTACTGGCCTGTTGATTAGTCTAGATAATGCCACTCTATACCGTCTTTGGTAATGGTGCATGAAAAGCTCTGCTTGATTTCATTCAAGTGAATGGCCGTTATATTTGGCTCTTCAAAGGTTAACTCACGCGAGAAGAACGACAGCCTTGTTAATCTTCTTCTAATGTGATTCTCGCGAGTATTCTCTGTATTATTTGCGTAGCTGCACTGAACCAGTGTACCACCATGACGCACGATAATTTCTTCAACGATAAGCGGCTCGCCGTCGCCGTCTACCTTGTAAACTCTATCGCCAATGTGAATTGCTTCACGCTCTCGCGAACGAGGACATGACATATAGTCCTTGATGTCAACGAGAGACTTTACTTCTTGAAGCAGCTCGGCGCACGTTTCTAGATTGAGTTCTCCTGTATACACGTTACGCAGAAGCTTCGGACAAAGCGCGGCAACAACATCAACCGTAGTAACATTTCTCGCAGATTTGTTCCAGTATTCAAGCCCTTCGAGCCTTCTAATGGCTTCTTTGCGTCTCTTTCTGTCCTTCTTCATGTTGTACCTCTCATAGTAAGCCTGGCAGCCATAACGACCGCCAGGCGTTGTTTATGCTGTCTTAGAATGGAATATCCGCGTCGTAAAACTCGGGTTCGGGTGCGCGAGGTGCACCGTAAACGGGCGTATCTGCCACCTTCGCGGCTTCTGCGGCTGGTGATGTCACTTGCTGACCGTTTGGGCGGCTCATGAAGTCGATTTCATCGACAACAACTTCTAGTTTGCTGCGACGGTCGCCGTCTTTGGTTTCCCATGAGCTGAAACGCAGCTTGCCTTCAATGGCAACCTTTGAGCCTTTAGAAATGAAGCGGGAAACTGCTTCGGCGCGCTGGCCGAAAACGATACAGTCAACGAAGTTTGGTACATCTTCCCACGCGCCCGTCTGTGGGTTCTTGCGACGGTCATTGACCGCGACACCGAAGGAAAGAATTTGCGTACCGCCCGCGGTTGCTCTAAGCTCCGGGTCGCGCGTAAGATTGCCTGTGATGTTAACTCTGTTAATGCTCATTAAAAGGTCACTTCCTCAAAGTCTGCCGCGCTCTGTGTATGCTCTTTCTTTGGCTCGGGTTCGACTGTCTCGACTCCCGCGTCTGCGTCCTCGATATCCTGTTTCATAGCTGCTACCGCTGCGGCTACTTGGTCGTTAGTCATCGTCTCCATGCTCGACGCTTTGACGGTATCCAATAGAAGCTGTGTGCCGTCCTGCGGGCTTACGTTTGCCGCCTTGCACCATTCTTTATAGAGTGCTCTAATCTCGCTTAAATCGGTCTGCTCGTGCGTTGGCTGCGGCTGCATAGGTGCTTCCTCGATGTCCTGCGTGAAGATGTCACTTGCCGCGGTTGTGGAACGCACCGCGTCAACGAACGCACGCTTTTTGGCCATTTTTAGAACCGTGTTCCAAAGGTCGGCGATATCCTCGTTTTCAACGGTTGCTTTGGTTTGCCAATCTTTGCGGTAGCGGTATTTCTTCTCCATGGTCGAGCATAAGCCCATACCAACGCCAACGATTGAGCCTTCCTCATTGAGAAGATTACAAGTCACGTCATATTCGCGGTGGTTGTTGCCTAAGTCCTCTTTAGTAATCTCATATTTAGGCACAAAGCGGAACATAAGCGCGATTTTCTCCGCGCCCGGTTGAAGTAATACGGGTCTATCTCCGCAACCTTTGATAGTGTCGTAGTGCGTGCCTTTCTGTAACACGTCCTGCATAAGGTATTGAATTTGGTTAACCTGTGAGCGGACAATCTCCGCTCCTGTTTTGTTGCTGGACTGTACAAGTGCGTTTGCCATGTTTAGCTCCTCTTTAGTACACCGTGGATATTGTTTGCTTTAAGCCAGGAAAGAAGATTGCCGCGCTGTGTAGGTGTTACTTCAACCTCGATAATCAACTTCATTACTGGCTCGGTTGCCTGTGGTGCTGCCTGTGGCTCTGCGACCGTCTGTGTTGGCTGTGGCGCGGGCTGTGGTTGCTCCTGTTGGCGTGCGGCTGCTTCGGCTGCTATGCGCTCCTGTTGCTCCTGCCACTGTCTCTCGCGCTCTTGCTGCTCGCGTTCGAGCTGCTCTGTTTTGTCACGCTGAATACGACGCTGTATCATCGCCGACATGGTGTTCTCAAACTCTAGCGTTGAGAAGTAATCGCCCTTAACTTCGACGCGTTCGCGGTCGTCCATTTCTGTTGCGTTGATGTTCTTGATATCGTTTGCGACGCGGTCAATGCACTTGCGCAAATGCTCGACGGCTGCACGCTCGTTTGTCGAGCGGTTGAGCCACTTACCCTCCGCGCCGAAACGCTTTAGTAGCAACTCGAAGGGAACGAGCGCGGTTTGCTGTCCGTCAAGTGGTAGCGCGATATCGGGTGCGTATGTCTCGTATTCCTCCTGGAGCGTGGCGCGGCGCGTACTCTCCCACCTTTCCTCGTAATCGGTGATGTTCGACTTGTACGCGGCTTCTAGGGTTGTAAGCTCGCCGATTGCTTCGGCTGCGTGAGCCTTGAAACGATTGATTGCGTTCTCTAGCGTCGAAGTCATCGACTTCCGGTCGCTGTCGATTGCCGCAATCTCTTTGCGGAGCATGGCGCGAGCTGATTTAGCGTCTTTATAGTCGGCTTCGTTGGTGATGTCGTGCGGCTGGTATTGTGCTGCGATTGTTGCAGCCTTGCCGCGTGTCTCTGCGAGCCATTTATCGCCGTCGGTGAGAATTGCGGGCGGCTCGATAACTTCCGCTTTTACCTCGATAACCTCGTTATTTTTTGTTGCCATTTTCTTTTAACCTCTCATAGAATTTGGAATTTGCCCATTCCTCGCGGGCTTCTTCTTTGGTTGCTTTTGTCGCGCTCTCGCACCCGCAATAGTCGCAGTGTAAGAAGTAGCCGTGCGCCGTCTCGCGAACGCCGATGCCGTAAAACATACCGCCATCATTCATGCAGTGAGGACAAATCATTAGTGCTTATCCTTTCCAAGCTCCAAGCCGACATAGACGAGAAAGCCGCCAGCACATGCGCCGAATAGTGCGGTTGTTGCGCTAATGAAGTAATCCCAGTCACCAGTTGCAGGTAATACAGCCTTCTTCTTTGCCTTCTTCACTGGCTTTGCTGGCTCAGGCTTAGGCTCGGGGTCACTATCCTGTGGCGTTGGCACTGGCTCGGGTGTAGGTGTTGGAGTTGGTGGAGTCTGTGGCTCGGGCTGTGGCTCGGCTGGTCTGTTGTCTCCGTTACCGTTGCCGCCGCTATCCTGGCTTACATACTGATAGCGTGAGCTTTGCGTTGTCTCGCGGCTCTTTAGCTGAATGGAGTTCGAGGTTGTCTCTGTACCTTCTGTTTCGTAATACATGAAGTACTGGTTGCCTTGGAAGTCCACGCCGCTCAAGTCCCAAGTGAAGCCGCTGCCGTTGATTACTGGCTCGGGAACGTTCACACGCACCCAGCTTGCAGGGTCGATGTTGCTGTATGCGTCCATGTGAACGCGGTAGAGCCTAAACGAGCCAGGGATAATGCGTATACCTTCTTGCGCTGTATCCTCTAGTACAACGTTCGTGAGGTTATCCGCTGCGTGGTTGAGTCTGACTGACCATTCGACCGTGCCGTGGTCGGTCTTTACGCCCCATTTTGCGATGACCTCGTGCTGGATAATGCCGTAATGCTTTGTCTCGAAGCTAGTCTCGACAACCTGTCCCGTGGCTTCATCAATGAGCCTTAGCGTGGTTGTGCCTGCTGCTGCGTCACCCTTAACGTGTGCAGCAAGCCAAAGCGTACCTTGTACGTTGTCCTTGCCTTCGACCCACGCCGTGTATGTGATTGTGGCGCGTCCTGGAGTGACTTGCGCCGTTGCCATTACCTCGCCGTCCGGCGCGTAAATGTCGAAGCTTGCTGCGTTAGTCGCTGGGAAGTCGAGGACATCGGGAATAGCGAGCGAGAATGTATCGCCCTCGTGGACTTCACCTTGTGCCTGCCAAGACGCTGTTAGGTAGATGTCTTGGTTGGTGAATGCAGAGGTTAAGTCCTGCTTGTTCTTGTCGGTGACTCTAAAGCTGGTAATTGTGGTCGGTACTGTCTGAGCCTGTGCGAGTGCTGGGACAAATACCAGCATCGCAAAGACAGCAACAGCCAGCCATTGAAGAACCTTCTTCATGGTAAAAGCCTTTCTATTTGGTTTTAGAAAATGGGGAATTTAATAAATGCTGTTTTAATTCAGAAAATCGTTAATTTTTCGGGATACGTAAATTGCAACTGGAGCAGTAACAGCTACCGCAAGAACGAAAAGAATAGAAGCAATAATAGCAATGATGAGTGACACGATATTTTCCATTTAACCTCCTAGCCGAAGAAGCCGCCATAATAAAGCAGCAGAAAATAAATAACTGTTTTGACTACGAAGGCATAAGCATTGTATGGCTCGCGCGGTTTGCCATGGTAGACAATCTCGGTTACTAGTCCGAGAGCTACGAGAACAAGCCAAATAATCTGCGGAATACCAAGGTTAATTGTCATTTATTTATCTCCTAAAAATAATCAGATTTAACTAAGTCAAAAGTTATTCTAGAAGTGGTTAGAAAAGAAGAGAAAACCAGTGCGGGAAGTGCAAAACTATCTTTGATGTTTTCCCAAAGATATTGAAAGAGCAGGAATAGTGCAGCCGTAGCGAAAAAAACAAGGAAATATACCGTAACAAAAACCAGCAACACTTTAATTGCTTTAATTGCTGTCATCATTTTTCCTCACTCTCGCTGCTGCTAATTCCTTTTCCAGCTCGTCATAAAGGGTTTTGTCGTCAATAATGCACTTGAACACGAAATCTTCCGCGAATTTCAACGCCGCTTCCGTGCCGTCATTCGCAATGGCGAGAAGCACGCTGTAAACGCCCATGATGTATCCTCGGTTATATGCGTCCTCTCTAATCGCTTGCAAAAATTCAACTTCAAACGCTGCCGTACCGTTTAGCTCTGCCATGTGCCCTCCTTCAAGTTTGCCGCGCCGAAATCGACGGTAACGTATGTCGTATCCTTGCAGCGCGAACGTGGTAGCTTTGTTGCTTTCAACTCGATTACTTGTGCGTCGTCCTCGTACGCTACGCCGTTCAGCCCGTCCAGTACGAGCTTCTCGATGTTGTCGATGTCGGGCTTGTGCGTGTCATGCTCAAACAGAACGCATTTTGGCGTGGTCTTTGGCAATGAACGTGCTGCCTTGATGTAAATACGCACGGGTTGGTTACGTTCTGCCTTGAATGGCTTGTGGTAGCACGCTTCGCGGTAAGCGTCGGCCACTGCCTTTTTGTCGGCTCTGTTACGTGCTGTGTCGTAGACAAAGCCGTTACCCGTTCTAGGGCGTTGCAAGCCGTGAACGAACGGAAGGGTAAATTCGATTGTCATTACTCCTCCTTCCACGCCAGCTTCTTGTAATGCGCGATTGCTGCGTCAAAGTCGCGCGTGCATTCAAAAAGAGTCTGGCTTGTGACGTTTCTTTGACGGTATGCAATCAAGCACTCATGCTTTTCTCTCAACGCTTGCAGGTACAGTTCATCTGCTGTTGGCTTGCGTTCAGTCACAACGGGAACGCGGAAGTTATTAGGCTTCATCGCGCACCACCCTTGCGCCACAGTCGGGACAATAACTCCAATCAATAGGGACGTTAACTCCCTCTTTGTCTGCACAGAATGTCTCGCCGCAGTTTGAGCAGATAAAGTTATCTGCTCTGAACTCAATCGGTGCCATTTTGTTAATATCAACTTGCCTATTCTTGCATGTAGGGTCTATGAGGTCGGCTAGACGGTTGAACAAGTTAGCGTAATCGTATGTAATGCCCATACAATTAAGAAGAACAACATATGCCTCGTCGGTGGTATGCACAGTGCTGTTTTCACGCAGTTTCTTCGCTACCTCTTCACGGTTAGTCATCGCTATCACCTAGCTTTTTGAGCTGGTCGACTATGTCGCAAATTTCACCAACTGCCCAATACGACATCTGACCTTTAGCCAGAACGCGCTCGGACCGCTCGACAAGTGACTCGATTGTTACTGGCTTCTTGTGCGTGAGTTCTTGAGGGAAAAAAGGATATTGAACATCAGTGTCAATCAACCAGTCGCTACCAGCTAATTCTACGCGCGTAACTTTTGTTTCTTTGCCGTATTTGCTGTATACCGTATCCCCAGCACGGATAACCTCACCGTCTTTATCCATCGGCAGCTCAGTCATATTAGACGTGTCGCATAGGTCGAGAATGCGGCTTTTGATAGCTTTGTCGTATTCTTCTGATAGCGCACTATATCGCGGGCGTTCGCCAAATAAGCATTCGTAGATATCCGCATAGCAAAGATAATCTTCATTAAAAGACGCCACTCTTTCAGCGATTGCTGAACGCTCTTCTTTAGTTAGCATTGTTGCTCCTTTCGACTAGAAACGGCACATCCGCGGTAAAAAGCAGGTAGCCAATGAGTACGAGAGCCGCGAATACAAGTACGTCGTACGCAATAATAGATACCGTCGCGTCTCCGCCTGTGGCAATTACGGCAACGCAAGCCGCAGCAAGCACGCCGAACGTGCCTTTAAGTAAGTTCTTCATTTTCTAACCCCAATCGGGCATAAAGTAGGTTTTTGTTAATCAGCCATTTTTTACGCAGCTTCACCGCCGGAAGCTCGCCTGTCGCGCACATGCGTTCAACAGTGCGTTTGTTCATTCCAATGAGTTCAGCGGCTTCTAGCGCGCTAAGAAGCTGTTTAGTCGGTAGGTTCTTCGTTTCCGTACGCATAGCGCGCGAAGAAGTACGTTTGACCCTTGCCGGTTACTTTGGGCGTGCGGCTGATTGTCACGCTTCCGTCGGCTTTATGAACGGCTGTCTCTTTGATGCGGAATAGTCCGAGTTCCATTGCTCGCTGTGTAGGTACATTCCAGTTGCTGCCAAAACGCCCCAAATAACCGTCGGAGCGCAACCACTCGAAGAGCCGATTTTGTCCGACCTCAACGCCGTTTTGTCGCAGCATTTTAGCCAGCTCACCGACTAGACACGTGCCGTCAGCGGCGGCCACCGCGTCCGCGAAGCGGGCTTTTGGCGCGAGCTTGTCGATTAGCGCGTCCTTACGCTTGATAGCGTCGTTGGCAACGATTAGGGCGCGTGAGAGCAGCTCTTCGTTTGTCTCCGTACCGTTCACGGCGATATAACCGCCGTTCGCCCGGATTGCTGGTAACACCTCGTGCGTTATCCAGCGTTTAAAACTTCTTGCTTGTGGGATTTTTGAGCCAATCACGGCTGAATATAAGCCAGGCTCGTTAATAATTGCGACGCGCTGCATGCCGCCGCGGGTACGCATTAGCTGCGTATCCTTTTCGTCCGCGTCTAATCGACGCGTCATGTCCGACGGCATGCGATAACCGAGCGCGTCGGATACGTCACGGGCAACGAACCAAGGGTTGCCGCGACTGTCGGCGAACGTCGTTAGCTCGCCGAACTCTTCGGAATAGAAGAGTTGTATACTCTTATCGCCCATATTTTCTCTACTTTCTCGGGCATGCCCTGTTTAAGTTGCCGCTTAAATGGGGCTTTATTAGTTGCTGTGGCATTTGTGCCACTTTCCGAACGCCTTTGCCGCTGCGTTCGCGTTCTCGAAGCTGCCTAGCAGCCACGTGTTGCCGCTGTCCTCTCTCACGTAATAACTGTCATTGAAACGGCTTTTTGTTAGCCGTGCGTTGCCGTGGCGCATTACTGTTTTATACGCTGGTTGTGCGTTTCCTGCGTCAGCCGAATAGCGGTTGCGAGGTTGCCAAACGTACTACCACGCTGCACCTGCGTTTTGTGGTACTGCCATGTCTACTCCCACCCGACCAGCTCTTGCGGCTTGACGTTCAGAGCGTCCGCGAGGTTGTAAATAGTTCTAACAGTAGTGTTTATGTTCTGCTGTCTCCCGTTCTCTAGCTTTTCGATTGTTGAAATGTTTACCTTGCTTCTGCTTGCAAGTTCAGCGCGAGAGATATTGAGCCTTGCGCGTTCAGCTCGCAAGTTCTGCGATAGGATTTCTCCTTTCCACACGTTAATTTCTCCTTACTTTTTGCAACGAACATTTTATTTAACTTTTTTATTGTGGTTAGTCGCCACATACAACATATAGTCGTTGGTGACTAGTCCCCTACTATTTCTAGTAGTATTTTCTTTTCAAGGTACTCTGTTCACTAGGTGAACAATAACATAATAAAATATCAAAATTTGATATTCAAGTATCAATTTTAATTATTTGAATATCTTGTGAAGATTGTTTATAATCGCTGCTTAGAGGAGGTACTAAATGCGTAAGTTTGATTTACAACTAAGAGCGTTACGTACCAAGAAGGGTTTAACGCTCACCGAACTAGCCGAAAAAATCGGCTCGAATTATCAAGCTGTCGGACGGTGGGAACGCGGCACGACCGAGATTACCCTAGGCGACGCACTAAAAGTATGTCGTGTTTTAGACTGCACACTTGACGAACTTGTCGGCTGGGAAAGCACACCTACAATCAAAGAACAAGAAAAACGCGCCTTTGAGCTGCATAATAAGGTACAACAGGCAATAGAAGAATACCAAGCGTAAAACGGTATGCGAATGTCAACGAGCGCATAAATAGTTTTACTAGTTTTCTCGGGGGGGGTGGCGTTAATTTTCGTTGACTTTATTTTGGCAGTTGATTTGTAAGTAAATAATGAATTAGGGGTGCTGTTATGTCAGAAGTCCAGGAAGCAACACAAAAGACGCTGCAAACAAGAAAGCAGCAATTCAAGAACACTTCAATAGCAACGTTTGTGCTTGGTGTAATCGCGTACGCGCTTAACGCAGCATTTGCGGCACGTATCGCCGAGGAAATGTCATTAGCTCAGAGAGTGCCTACACACACGGTCACACAAAGTGTGCTTGCCAATTATGCCGCGGGTTCACAAATTGCTGTGATTGTGGCGGGCGTATGTGGCGCGGTTTGCCTTTGTGCAATTCTGCTTTGGTTCGTTGCCGACTTGCTCGAAATCGCAAAACGCGAAAATGCTTAAACACCCGTTCCGTGAACTGATGTCAAAATCAGCCGTGAGAGTTTGTGGCCAAAATGTGGCCAAAGTGTGGCCAAACCGAGATAAAAATAGCCGCACAAGGCGGCTACGAGGGAAAACGTGGTGCCAGCAACCGGGTTTGAACCGATGACCCCCGCTTTACGAGAGCGGTGCTCTACCAACTGAGCTATGCTGGCGTGCAAAAGCGCGCTAACAACTATACGGGCAAGACCTCTTTAATTCAAGCGAGAATATTAAAGAAGCCCGAGAACACCACGAACAAGGCGCTCAAGATCATCTGCGTACTTCTCGGATGCCTCTTGAACACTCTTATGCGTAGTTCCATGAGCACCAGCTGGATTTGCTGCAAGCGTCAAAGCTAACACGTTCATATCAAGTGCTCGGGCCATAATGACTTCAAGAGCTGTGGAAACGCCAACATATGAAACACCAAAGCTACGAAGCATAGCAACCTCTGCAGGAGTCTCAAAGTTTGGTCCCAAAAGACCAGCAAAAACACCCTCGTTAAGCTCAATTTTGAGGTCATCCGCTACGCCACGTGCAAGCGTTCTTAGATAAGGCGAGAAGGCATCATTCATATCTACAAATGGGGTCTCAACATCGCGAAGACCTGCCCACTCTGCAAGCGGATTGGTTCCGGTGAGGTTGATCTGGTCAGTAATAACACCAAGACCAGTCTTTGCATTACCAGAAACAGCGCCTGTTGCACCTGCAAAAATAATGTCTTTGCAGCCTAAGTGATGTGCATGCTGAACAAGAGAGGTTACCTCAGCTGCAGAATAGCCCTGATAGAGGTGCACGCGACCAGGATAAACAACTACAGGCACGCCATCGATAGTACCAATGGTTGCCTCAAAGCTGTGACCTGCCATAGGAGAAGCGTCAACAGGGAAACCTGGAATGTCACGATAATCAATACGACGAACTGGCTTTACCAAATCAGCAAGATGACCAAGTCCGGTTCCCAAAATAAGAGCAACAGGATGCTCAACAGATGGGCTTACATTCTCAATGGTTTTCTCGGTAACCACGCAAATCCCCTCCTCTAAGAGGTGACGAGTAAGTGTTCCCTCGCCAGAAACAAGCTTTCCTAAGTACGTACCATCATAAATCTCATGCACACCACAAGACGGGCTCTTTGCCTTTAAAACGGCGAGCGTTATATCAGAAGACGTAACGGCATTAAGAGCAATCTTAGAGCCACGTTCAAAGTCCTCGGTAACATCCGAGCCATCCTTGAGCCAAACGCGTCCTTCTCGCTGTTCCGCGGGTGGACGAGGAACAGGAAGGCCCGAGGAAGTCTCGGGGCAAATCTTTGTGACGCTTACTTTTTGAGCCAGTCTTTGTACTGCAGAAACAGGCTTGGCCCCTCCGTCATATCTGACGGGGAGGCCAAGTAAACAAGCGCTAATAGCAACTTTCATTGCTTTTCAGATCCTAGAGAGCAAGAGAGTAAACAGCAATAGATGCCTTACCAAGAATCTCGTTAATCTTCTGTGACCACTCCTGAGATGCCTTGCTTGCAACAGCAGAGTACTTGCTCATTGCAACCTGATAAGCGGTCTGAGCAGCTGCATAAGAAGCGGAATCGTTAGAGATTGAATAAGCAGAGAGCTGCTTGTAGTAATCGCCATCCTGGGAAGCCCAAGTGTTGTTCTTAGCGTCCCACTCATCGCCAGCAAGACCAATGATGTACTGAGCGTACTCCTGGCTTGTAGTCTCAGAGTTGCCGTCCTCAGGTGCAGTTGGTGCCTGTGGAGCATCTGGAAGGGTTGTAGTCAGAACGCTATCACGATACTTCTTCATAATGACAGCGTCATTGATGAGCTTCTTTGCAACGTCTTCGGAGAGCTTGTATGCAGAAGCAATCTGGCTAACATCTGTAGTCTTGAAGTTGGTCTGCATGTAATTGGTAATCTCGTCATCAGTAACGGTAATACCCTTACTCTGAGCCTCAGCAACAACAAGAGCATTACGAACGTAACCAATAATCTTATCCGCTGGTGGGACAGCATAGGTGCCGTCAGACTGCTTTGCTGCGTCAAGACCAGAAGTGTTCTCAATAACCTCACGAGCAGTTACTTCTTTGGTCTGACCGTTGTAGGTATAAGAAGCAATAGGAGTGTTGAGCTCACCCTCAGAAAGTGTGGTGCGACCGTTCAAAGAACCAGTAGCTCCGCCACCGCCCAGAAGGAAGCGACCGATGACAATACCAAGAGCAAACAATACAACTGCGCCTACTCCGATAAAGATCTTTGAGTTCTTTTTTACATCAATAGATGGCATATCCTTGCCTTTCATCGCTTAATGCAACTATGCGTACATAATACAAACCTGTAGTTTACTCTTATTAGCATGCATAAAACATACAACCAGTAAACTCCCCCGTTTGCACACAGTCGTTTACATGCAAAACAAACTATTTGGTAGCTGCAACAATCTCTTCCGAATACTGTTTGATGTATCCAGTGGCATTTTCTGCATCAAACTTCATGCGCTGAGACAATGCCTTCTTCACATCCTTAGAAATAGTTCCGTGTGCTAAGGCGAGAAGACCCTGGAGCATATCATGGTACTCAGCATCTCCGTGATAACACTGAACCGCCTCATCAAGAAGTGGCCATGCTTCATCAGAATGCTTTGCAGAAGTTGCTCCGTACTGACAGAGGAACAAAAATGCTGCGAGACGCACCGTTGCTGAGTCATCGTCAAACAGAGAAGCCTCAGCAGCATCAAATGCCTTAAAGACCTGGTCACCAAAGTGAGCGCTCAGATTGGCAAGCGCATCAAGTACTTCCCAACGGGTTTGTGCCTCTGGCCTATATAGTGCATCAATAAGAGAATCAATGTGCTCTTCAAAAGCAAGAGGAGCAATATGGGCTAGCTCCGCAAGCTCATGAGATGCGTCTTGACGAGCGCGCCTACTAGCATCAGATAAAGCAATGACCAATGCATTCACTTTTTTCATCTGTGCCATAGTTGGCTTTTTAGTAGCCTTTTTAGCAGGTTGCTTTTCTTCTTTTGGCGCCTTTGTAGAGCCCGCTTTTGCGGTTGCCTTAGTTGAAGCCTTTTTTGGCTTCTGAGCAGTTTCTTTCTTTTCTGCCATGAAACCTAAATCCTCTCTAAAACACCCTTTATTCTCTAAATCCGTCTACGACAACGGTGCCGCTTTTTTGATCCTCATGAATTTTAATAAATCCAAGGCTCGATGCTTCACGTAAAAGAGAAGTAAACGAACGATATCCATAAGTTGCCTCAGCAAACTGTGGACGCTTCCTTCGCATAGTCTCCTTTAAACGAGACGCATAAATAAATGTTTCGCTTTCGCGCTCCAAAGACTCAATGGTCTCAAATAAGAGCTGATAGCAGTCGTGTTTCTCGACAGGTACCTTCTCTTTAAAGTCTGGAATTCTGCCAGAACTCAAAATATCCTCGTAGAAGATAAACTCGTCGCAAACTTCAGCAAGAAGCGAGCTGGTAGACTCCTTCATACCAACGCCAATGACTGTTTTACCAGCCTCTTTAAGCTTTGCCACGAGTGGTGAGAAGTCCGAGTCACCAGAAAGCACAGCAAAGGTGTCAATGTGGTCTTTAGTAAGACACATCTCAACAGCGTCTACCGCAAGTCTAATATCGGCAGAGTTCTTGCCGGTATAGGCCCTATCTGGAATCTCGATGAGCTCAATGCCAAGCTCATGTAGGGGTGTAATAGCATTTGGAAAGCGCTGCCAATCGCAGTATGCGCGCTTAGCAGTAATGCGTCCCTTATCAACCAGCCTCTCCATAATGAGCTTCATCTCTGGAAGATGACCTGGTTCCTGGTGGCCGTTTTTCTTTCTTTTGCCTGTTCCTAGTGCCAAATTTTCATAATCGATGAAAACCGCAATAGAGCTCTGAGGAGTAGAAATATCACTCATAATCGGGGTTCCTTTGCGGCTAGCACTTAGTGGCAGCAGTGGCCGTCATGACCGTGCTCGTGACCTTCATGCTCATGATGATGTCCGTGACCATGGCACTCACACTCGTGATCACCATCTTCGTGGTCGTGGCCACAGCAGCACTCGTGCTCACCCTCATCTTCCTGGCTCTCAAGAAGCGACCAGTCAAGACCAGCTGCAGTGCTGGTTGCCTCGTCAGCATAGAGTAGCGAGATTGCCTGAGTACCCTTACGAGCGCCGCCAATCTGGCACAGCATGTCATAGAGGGTAAACGCAGTTTCTGCACCAGGAAGCGTAATCTCAAGGTCCTCAGACTGAGCAAGAGCAAGCGCAATATCCTTGCGGAAGTGCTCAGCCAAAAATCCTGGTTGGAAGTCTCCCTCAAGCGACTTAGGAGCAAGCTCTTTAAGTGCGCGAGAAGAACCCATGCCACTAGCAACAACCTCAAGCATCTGCTCAACGTCAAGTCCACCCTGCTCTGCCAAGGCCATTGCGTCTGCATAGCCAATCATGCATGATGCAAGAGATACCTGATTACAAAGCTTTGCGGTCTGACCCTTACCAGCACCACCCATGCAGAAAATCTTTGCCGAGAAGGTCTCAAGAAGAGCGCGTACTGGCTCAACATCATTCTCAGTTGCGCCGACAATCAGCGTAAGAGTACCGTCCTGGGCGCCTTTCTGACCGCCCGTAACCGGACAGTCAAAGGCATGCTTTCCCTCAATTTCAGCAGCATCGTGAATATCACGAGCAAGCTGAGATGAAGAAGTGGTCAGATCAATAAGGTATGCGCCCTTCTTAGCAACGCGGATAAGGCCATCTGTTGCCAAGTAAACGTCTTCAACATCAGTTGGATAACCAACCATGGTAAAGACAACGTCAGCGTCTTTTGCAGCATCTGCCACACTCTCTGCAGCGTGAGCGCCCAACGAGACAAGCTTTTGCGCTTTCTCTGGTGTTCTGTTGTAAACAGTAACGTCATAACCAGCAGAAATAAGGTGCTCTGCAATAGGAGCACCCATAATGCCTGTTCCAATAAAAGCAACCTTTGCATTCTTGCTCAGTGCCATGTATGAGTCCTTTCAGACTGAAATAAATATACAAACTGGGGCCGCTCCAAAGAGCGACCCCATACCTTGTACCCGTTAATTAGATTTACGAACCCTGTTAGCAATTCGGTCAGAAAGCGAAAGCTTCTCGCGGCGGTCAGTGCCCCAGAAGACAATAGCCACCATGCCTGGTCCAACGTGAGCACCAATGACTGGTCCTACCTGGCTATGAATAATGGTAAGTCCCTCGCAGCCCTTCTCTTTACGAATCTGAGCCTCTAGCCAATTAGCATCCTTCTGTGCGTCTGCAGAAATAATGCCAACAGGAAGCGAAGTGTCATGAGAATAGCTATCTCTAAAGTCCTGGATAAGAGACTTGAGCGCCTTCTTGCGACCTCTGCACACTGTCTTGACGGTAAGAGCTCCTGTTGAGTCATAAGTAAGCTCTGGCTTTACATCAAGCTTGCCGCCAATATTTGCTGCAGCAGCAGGAATACGACCGCCCGCAGCAAGAGCATCCAAGGTCTCAAGTGTTAAGTAGCCATGAATATAGTTACGCGCATCTGCTGCCCACTCGGCAATCTCTTTTGCCGAGAGACCCTTATTGGCCTGATGTATTGCTTCAAGACCCAAAAGCTGAGCTGCAGACGAAGGTGCACCATTGTCGACTACGTAAATCTCAAAGTCTGGGTATTTCTCTCTTACCATATCTGCTGCTTGCTCAGCTGCATAGTAGGATGAAGAGAGAGCCGAGGTAAAGCACAGATACACCGTTGGTGTGCCCTGCTTTGCAGCTTTCTCAAAGATCTCAAGATAATGACCAGGAGTAATTGCAGAGGTGGTGTAGCGCAGCTTTTTATCCTTGCGCATACCCTCAAAGAACTCATGTGCACTAATGCTCTTCCAGCCGTCATCATAGTGCTCTCCATCTGGTCCCACATAAGGGAACTGGATGATATCAACACCTAGCTGTTCAGCAATTCCTGGAGCAAAGTCTGCGCAAGAGTCCATGATGATTCGAACGTTACTGGGCTTATGATATGCAGCTGAAAGCTCAGTAGGCTCAAGATCTTCAAAGGCAACCTCGCTGATTTCTTCTTCGGCTTTATCTTTTTTATTGAACATCTTGTTCCTCAATCTTAGGTTTGATAATTCCATAACCACCATTTTTACGATGGTAGATGACATTAGTCAAACCAGTGGAAGAATTAACAAAGACATAAAAATCATGGCCGAGAAGGTCAGTTTGGACAAGCGCCTCCTCTTCCGTCATAGGCTCAAGATCAATGTACTTCTCGCGAACAAGCTGGTCATCAAGGTCTTCAGCTGGAATCTCAATGAGATTGGCAAGATCTTCTTGTGTAAGAGCAACTCCGCGCTCAGACTTTACATGATGACGGCGCTCAACAACTTTTGTCTTGTACTTACGCAGCTGTCTGGAAACTTTTTCTGCTGCTTCATCAATAGCCACATACATATCATCAGAGCTAGCAGTGACACGAACAACATTGTTACGAACAAATACCGTAACCTCAGCTGTCTTTCTATCTGGATTTGATGGGTTTTTGTCTACTCTAAGAACTACATCGCAAGACATAGGAGTGATGTCAAATACTTTAAGAGCATCACCGATTTTCTGATCTACGTGTGTGTGCAAAGCCTCAGAAATGCTTACCTTGCGTCCCGAAATCTTGATGTCCACCATAGGAGCCTCCTATCGGATACACGAGACATCTTCTAACTGATGTCTGTATAACAACAATACCCATTTGTCGGTCAATCATTCCATAAAAAGTTGAATTGAGCGGTAAACGGTTAGAGACTATTTCTCTTTATGTGCGATTAATTTTGCTCAGAGGAAGATGTAGCTGAATCAGCGCTGGTAGGTTGCGTAGAAACTTCCACAAGACCAGAAATCTTATTGGTAGTTGAAAGGTGTGGTAAGGTGCCAATCCACTTGTTTCTAATAACTCCCTCGACACCGTTAGATTGAATAGCTGAAAGAGCTTGCTGAATTTGTGTAGCGAGAGCTTTGTTACTTGTTGCTACAGAAATACCAATCGTGGATGGAACGTCAACTACACCAACCATAGAAATATCTTTGTTTGCTGCTAAATAAGCACCAGCATATGCATCACAGGCCACATAATCAATGGAGCCATTTTCAAGTGCTTCAAAAGCATCGTTTAGGTTAGAAAAACCCTGAACAGACATGCCTGTGAGTACCTGACCCATTGCGCGCTCAGACAAAGAACCCGTTTGAACGCCAACTGATTTTCCACTCAAACTATCAGCGGTAATGTTTGTCTCTGAACCTTTATGGAAAAGAGCTGTTGCATACTCAGCATAACCAGAAATGAGCGTACTAGTTGAGTCTTCACCACTTCTGACATCCATGACAATGTCGCAACCTGCTTGTAGGCCATCTACTGGTCCGTTAACTGATACAAACTTGACGTCTACGCCTAGCTGATCTGCAATTGCAGAAGCTATTTCAACGTCAATTCCCTGCAATGTTCCAGCTTCTGAGGCCACAACCATTGGAGCTGTTACTGACTGAGTACGTAGACCAACGGTCAAAGTGCCAGCTGTGTGCAGTGAGGAATCAGGAATCTTCTGCTGACGGGCTTCTCGCTTCTCTTGGATTGCCTCTTGCACTGACTTGACGTGGAACCATTTATCCAGATCAATGTTGATAGGACCAATGGAGCATCCTGTTAAAACAACAGCAAGTGCTATAAGAAGTAATACCTTAAGAGAGCTTTTACCGCGCGTCATCAGAACTCCTTCTTCTATTCAAGTGTCTTTTCAGCTGACCTGGTATTTGACCCCACACTCGCATACTGGAACGTTTGCTTTGCTACCGCAGCAGCTCCACTAGTAGTTCTCTCGCCTGCGAGACCCTTTGTCTCTTTGATATAACAGGCGGTATGGCTTACTTCTAGGACGAGCCATGATCGTTTACGTGCGCACACGCAAACTTACGTGGATCCCTTTGACCTCGTCTGTCATGGACTAAAAGCTCACGGAGAACTTCGCAACCACAGACCTGAAAAGACTTATCAAGTATAGCCGTTTGCAACCATAGGTAACTCACCATACGCGAGCTAATGCGCCTACGGTTACAGAATGCACGCCTGCGGCACAAAGTACTCTAGTGGCTTCTCTAATTGATGCTCCCGTAGTTACAACATCATCTAAAAGTAAAATATTTGATTGATTAACCGGCACAGTACAAGCAATACTTCCTTTCAAATTTATTTGCCTTTGAGCGGATGAGAGTGTTCTTTGGTCCTTTGCATGAGGACGTATAAGCACGTCATACAAAGGCAAGCCTGTAAGCTGGCAAAACGATTGAGCTACAAGTTCCATATGATCAAAGCCTCTGCGCGCGTACGCTTCTGCAGTTGCTGGAATAAAGGAAACGCCATCAATTTTTGAACTATCAAAGCGAGAGGTACCGTCACGAGCTTTCCATGCTGAGGCTTCTTCAAGCGCACACAATAGAGCTGCAGCAATTACCGGTGCCAGTCGAAACTCGTGTCCATCCTTAAGCGTCAAAATCAACCGTGCAGGAGGACCCTTAAATCCCATGGCACAAATGACCGCTCTACTCTCCCACTGAACAGGTCGTTTCTTTTTATCTGCACACTCTGAACAAACAAGCTTCCCGTATGGAGCTCCGCAATTAGGACATGCCCACTGCTGAGAGATCCATGGCAGCTTTGCCCGACACTCATCGCAGAGGAGCTGGCCGGGTTTCTCGCACACAACGCAGCGTGTAGGAGCAAGCAGCTCAAGTGTTGAGTTTGCCGTTGCGGTAAGGATAGATGTAGGTTGCATTTTTACCCCCAAAATCTGGGGGCTGACAGTGAATACAGTCTAGATCAAAGGTCGCAAAATGGAAGGCATTTTAGGTAAACGGAAAAAGATGGATTATCTAAAGCTCCTACCAGTAAGATTGTATTTTGTGAGGATTCGGCTAACGGATGTTTGCCACGGAAGCCATAACAAAATCAAGAAAACAAGCGTTGCTACGCCGTGCGTTAGATCAAGCGGAATTGAAGCCGCAAATGCGAGAAGAGCGGATTCAAGCGTTAAGGGATGTACAAATCCAATAACAAAGTACACGTTCATTACAAGGCCAAAGAATGGCCCGGATATAAATGCCCAGATCATAAGCAAGAAAGGCGGAAGTTTGTGGGGTTTCTCGCCTTGTTGGACGGATGGGCGTTTAGAAGATGCAGGGCAAGCTGAGGTAAAAGTTGCAAGAAGGCCTCCCAGATAGCCAACAAGCCCCCACGCATACATCTGCCATGGTGTCCACGAGCCCTGACCAAAGAAAACGTTTGAAAGAAGCGCAGATAAGGCACCTATCAAAAAGCCCGCATGCCTGCCAAGAAACGCTCCCGCGAAGATAGCAACTGCGGAAACAGGCTTTACATATGCGAAAGGTGCAAAGGCAATTCTTCCCGCAGCACCTAAGGCGCTAAAGACGGCAGTAGGTACCAAATTGGCAACTGAGGGCTTCTTTGCCTCAAAACTTAACATAAATAATGCAACTGAAATGATCGCTAAAATAATTGAAGATACCGCGGTAAAATCGGGAAAATATATCATTTCAACAGCAAGAATAATAGGTGTAGCAAAGAGTGCCACAACCTCTAAGACTATTGATAACGTGTACCGATTATCCACAAGAACCTCACGCTTACCGTCAAAATAAAAATATCAAGAAGGTCTGTCTTATTTTGGCATAAGATGATTTGAAACTACAACAAGGAGGTCTTTATGATCTATCTGGGAAACTTTAGCTACAATGACGAGCTTGATTCTACTGACAACTATTGTCTTATGCCTTGCATTGTTGAGGCAGATTCCACAGATCATGCGCTTGAGCTTTTCTCGGAGCACCTTATTGAGGTTGCAAAGTCATCTGACCTGCTTGACGGTGCAAAAGAGATTTTCTTGGATTCCATTGTTGAGCTGGGAGAAGTTCCCACCACTCCTCTGATTGCTCAGTGGCAAAAAATTATGCCTGCAGGAGTTGGTCTGTGCAGCATCACCAGCGCTCTTCCAACGCTTGAGTTTGATGATGAGACAGCAAATGCCTACGGCTTCAATGAGCATGCTCATGATCATGAGGAAGATGAAGAAGAGCATGAGCACGAGGAGTTTGGCGACATCAACGATCTTGACGATGAGCTCCTTGAGGAGCTTGGTCAGGACGAGGAGCCATTCTTGAGATTCTAGCCACCTACTCCGCCGACCATACCCAAGAGTTCTCAAAGAACTCTGAGGTTGGCTCTGTCAGAGAAATCTGGCCATCAAAAACTAGAGAAACGTTATCAGCAACGCGCGATATCAACTGCATGTCGTGCGTTGCTACTACTATGGTTGCACCTTCTGACTGTGCACGAGAGAGCAAATTGACAACAGCATCTTTGGTTGGGGCATCCAAGCCTTTTGTTGGCTCGTCAAGAATAAGCAGACGCGCTTTTGTAAGCAGCACTTTTACGAGGGCTAAGAGTTGCTGCTGTCCACCAGACAAATCGTATGGATGAGAAGACATAAGCTTCTGATATGTTGTTCGCGCAAGAAGTCCCGAAGCTTCCAGAAGCTCCTGAACATCCTGATCAGAATAGGCGCCACTCTGCTGCCACTGAGCAAGCTCCTCGCCCACACTTTGGCAGGTAAAGAGCAGATTGGGATCTTGTGGAATGTATCCTTGGGATTGCTGGAGCTGGTTGTAAATATGTCCACGCCTTGGACGGAGAACACTTGCTGCAAGCTTTAGCAACGTTGACTTACCTGAGCCATTGCCGCCTACGAGCGCACGAATTTCTCGCCCCGTGACCTCAAGCGAGCACTTGCTGAGCACCAGCTGATTACTCTGCGGATACGCAAACGTCACAGCGCTGAACTCGAGCACGGGCGTGCTGTCGGCCGCGGTGGATGCTTGGTTTGGCGCGGAGCTGCAAGGACAGAGCGCCTGGCGAGAAGAGCTGTCTGCTTGGAGCGCATCGGGTTTCTCGCCACCAAGGCAGACGCGCGCGTCAGCAAGGTACTCGAACGCGGTGACGTCGTGGGTGGCAACAAGCACGGCAACGTTGAGCTCGCGCGCCACTCGCTCCAGGAGCGCGGTGAAACTCTTCTGCGCAAACGGATCCAGCTGCGAGGTTGGCTCATCCAGCAAAAGCAGCTTTGGGCGCATGACAAGCGCTGCAGCAAGGGCTACTAGCTGCTGTTCTCCCCCGGAAAGCTCGTTACAGCGCTTGTGCAAGAGCGATTCCATGCCAAAGAAACTGACCGTCTCAAAAATGCGACGGCGCATTTCTTTCTCTGAAACGCCTCGATTTTCCAGGCCAAAAGCCAACTCTTTCAAAGGTGTCTCGCACACAAGTGCTTGTGCGGTAGCTTGTGGCACAAATGCAATGGTGTCTACGGATTGCGCCTGCGTCATCGTAGAAACCTCTTGGCCGCAAACAATAATGGAACCCTCTCTCCTACCTTGAGGCGCAATCTCGGGCTTAATGAGGCTCAAAATGGTGGACTTGCCTGAACCAGTTGGTCCCAGTAAAAGACTAATCTGACCAGCACAAACCTCACAGGAAAAATCTTCTACAACGTTGCGGTCTGGAGTTAGAGCATACGCAAACGAGAGATTTTGAATAGCTAGAACTACTTCTTTACTAACTGAAGTAGTAAGTGAATTCTGAATATAGGAAGAATGCTCACTCATACAGACTGCTCCCATAAGACAGTATCAATACGCACAAAAATTGCTGGTAAAACGCTAAACAGCACTACGCCCAGATACCAAAAACTCACTTGGAACTCTGGCATAGTGGGATAAAACTCCCAAGCTTGTACCAGCATATACAAAGAAACCGCTGCTATAACGCTTAAGAAAGTAAATACCAGCAACGCCACAGTATCATAGGCGTCAAGCACTTCAGCGCTCCATCTACTCCTGTGTCCTGCCATCCCCCAACCTCGAGACACAATAGACTGAAACGTACTCATCGACTTCTCCAGCGCGCTCATGCACACTGCGTTAATGGTGGCAGCTGATTGCACAATAGTTTTTCTCGCGCTCAAAAGACGGCTTTGACTTGGAACACGGCTTTGCTGATGTGACTGCACAGCAGAATCACACCTTCTAGCTGCGGTATTTGCTGACTGAATTTGACGGGCTGTTGTCAGATCAGAAAGTAGTTGTGGCATAAGCTGCACAGAAAGACTCAAGACCAACTGTAATCCGGGAAAACGCACACTTGATCGCTGTAACATCTCGAGCGGTGATACTACTGCAAACAGGCACTCAAGCCAGCTCAAAGTACTTACAAGCACAAGACCCGAGGTAGCCCCGTACACCAGACTTTCTGCGTACAGTTGCGTGTGCCCAAAAGAATACAAAACGGTAGAGCCAGATGCCGAGAAAAACGGATTGATTATCGCCATCAATATAATAATTGGAGCATACCAAACAAGCTGTTTGGCAGCATGTTTGGCGTCAAACAACTGGATTGTACAAAGCTGCGCTCCTAGAAAAGCAATCAGCGCACAGAGAGGCTGAAAAGAAAATGCGGCAAGCACAACCTCACATCCAAACAGCACAACCGTAGCAAGTGGATGAAGGCGAGAAAAGCTTCTGCGCGCGGGATTCATTAGTTCACCGCGTTAACGTACGTCCAAACAACCGAATCGCCATCGTGCAGAACATATGCATCTGACGTGTAGTTAGGCTGAACACCGTTAACTGAATATACCCAACCGCTCTGTGGACCATGGTCACGCTCTGCAAGCCCATTAATAGCCGCAACGTACATACCAAACGACGTGTTACGTGCATTTACCCCGGCTCCACTTGCAAGCAACGCGTCATAGACTGACGTACCCTCTTGCACCTGGAGGTTGACGGTAAATGAAGGTCCTTTGGCTGCAGAGCCGTCAACCGTGACACTTACAGAAAGCGCACTATTCTCTTTACGAGGAGCAGCTACAGCGTTTGTTGAGTTACCAGAGTTAGAAGGCTCCGATGTTTTCTGATTAGAAGAATCCTGCGTTTTAGACGCATCAGCATTTGATTGAGCGTCTGAACTAGAGCTCCCTTGCGTCTGTGACGTCTGAGAGTCTGTTTGTGTGCCAGAAGCACCTACTACCGTCTGACCTTGTGCGGTAGGAGCTTCTTGAGCAGAAGTGCTTGAAGCAGGCGTAAAGAAATACTGAATCAATGTCCATGCAAAGAAAAGCATGAACAGAAGCGACACTATTGATGCTGCCAAATAGAGAATCCGTTTGGATTCTCTTGTGAGCTTAACCACTATCTCACCTGGCCTCGGCCATTGGAAACATGGTGAATTGCAGCAGTTTCTTTCTTAAGCAACACTACAAACACTGCAAGAACTGCACCAGAAGCAAAGAAACCAAAGACACTCAGAAGTGGAATGGTAGGCGCAGAGGACACCTGCTGTGGGGCAGCGGCCTGCTTATTTGAGTATTCAGTAGGTGGAAGCTGCTTCTCGTCAGAGTTAGTATCTGCAGTCTTGTTCTCAGATGGAGCCTTTGTAACCTCCTCACCAGCACTCGCAGCGGTGGTCGAGGAAGTTTCATGCGCAGCTGGAGATGAAGGATCTTGAGCTGGTACGTTTGTAGCTGTGGAATCTGTCCTGCTAAAAATATCTCCAGATGGCTGGGTATTCTCGCCAGAAGGTTTCTGATTAATAAGCGAGAAAAGCGTGCCAGAGTCGTTGGTATAGTAAAGATTGCCCTCAAAATCTGCAATGACCGACGACGTGGTGTAGTTCTGGTGATCTTTATCTGGAGTGTAAATCTGCGCTGCTCGGCTGGTGCCCAACTTGTATACCCATACGCCACCAGGTAAACCGTTTACCGTGAAATAGGCATAGGTACCGTTTTGCTGAACAGAAACAAGAGGGGTGCTCTGAGACTTACCTTTGCCAGCTCGAGCCTGGTCAATCACCGTAAAGGTGTCAAGAGAAATCACAGAGATAGTTCCGTAGCCCTCAGCATCAACGCCGTTAACAAAGACATTAGAACCGCTGATAGTTGGGGTAGAGGTGGACTCTGCTGCAAATTTGACTTGCTTCTCCTCAACAAGAGAAGAACCGTTTCTTCTAATCAGGTGCAGCGTACCGTCATTTCTGGTTACGGCAAGATAGGTTCCATTTCCATTTTGATCAACAGAGACAGGAACAATACCTGCGCGAATTGGTGAGCCAAGGTTAAGCTCGGCCTCAATGGCGCCGGTTGTACCGCTGATAAGCCTGACAGAGGAGGACTCGTCGCCAATCATAAAGTCAGAGCCAGAAGCCGCTGCGCCAGACCAGTAATAACCTGAAGGCTGACCAGAGGTTGCTCCAGGAATATTTGCAGGCTGTGCATTCTGCTTCCAGCGAAGTGCGCCCGTCGTAGCGTCAACAGCAACCATGTAACCACCAGCTGCGTCAAATCCGCTCATCTTAGTAAACTCAGCCAAGATGGTGCCGTTATTAACCGTCAGGCTAGAAACAGATTGCAGCGCATTGGTAGTATCCAGCGGCTCTGTCTTCCAGATGCACTCCATAGTTGTTGCCGAGAATGCGGTAAGACATCCATCATCGGTAGCAACAACAATCATGCCATTAATGTACAGAGGACGTGCAAAGTACGAGACCTTGGAGCCAATCTGTGCCTCGGCAATAAGGTTACCTGTTGCAGCGTCAACTGCTTTAAGAGTAGAACCGCTTACGTAATAGACCGTATCATGAACAATGACCTGATCAGAAATAAATCCAGGTGTATTCTGAGTTCCTTCGGTCACACTCCAACGAAGAGCTGCAGAATTAATGGGGGTGCTCTGCGTAGTAGTGGAACCGTTTCCGCTACCAAAACCGCTCCAAGATGCCTCGTAGTTAGGGTGCTCAGCAAATGGATTGATGACCAACTCATTTCGAGGAGTTGGAATGGAGCTATCCTGACCACCATATGTCCAGGTAATAGTAGTGTTTTCGTCCAAGGCAACGTTGTTTGCCATCTTGTCCGAAAGCTGACCGTTTACAAAGAACTGCCACCATTTATAGGCGCCATCTACCTGCGCTGTTGCAAGCGTAAGTCCCTGTGAAGGCGACGTAATAGAAGACAAATAACCGCCCGCTGCATCGTAGGTAAGGCCGTTATTCTTCAGGTAGTCATACGTTACCTTGTCGGCAGTGGTACCCTTACGAACCTCAATAGTCTGCGTAGGAGCCCAGTGCTGAGGCTTACCGTCTTTATCAAGACCTACTACAGAAAGAGTGACGGAAACAAGCTGACTTGGATCTGGGTCTTCCTCTACAGGTCGAGCGCCCTTCTCGCCTGCCACGGTAAAGGTGGCAGAGACCTTCTGATTAGTAAGGGCCTGGAACTGCTCATTATCTGGATACAAGCTTGCATAGCGAGAATAGCGTGCACTTGAAAGAAGTGCCGAAACCGTAACAGACGTGTTGTACTCAGGAGTCTGTGCGAGAACAAGATTCTCGTTCTGAATGATTGTTGGCTGAGAAGAACTGTACGTGCGCGCCTGATCAGAAGGGCCCATGGGGTCGTATGTTGGGAACTCCGAAGGCACAATACCACTTGCGGTCTTATCGGTATTGTTAACATCATAAGACCAGGTCAAAGAGCCGTCAGAAGCACGATAGAACTTGTTTGGTGTAGCCAAGGACTCAGAAACGCTATCCTGCTTATTCTGCTGACCAGAAGGAGTAGCAAGTGCATCCCAGAAATGAGCCTTAGACTCATTCATCAAAGTAAGCTCTGCATCAATATCAGCCTGATTAAGCGGGCTTACCGTAACCGTAAGAGTCTTAGAGACTGATACCTCAGGATTTTCTTTATCGGTAACGGTCAGAGTGATGTCTACCTGCTGCGCGGAAGCAGAAGGCAAAGGCTGGTACACCGTTCCTCTATAGCCATTGAACGTAATAGCAGCATTGGAGGAAGTGTACGTAAACTGATAGCTCTTTCCATCCAGACCAAAGTTCTTTGGCGTAGGCATCTGCAGGTCGTCTGTAACTGCCTGGGCATTAATTGAGTGATTGGTATACACATCTTTAATGCTTGATGCCGAGAAACGCCTGTTAATGCGCCTCAACAGATTATTCTGTGCATCGGTAATAGCCGAAGGATCTCCGGGAACCGTTATGGTAAAGGTTTTCTGATAGTTTGTCTGAGGGGCATCGGAGCTGCTCAAAGAAACATTCGCAGTCAGCGTTACCTGCTTATCACGAATGCCGCGGGTAACCGTTGCCTTATAAGGCTCAGTACCATATCCATCAATGCGAACTACAGAGGTATCTGAGCTAGTCCAAGTGACCTTAGACCATGAAAGTTGGTTTCCATCTGCGGAAACAAGCTTATGTGGAAGGGTAAAGTCTGAAGTTACAGAAGATTCATTTTGTCCTGTCGCATATGATGGCGCAAGGTTTTGAGATACGTCAGCAAGTTGTGCCTGAGATTTTGCCTCATCCCAAGGAATTAAAACATTGCAGGTATATTGGACGGTCTTGCCATCTTTGGAAAGTTCAAAGGTAACTTTTGCCTGACGGAGGATAAGAGTGCTTCTCTGGTTAGTAAAACCGGCCGCATCCATCCAGAAGTACTCAATAGAACCATTAGTCGCAAAATCAGTAGAAATGCCTGCGTGAGCATATGAGGCTGTCGAAGACATCTGAACAGATGCCACTCTAACGTTAACCTCTCCAGCACCAATACGACGCAGCTCTTCTGCAACCATGGTGTTGAGGTTAGTATCTACCCCATAGCGAGGTTTTGGCTTATAGAAGGAATTAGTCAGAGTTTCTACTGCCTGATCCAGCGTTTTGTGTGGATAGTCAGTCTCATTTGTGGTTGCTGCAACACCAGGGCCTGTCTCTTCAGAGGTTGTGGTTGCACCACTTGTAGCTTCTACCGTACCAGAAGCAGCTTCCGTACCAGAAGCGTTGTCCTGAGCAGTAAGGGCATTCTCTGCTGAGGAGGTTGCAGTAACAGTAGTGGTCAGCTCCCCCGCTGCTTCTGCGAATGCAGGAGCTGGTAAGAGCGCAAACACTAAAAGTATGGAGAAAAGGCTATTGAGCGCCTTTTTAAACATGCTTCTAATTCCTTCCAACTTGTGGTGAATTTAGCCTTCTTGCCAAAACAAGCACCACAATTCCAAGTACAACTAAAGGCAGACTGAGCAGCTGTCCCATAGTGATAAAGCTGCCAAAAAGGTAGCCAAGCTGCTCGTCTGGAACACGAACAAATTCCACGACAAACCTAAAAATGCCATAGAGCATCAAAAACGTTCCAATGAACGTTCCTTGTGGACGAGGAGGGTACTTCCTAGAAAGGACGTACAAAATAGCAAACATCACAAGGCCCTCGAGAAGTGCTTCGTAGAGCTGAGAAGGATGACGGTAGACCGCTCCTCCTGTCTCAAACATTACTCCCCAAGGCAGATCTGTTGGCTTTCCCCAAAGTTCACCGTTGATGAAGTTTGCGCAGCGTCCAAAGAAAAGACCAAGCGGCGCACCAATAACTCCCAGGTCACAGATGGTAGGGATAGAGAGATCCGATGCCTTACAGACAATAGAGCCGCCAATAATAGCTCCTACAAGACCTCCATGGAAACTCATACCGCCTTGGCTTAAAGCAAATGCGTCAAGTGGATGCGCTACGTAATAACCAGCGCCGTAGAAAATAACGTAGAACAGACGGGCGCCAACAATAACGCCAAACGAGATGCCTACCATCAAATTAAGCACGTCATCAAGGGTAACGTTAAGCTTCCAGCGCTGAGCAGTTCTGTACATAACTACGCCAGCAAGCACAAAGCCCACGAGATATGCCAGACCATACCACCTGATAGATAGCGGACCCAGTGAAAGCGCTACTGGGTTTAATGAATGATAAAAAGCATCAAGCCACACAATACGTCCTACTTACTAAAACTACTTTGAAAGAACATGCGAAGGAGTTGCACCACGCTGACCCTGATAATGGCTACCAAGATCTTCGCAGCCATAAGGACGCTCAACAGGAGAACTCATGCGCTCAAAGGAAAGCTGACCAATCCTCATGCCAGGATGCAAAATGATTGGAAGGTTAGCAACGTTAGAAAGCTCCAGTGTGAGCTCTCCGTCCCAACCTGGATCAACATAGCCTGCAGTTGAGTGAATCATAAGGCCCAGGCGTCCCAGGGTGGACTTTCCCTCAAGCTTGCCGAGGATATCGTCAGGAATAGCAATGCGCTCAAGCGTAGTGCCAAGCGCAAACTGACCAGGATGAAGGACAAAAACCTCTCCCTCAGGAACATCAATTGACTCAGTAAGACCCTCTTGAGCTACAAGTGGATCAATTGAGGTATGCGTAGAATTGCGGAAGATTCTAAAATTTGAGCCAAGACATACGTCAACCGATGCAGGCTGCACGTTTTTCTCGCATAAAGGCTCAATAACGATACGACCAGCTGCAATCTCTGCTTTAATGTCGCGATCAGAAAGAACCACAACGTCCACCTTTCTTACGTCATACAAATGTATGGTCAGAAAACCTAGTTATCCGTTTATATAAAATATCACGCCCTACACAATAATGTGCGGGGCGTGATATATAAAATTTGTAAATATGCAGGTCAGTTATGGTTCACCACAACTTCTCTGCATAAAAAACACGTTTATGCGTATGAAACTACGTACCGAAACGCACCAAATGTTCACTTTTTGGCGCTGAGCGGCAATTTACAGCATTGCAGGCTGAACGCGCTTAACGCCAGGAACATGCTCAATCAGGATGCGCTCAATACCCTCAGACATGTCGTATGCAGACATAGGGCAACCAGCGCAAGAGCCAGTCATCTCAAGCGTAACGGTGCCGTCATCACTTACATCGATAAGCTCAACGTCGCCGCCGTCTGTCTGAAGGCTCTGGCGAATAACATCAAGGGTTGCATTCAAAAGGTCACGATTAATGGCCATGTTTGCTCCTACTCAAATCTACTCAAAGCGCGTCCGCGCTCACAACTTACAACAAGGGTATCCTACCCAAAATTTCAAACTTATTTCTCGCCTATCCAATTGGCGAGAAAAGATGTCCAACTGACGCATCTTTCAGACGTGCAGGCAATGATGCACCCGACGCTGTTGCCGCAATCGCAGCAGCTACGCGAGAGGTAGCCTCTTGTGTCTGCTCCGTGCTCAGAAGCGTTGCGTCTACCATAAAGCGCTTCACACCGGCAGAGAGCATCTCGGCCACCTCTGGCACGCCGTCAAAGAGCTTAGGGCTCCAAATCTTAGAGCGACCGTGCCTATCAGTCCTGACCGGCATGTAATCGTTGTCGATGCCTCTGAGCGTGTGCTCCTCAAGACGCAGCTTGCAGGCGTCACAATCGTGGATGCACTTGCCCGTAGACATCAAGATGCAGTGCTCAGTTGTCATGGTGCGAATACGACCGCTGACCATATAACCCACAGGAATCGAGGCGTTTCTCGCCATATGACAGATCTCTTGGAGGGTAAGCTCGGAGTTGAGCCAGACACCTTCTGCGCCCATGTCGGCAAGTGCCTGCAAAGCGTAGTCGTTGTGGACTGGAATGCACTCGCGCACCTCAGGGATGGCTCCGCGCTCAACAGCCAGCGTCAGCTCGGAGATGTTTCCCACGGCAATCGGCTTACCTGCAGCAACGTAGGGATCCAGGCGCTTATGGTCAACCTCGCGACATACCTCATCAAGCCATGGAGTTACCTTGGCGAGAAGATCCTCTGGCCACGAAGTCTCTGCGAGCGCATCGGTAGTTGCATACAGACGATTTGCTCCCGCCTTGAGCGCAACACGTGCCTGCTCTGGAGTTTCAACCAGAACACACACCTCTGCCTGCGACGCATTTGCCTTTGCAGCCGCCTCATCAAAGGCAAAAAGCTTCTCCTTGTCTTGGGCTTCTCGCTCCTTTTGATAAGCAAGACGAGAAAGCGGAGCAATCTTCTGCTCGCGGTTCTGGTACTCTTCGAGAAGTGCGGTCTCGAGCTGCTCACATGCTGCGGCGCGGACCTTGTGGACAGCACTAAAGCTCATACCGCACATATCGTCCATCTGGACGTCAAAGCTTACGGCCTCAAACGGAGAGGTTCCCATGCGGCCTACGTGCTCAATCAGCTCGTCAGAAGTTACTGCCTTGGTGCGCGCCTCCTCCACCACAAAGCCCTCGGCAGACGCGCTTGCAACACCGTCTGCAGTAGTGAGCACCACGGTAAAAGGTTGGCCAATGCGGGCAATAATAGCCACGTCAACGGCACGTTTGCGAGGATACTCCAGCGAAGAAATCTGCTCAGCTGCCACACGCGCTGCCTCAGAGCGAATAATGCGCACTGTGGAGCCAGTCTGCATAACGCGAGAAGTGCGAACGGTAACTGTCTGACCAGGCTCAACGTCAACAGGACAAAGAGCGGTCAGGAACTTGTCAGGCTCATCGAGCGGCCTAATTTCAAGCAAGTCGTTCTTGCCAATAGGTGCGTGTGCGATAAGGTCAACATCTGCCTGCTTGTAGCGGCGCAGCTTAACACGGCCACCATTGAGTCCGCTCTTGCGCTCAAGAGCATCCTCAAGTGGACGTCCGCCGGTGACCTCGCCAACAATCTCACCACGGTTATTGGAGCGCTCATAGCTCATCATCTCGTTGCCAGCGGTGCCATGCAGGTACGCGTTGGTCAGACCGCGGTTAAATGAGCGTTTGAGTAAGCGGTGACGACGTGCCACATCGGCTTGGTTGTCCACGCCCTTCTCGGCAGAGTCAATAGCCTGACGATACGAAGACACCACCGAGTACACGTACTCGGGAGCCTTCATGCGGCCTTCAATCTTGAGCGAGCCCACGCCCGCCTCAATCATGTCCGGCACGTCATCAATGGTGCAGTAATCCTTAGGGCAGAGCAGCC
Source organism: Lancefieldella sp. (assembly GCF_057237245.1). Lineage (NCBI taxonomy): Bacteria > Bacillati > Actinomycetota > Coriobacteriia > Coriobacteriales > Atopobiaceae > Lancefieldella > Lancefieldella sp. The sequence continues at coordinate 132,100 of NZ_DBHHJM010000001.1, forward strand.
TGTCAATGCCACCCATCGAGACAACTTCATGCTTAGAGTTGAGCAGCTCATACGGCAAGCGGCACGGCTGAGCACAGGCTCCGCGGTTAGCAGAGCGGTCTCCTCGCATAGACGACATGTGGCAGATGCCGGAATAGCAGAAGCACAGGGCGCCGTGACCAAAACACTCCAGCTCCACGCCAAGCTTGGAAATGGTAGAGATCTCTTCTTTAGTGAGCTCTCTGGACAGGGTAACGCGGCCCACGCCAAGCTTTTTACAAGCAGCAACACCGCGCGTATCGTGGATGTTTGCCTGTGTTGATACGTGGCATTCAATCTCTGGCCAGGTCTTTCTCACCTGAGCCATAAGACCCCAGTCCTGGATGATAAAAGCATCTGCACCAAGAATCCACGCGCGGCGAATCAGGCGCAGGACACGCTGCATTTCGTCCCACTTAACAACAACGTTCACGGTAACGTATACGCGAGCGCCAGCTAAATGAGCCTGCCTGCACGCACGCGCAAACGACTCGTCGTCAAAGTTGTCTGCACCACGACGAGCATTGAAGTTGTTGCCCAAGCCGCAGTAAATAGCATCAGCACCACCAGCAAGAGCTGCGGTAAATGGCGCTGGACCTCCCGCTGGGGCGAGAAGTTCCATCTGGGTTGCACGAGGAAGCGGCTGAGTTGGGAGCTCTTTATCAGAAGCTTCCTCTGTCCACTCTGGCTCGTTCATGCGATTTAGCTCGTGAGCTGTGGATTCTCGCTCACGACGATTACGTTCGTTCATAGTACCTAACTTGCCTTCAGCGCTTGTTACTTCTTAAGTGAAGAAAGTGCTGGATGAATCTTATCTTTGTCGGAAAGAATAACCCTTGCTGGATCTAAGGTCTTCTCGCCAAGAAATGCTGGCCACTCAACGCCGAGCTCTGGATCGTTCCACATGATGCCACCCTCATCACCTGGGTGATAGATGTCGTCACACTTATAGCAGAACTCCGCAGTCTCAGAGAGGACCAAAAAGCCGTGAGCAAAGCCGCGAGGAACAAAGAACTGCCTGCGGTTCTCAGCGGACAGGACAACGCCTTCCCACTGACCCCAAGTTGGACTTCCCTCTCGCAGGTCAACCGCAACGTCAAAGACAGTGCCGGAGATTACACGCACAAGCTTTGCCTGTGGATGCTCAATCTGGAAGTGAAGACCGCGAAGCACGCCTTGAACGGAGTAAGACTGATTGTCCTGCACAAATGAAGCATCAATGCCGCCAGCAACAAAGTTTTCTTCACGATAGGTCTCCATAAAGCCACCACGAGCATCACCGTACAGCTTTACGTCCACAACCTTTACACCTTCAATCGAGGTGTCATAAAACGTAAAATTGCCCGACTGAATAGGGTTTTTAAGCTCTTTTGGAAACTCCATAGCGTTCACCTTTCGATTTCTTTAGGTAATCTACTATATACGAGTCAAGATTAATAAGGCTTTTGAGCTATGATATTCATGCAGTTAACGTGTAATTTGCAATTCAAAGGATGCTTGTGAGAATTCTTGCAGTCGTTCCCGCTTACAACGAAGAAGCCTGCATTGCTTCAACTATTACAGAGTTGTGCCAGGTAGCCCCTCAAGTTGATTACATCATAATCAACGACGGCTCCGCTGACCGCACACTGGACATCTGTAAAGAGCGTGGATTTAACTACCTTAATTTACCTGTTAATGGTGGTCTTTCTGCTGGCTTTAGGGCCGGTATGCGCTATGCAAAAGAGCATGGCTACGATGCAGTGGTGCAGTTTGACTCCGATGGCCAGCACAGGCCCGAGTACATTGCTCCTATGGCGCAGGCAATGGTAAACGAGGGGGCAAACATTGTTATTGCTTCTCGCTTTGTGACCAAGGCTCGCGGAAACTCTCCTCGAGAGATTGGCTCCAAGCTGATTTCTTGGCTTATCAAAACAAGCACTGGTCAGACCATCACTGACCCTACCTCAGGCATGCGTATGTACGATCGTGGTCTTATTGAAACGTATGCGCGCTCCTTTGATTTCTCCCCCGAGCCAGACACTATCTCGCTGCTGATGCGTCGAGGAGCTAAGGTTGTCGAGATTGAAACTGAAATGCGTGAGCGTCAAGGCGGCGAATCCTATTTGAGCTTCTATAACTCAATTATGTATATGGCTCGCACGTGCCTCTCGCTTTTGCTCTTCCAGTGGTTTAGATAAGGTGACACCATGACTTTAGTTCTGAGAATTTTGCTGCTTATTGGTGCTCTTTTTGCCATGGGCATTGTCATCAATAGCGTCCGTAAATCAAAGATTCGCATCTCCGACTCTGTATATTGGGTTGTTTCTGCAGGAATCCTTGTTTTGTTTGCGCTTATTCCCCAGCTTGCGTATTTCTTTGCTGGGCTTTTTGGCTTTATGAGTCCCGCAAACTTTGTCCTGCTGCTGGTTATTGTGCTGATGCTTATTAGGATTTTCCATCAGTCCTGCGCAATCTCCAAGCTCACTTATAAGGTTGAGCAGCTTTCAGCTGAGCTTGCTCTGCGTGACAAAGATGCACGTGATGAGAAAAACCTTGATTTTGTAACTGATCTTAACCAGCGTACGCGCGTGTAAACGACGCGTCAGCTTTCTGACAGCACGTCCACGCACAAGCAATGTACGTAAAAAGTCCGCTTACGCAGCGGACTTTTTCTTTTGGTCTTTAAATCCCAAGAAGCAGAAAATGCCAAATACCAGGGCGAGAATTGCAAGCGAGATATCATAGAGCACACATGCTCCCATAATGCCAAAGCTGCCTACAAACCAACCTCCTGTAAGCGCAGCGAAACCTGCACCTGCAGCATAGCTCACAAACACCGCAACCTGCTTACGCATGGTTACTACCGCATAGTACAAGATAACCGTTAAAGCATTAAGCAAGCCACCAAAGAGCAGCATCAAAAGCTCCAGCTTATACGGTTCAAAATCAAGACCATAGAGAAGTCCAAGAACTGGAGCGCCTAGCGGCCAAGCCAGCGCCATAGAAAGCGCTGTTGCCAGGGCGACTACGGCAAATCCTTTAAGAATCAGACCCACAAACTGCTTGTCTTGCTGATTATTCCAATATTCAGCCATCTGAGTAAGCAGTGGCTTAAAGACAAAGTTACTTAAAAGATTGATAACCATAGCAGGCATGGCCAATGCCGTAAAGAACGTAAGAAGCGCCTGATCACTCAAAGCACCCAGTGCATAGCGAGGAGCACCAACCACGTACGTTAGCAAGAATGAACCAGCAAACAATGGTGCGGTGGTAACCAACAGCTTTGTAATCTGCTTAAAGTCAAAGGTAGGCTTAAGCGTTGCCATCTTCTTAGTAGGAGGAATAACAAGCGCAATCATAACTACCAGTGATGCAACAAAAGAAAGAGCTGCGCCAACAAGCAAGTTCTTTGTAAAAAGCACGCCTACCGCAAAGCCAACAACGGTTGCAAGAACACGATAAAAGAATGCTCTACCAGCAATATCTAAGCGACCATGTTGTTGGAACATGCCGTGGAAAACATCTTCTACAACGTCAAATAAACGAAGCGATGCAATAAGGGCATACAGCACTCCCTCGTAGCTCAATCCCTGGGACTGCAGGGTAAAGATGATGATTCCCGCAACCATCAAACCAGTTGTGATGATTCGTGCCGCAAGATACACACCAAACGAGAACACTTCTTCTGTATCGGTAACCTGATACGTCCTAATTTCAAAGTGACCAATAACCATAAGCTGCTGAGCCACAGCATACGCAAGCGAGAAAACACCACCGGCAGCAGCTCCCATGGTACGTGTGACCACCATCAACATAAGCACTGTTGAGGCAGCGTTCATTAAAGAACCAAGCGTATTCCAGAAGTAGTTTTTCTTAAGCTGTTCCGCAGAAGTATCAATAGTCATAGTTAGCTTTTCTGACCAAAGTCTTCAAATGCCTGACGGCTTCCTTTGGTAACGTCTACATCTTTCCACTTACCAAAATCAAGCGCACCAGGATGGTGGTTTTTACGATCCTTCTCTGGAGGAAGCTGCATGTAATCCCCGTATCCCCTGGTTAAAAGCTTGTCATATTCCTTTGGAAGCGTAGTAGTAATGTCCTCAAAAGGAACGCGAACCATTGGAAATACATCCTCTTTGTCCATTGACCAGTTCTCTGGATCAGGTTCAACAAAACTTGCGTAATGAGTGGTTTTCTCGCCCTCTGCAGCACGTGCCGCCTGATCCCATTTACGTTGAATATACGCAGATGAAACCCTAAAAAGCTTCAAGGCGTGATGAATGACAAAGCATCCTGCAAGAGCAACTTTCTTTTTCCAGCCAACTAAAGGCACGCGAGGTGTTGGAGTAACCAGCAGGAAGTTCAAGCGTCCCCAGAACCATGTTTGGCGCTTAATCTTAGCAAGCTTCTTTGGATCAGCCGGAATTTTATCAAAGGGGAAAATTCCAATTGAGATAGCGTACGTAAAAGGGCAGGTCATAAACTCGTCAGGGACGCAAACTGTTCCCTTTAAAGAGAGGTTTGTATTAACTGCTGGAAAGAAATTGTCTTTTCTTCCGTTTTGAATGCAAAAATCTGGACGAAGAAGCGCAGGTGCCTTCTCCAAAAAAATCTCATAGTCCTCGCGGAACATCGAGATATCTACATCATCATCCCAAGGAATAAAGCCTTTGTGCCTCACAGCTCCAATAGCAGTTCCGCCGTACGCCTGATACGAAATACCAAGCTCTGTACAGACGCGATCAAGCTCATCCATCAAAAGCGTAGAAAGAATCTGAATCTTTCTTAGCTCATCGGGGTTCTCGTATGTCTTATATCCGTCAGACTCCACAAAGGCTCCCATTCGCCATCGTCCGATAACATTCTTATAATACTAGACATCGGAGCTAATCGATTGGATGTAGCAATGTATACACCTCAGGATCACACGTTTGCTGTCTGCGCATATGGCGAGAGCCCCTATCTAGAAGAGTGCATTCTCTCGCTCAAGGAGCAGACTCTGTCTACGAATATTCTTTTGGCTACTTCAACACCAAATGAACTGATTCAGTCTCTTTGCGAGAAGTACAACATTCCCATGCACGTTAATCCCGGTCCCGGAGGCATTGCTGGCGACTGGAACTTTGCCGTGAGCGTTTGTACAACTCCGTTAGTAACCATCGCTCACCAAGATGACTTGTATAAGCCTTCTTATGCAGAGAACATGCTTGAACGTGTAAATAGTTCTTCTCGCCCACTGATTTACTTCACCAATTACGGAGAGCTGCGCGACGGCGAAGGAGTTCTTGAAAATCGTCTGCTTAAGGTTAAGCGTCGTCTCTTGTACTCGCTCTCAAAGCCAGAAAATGCAGGTAAATCATGGGCTAAACGTCGTGCGCTTGAGCTGGGCTGTGCCATTTGCTGTCCAAGCACCACGCTAGTCCTCCCCAATATTGACGTCCCTGTTTTCAAGGCTGGATTTGGCTCTAACCTGGATTGGGAAGCATGGGAGGCAATCAGCAAACGTGAGGGTGATTTCTTATACGACACCCGTGTGCTGATGCTTCACCGCATCCACGAAGATTCTGAAACCAGCCATCTTATTCACGATAACCGTCGTGAACAGGAAGATCTGGAGATGCTTAAGAAGTTCTGGCCAACTCCTGTGGCCAAGCTCATCAACATGGCTTATAAGAGCGGACAAAAAAGTAACGGCTAACTCCATCTGTTCTCTACACAAAATGACCCGCAGCTCAACAGCTACGGGTCATTTTTAGTGTGTTTGATTAAAGCTAACCTACTCTTTACTAAAGAGCTCACTCCAGTCTGGAGTTGCAGAAAGAACCGTTCCTACAATAATGACAATGCAGCAAATTACAACCAGTGGAGATGGAATTGCTTCAGGCATAATTGCTGGCAGGATAATACCTGCAAGAGCTGCAAAAATTACCGACCATGCAGAGTAAGAAATGTTCAGTGCCATACCGCGAGAAGCGCCAATGGCGTCAATTGCCTTGTAGTAGAAGAGATACGAGGCAGTACCAGCAAGTGCCGCAATAAAGACAATGCCATTTGCAGGAGTGAGTGCAACCTGTGCAGCAAAATCAACGGAACCAGCCAATGGCAAGATGAGAAGACCGTATGCAAATGCTGAGGTGGTTTCCCTAATCTGAAGAGCAGTCTCATTATCAACAGCATCGTCTTGCATACCCCAAGCCAAAATAACCGCCTCAGATCCCCAGCCAAAGACACAAGCAGCAACGCCCAAGATACCCACAAGAACATTTCCGTTACCCTCGCCTGCTGCTGTTGAGAGACCAATAACCATGACGCCAACAAGAGCAACGATAAGGGCAATAATCTGCTTTAAGTTCATCTTTTCTTTGAGCAAAAGCCATGCTAAAAGCGAGCCGACGGCTGGATAAAAAGCTGAAATTGCAGCGGTGTAACCAGGTCCAATGGTGTTAATAGCAGCTAGGTAGCCACTCATACCAATTGGTCCACCCAGAAGTGCGCCAAGCATAACTACACGGCCACTCTTTGTTTTTGCTGCCTCAAGGGTGTCTTTAAGTCTGCCTTTCTGAGCCATCATGACTAAAAGAACTGCAGCGGCAAAGAAATCGTGCATGAATGCGCTGACAAATGACGCCTGAGCTGAATCAACATAAGGACTCATACCAAGAGCAACGCCAAGAATAACGGTATCAACCGCCCAAAGAATACCGCTTAAAAGACCGTAATACATAGTTTCTCCTTTTGCTCTTAGTTCTGAGCGTCTTCGTACCAAGAAAGAACACGATCAATATTGTTTGCAGCATAGCGATAGTAAATGAAGAACCACTCGCCTACGTTCTCGCCCTCTGCTTCCTTAACCAGAGACCAGAGATACCAGCACCAACCGGCAAAGACTACATAGCTCCAGAAGTGTCTGCGTTGCTCAAACGTTGCCTCTTTTCCAAAGTAGTAATCAATAGCAGCATTAGCCTCATCGTCAGTAAGCTCGCAGCAAACCGTAAAAGTACCAAAGTCATTTGCCTCATCTGACATGCCTGCATATTCCCAGTCAATAAGGCTGTAGGTACCGGCCTCATCAATCAAGAAATTCAGATAGAAGAAATCATTGTGAGAAATAACAATTGGATACTGATCTGCGTCTGCAAACTTCTTCAAGCGCAGGACCTTCTCGCGAAGCTCATAGTAGCCAGGAATCTCAATAGGACCCTCTTCAAGCAGGAGTTTCTCGTAATTAAGACCCTCGTTGACAAAGTCAAAAGAACGATCAAGTGACGCGCCGCTATGATGCAATTTATAACCCATTTCCATTGCGCGCTTGAGCTGCTCAGGATTATGAGGATCAAGATTCTGAGCGTTTTTCACAAACTTGGAAATCTTCCAACCTTCTTTTTGGTCCTCGTAAATAAAGGTGTTGTCTAGGCCAAGCTCACGAGCAAGTCGAAGACCAGCTTCTTCAGCTGCACGATCAACGAGTTTCTCGGTACCAACACCTGGATGCCTGTAGACATACTCCTGAGCATCATCACCATATCCCACAATAAAGTGAGCAGATAAATTGGTAAGTCCCTGTTTTAGAGGATAGAAACCGTGGATATCCTTCTTCTGGCAATGAAGCACCGAGACAATGTTGTCAAAAATTTCTGAGTCGATGTTCTCAATAAATGCTGGGTCAAACTGACGAAGCTCATCAAGGGAATCAAACTCGTAAATAACACCGTCAGGATACTTTCTAATGGTCATGGAAAGCTCTTTGATATGACGGACGTAAATCTCTTCCCAGAGCATATCAACGGTTTCTGGCTTGTCGTAGACAGCCTCAAGAATATCTACAAACTTCTTTGAGAATTGCCTGTCAAAATAGACGTGACCAAGCATAATCCAAGAATTTGAACCGCCAATTTCTACGCCAGTAATACGTCCACCACGTCCCTCTTTAAGGCACCACTCATCAGTTTCTCCTGCAACATACGTTGCTGAGTAATAAGCCTCATAAACATAGTGCTCAAAAGGATTCTGAGTAAAGTAATCATCAGAGGAGCAGATATAGGTATTATCAAGCTGGTCTTTTACATACCAAAGCGTGGAATTGTTGTTTCTGGTTGCATAGTCTGGGTTAACCACAATCTTGACGCCATACTTCTCCTCCAGGTAGAAGAAGTACTCCTTCTTGTAGCCAACAACTACAGTGATATCGGTAATGCCAGCCTCCATAAGCTGATGGATCTGGCGCTCAATGAGAACTTCTCCGCGAACCTTCAAGACACCCTTTGGCTTCTCATAAGAGATTGGTGCAAAGCGAGAAGACAGACCAGCTGCCATAATAATGGCATTCTTGACCTCATAAGGCTTCAGAGCTTCGAGACCCTTTGGAGTAATGAGACTATCGTCAATAAGACCCTGATCCTCCAGTGTTTTGACTGCTGAGTTAACAGATCCAAGGGAAAGGTCTGTATGTTCTGAAAGCTGCCTTTGATTGAGCTTCTCGTTAGACTGAGCAATGGTTTTAAGTACGGAAAAAACGTTCTTTGTCAGTGCCACGGTTCCTCCAAATGAAGACCAATTAACTGCATGAATAAACTTTTGAACCAAATTACTCTAGTAATAATACTCATTTGTTCAAATTTATACAAGTGTAAACATATTTTGAACATAATAACTTTAGAGGATTGTCAAAGTCTGCCAATCTAACAAAAAACGGCATCAAAGATGCCGTTTTACCTTTTATGTATTGCTTACAAGCGAGAAGAGCCTAGTAGGGACCAAAATCCAAACGAGCTGGATAATGGTTTTTACGTTTCTCAACTGGAGGCATCTGCATATAATCGCCGTAAAGCATCCTAAGGAATTTATCATTTTGATTAGGGAACGCTACTTGAATTCCGTCAAAATCAAGCTTTTCAACAGGAAAAACTTCATCAACAGGATAGGTATTTACAAACCTATCAGTATCGTGAAGATAGGCAATTCTTTTTGTCTTAACATGAGCAAAGCGGTTACGGGCTTCCTGCTCACGCTCATACATTTTCTGAGTAGAGAGATGTAGAAGTTTGCAAACTCCTCTACCCATAGTAACTGCTGCTTTTAAGAGCTTTCCTTTAATACCGTCGGCCAAAATAACAGGGCGAGGAACGTCAACTAAAATGCGCATATGTGACCAGAACCACGCGTCAAATGCCTGCTTCTGGTATTCTTTCTCGTCATCTGAAACGTTATCAAAGCAGTAGACATCCAGGAAAATACCAAGATCAAGCGGAAGTGGAGCAAGTGCCTCTTCGCAGAACTGCGTACCCTTGAGCATAATGCGAGTGGTTGGAAATGGATAGTTGATGTCCCTCTCGGTATTCATAATTGAATACTTTTCTGACCACTTTTTATCATAGATATCCAGAAGCTTGTTGAAGTCTTCTGCAGGAAGGCAGACATCGATATCATCATCCCAAGGAATAAATCCCTTATGACGAAGAGCGCCAATGGCAGTGCCTCCAAAGCCAAAATAACGGATGTTATTAGCCTCACAGGTATCAACGAAGTCCTTTAAAATCATCAGCTCAACTTGCTGAAGATGTTTGAGCGTCTCTGTATCGTATGTGCGCATTATCGACCTTCGTACATTTTTTTGTAATAGTCCTGATAATCACCAGAAACTACATTCTTAACCCACTTGCGGTTCTCCAGATACCAGTTAATAGTGGTAACAATTCCCTCTTCAAATGGAGTCTCTGGATACCAACCAAGCTCTTCTTTAATCTTATCTGGCGCAATACCGTAACGGCGGTCATGACCCTTACGATCAGTGACGTAAGAAATCAAATCCTCAGTAATCTGAGTATCACCGGTAATTCTTGCAACTTCACTAATGATGCGCTTAACAATGTAGAGGTTATTGCGCTCGTTATGACCGCCAACGTTATAAACCTCACCCAGCTTGCCGCCCTCAAGAACCATAGCAATTGCCTTGCAGTGGTCATCAACGTAGAGCCAGTCACGAACATTCAGTCCGTCACCATAAACTGGAAGTGCCTTGTGCTCCAAGCAATTCTCGATCATCAAAGGAATGAGCTTCTCAGGGAACTGATAGGGGCCGTAGTTGTTAGAGCAGCGGGTGATTACCGCAGGAAATCCATACGTATCATGCCAGGCCTTTACAAACATATCAGCAGAAGCCTTAGATGCAGAGTAGGGGCTGTGTGGACTCAAAGGTGTAGTCTCGCGGAAAAATGCCTCTGGATCATCAAGTGGAAGTGAGCCATAGACCTCATCAGTAGAAACCTGCAGGTATCTGTGGTCTCCGTAGGAGCCCTGGCCATCATTCCAGAAAGACTCTGCAACGCTCAGGAGCGCAACAGTACCCATAACGTTAGTGTCTGCAAAGGCGCCTGGATCTTCAATAGAGCGATCTACGTGGCTCTCTGCTGCGAAGTTAATAACGTAATCAGGATGATAGGTCTCAAACAGCTGCGTAAGAGCCTCTTTATCCCTAATGTCTACGTGAGCAAAGGTGTAGCGAGGGTCTTGATCATATTCCGAAAGATTCTCAAGGTTGCCAGCATAGGTCAGGGCGTCCACGTTCAAAATATGAATGTCCTGATTTCTTCTAAGCATATAGTGGATAAAGTTTGAACCAATAAATCCAGCTCCACCAGTTACTAAATAGGTCTTCACACTAACCTCTTTCTGCCTTCGAAAGATATGTCGCAAGAGCCTCTTGCCAAGGCCTCATACAATTTCCAATGGTACTCTCAAGATGCCCATTTACCAAAGATGAATATGCGGGGCGAGAAGCACTTTCTGGGTGCATCTCTTTCCACTGAGCAGAAGTTACCCTGGTAACTTTACAGTCAAAGTTGCTACCAGCCATAATTGCCTCAGCAAAATCAGCCCATGAGCATGTTCCCTCATTGGTTGCGTGGTAGATGCCATAGTTCTCAGTAGCCGCAATGCACAAGATTGTGTGTGCCAAATCATTTGCGCTGGTAGGATTACCTACTTGATCATCAACAACACTAATCTCTGAATACTTTGCACCAAGGGTGCGCATGGTTGCCACAAAGTTCTTGCCAACATAACCATAAAGCCATGCGGTTCTAATCACAAACGTCTGAGGATTTGCGGCCAGCGCAAGTCCCTCTCCTGCTAATTTGGATCGACCATACGCAGAAACAGGACAAGGAGCATCTTGTTCCGTTCGAGGAGAGCTTTCCTTACCGCTAAAGACATAATCAGTGGATACCTGAACAAGCTTTGTTTGCGTAGAGTTGCAAGCTCGTGCAAGATTCATAGGGCCAAGCGCATTTACCGCAAACGCCATCTCAAAATTGCTCTCGCAACCATCTACATTTGTTGCGGCAGCACAGTTAATAACAACGTCATAGCGTTCATGCTGGTCAAACCATGTATTAACTGCCTCAGCGCTAGTGATGTCAAGCTCGTCTGCGTCAGTATAATCAACATCTGGTTCAACAAAAACCTCTGGAATTGGGCCAATCTCAGAGACACCGGACTCAAAAAGACATTTGAGCTCGTTGCCTAACTGGCCATGCGCACCGGTAATAAGAACGTGCATACTACTCTCCCTTTCCAGAAGGAAGGATACGTCCTTCTGCAACGCTCTTGAGGTGCTCGCCATACGTAGATTTACCGTAGCGTTCTGCACATTCAATGAGTTTTGAGCTATCAATCCAGCCATTCTCAAAAGCAATCTCTTCTGGAACGCTTACCGGCAGACCCTGAGCTGTTTCAACGGTACGGACAAAGGTTGATGCCTCAAAGAGAGACTCCATAGTTCCTGTATCCAGCCATGCAAAGCCGCGACCAAGTGTGACAACGTCAAGCGTGCCATCCTCAAGATAGAGTCGATTAAGATCAGTAATCTCGTACTCACCACGAGCACTTGGCTGAACTTGCTTTACCAGCTCAGTAACACGCTGATCATAGAAATAGAGACCAGTTACTGCGTAGTTAGACTTTGGATGAGCTGGCTTTTCTTCAATTGAAATAGCGTTGTAGTTCTTATCAAACTCAACAACGCCAAAGCGCTCTGGATCATCCACGTGGTAGCCAAAAACGGTAGCTCGACCAGAAGTTTGTGCCTGTTGAGCAGCTTTTCTGACAAGTCCTGAAAGACCGTTTCCAAAGAAGATGTTGTCTCCAAGAATCAGAGCTGCAGCATCATCACCAATAAACTCTTTACCAATAACAAATGCCTGAGCTAATCCATCAGGTGAAGGCTGTTCAGCATAGCTGATAGAGATGCCAAAATCAGAACCGTCACCCAAGAGTTTCTCGAAATTTGGAAGGTCACGAGGAGTGGAGATAACAAGAATGTCTCTAATCCCCGCCAGCATAAGCGTAGACAGAGGATAGTAAATCATTGGCTTGTCATACACAGGCAGAAGCTGTTTAGATGTAACGGTTGTCAGGGGATAAAGCCTGGTACCGCTACCTCCTGCAAGAATAATGCCTTTCACAATCTACTCCTCATCAATCGAGTTTCTCGCGCAATGGTACTTAGAATAACGCTCATACGTAAGCTTACCAAAGTCCTACTCAACGGCCGTAATTCTATATAGTCTGTAAGGACCTTCTCGAAGAACAAGCTCAAATCCAGGATCTTTGTCGGTGATTTGTAGGCCTGAGAAGAAATAGCTTTGATTTCCTAACAAAGCTGGATTTTCCAAGTCGAGCAACAGGACATATCTTGCTCCAGTTTCTCGGACCGCCTGCTGAACCTCTGGATTAGTAGCTACCTCGTTAAGCTTTGTACGAATAATTACACTTTGTGGCAATTCTTCCGATTCTACCTTTGCGCGGTAAAAAATGTTCATGCCATAAAGTGAGTTGAGAACCAATGAGCCATCGTAAGGATTATTAACTACCAGGTCATTACCAACAATCTGGAGAGCTTTTTTTACAAACTCATCCTCACTTGCCTTATAAGTTGTATGCTCACGAGGCTCAAAGACCTCATTAAGCCAAATGATTCCCCAGCGAAGCTCACTACGTTCTCTTCTGGGCAGGCTTGCTAAATCCCAAGGACTTAGGAGTGCACAACCCCACAACACAGCAATAATGCACATGAGAATGCCGGAGTTTTTAATAAACATGCAGGGCTTACAGGATGATTGATCTCCATTTGCAGAAATGGTGCAAGCAGAATTCTCTGAGTTGTTTTTCTCGCCTTTGTTGCCTTTTTCTTTGACCGTCTTAATAACGTATTTAATGAAGTCAAATACAAGCGTAATGGCGGTTTCCATGCCAATAATTGCAACAGGAACTGCAGCTATTGCTACCATTGCAGCAGTCCTCTCTGGATCGGTATACCAAAATCCCGAGAAGAACCTCTTAATAGGAAGAATCTCAGAAAGACTTGCCACATAAATGACAGCCGTCATGAGAAACGCCAGAATAAGCCAACGATAATTCTTGTTCAAAATGCAGCTGATAAATCCAATCCAGAACGCAACCGCAAAGAGAATTTGTGGCATGTTCATAAGCAAGCCAAAGTTCAATACGGTTTGAGCTGCTGCAAGCGGTTTGACATAAATCTCCCACACAAAATTGACCGTAGGAGCCAAGAAGCTTGTATTAAGCAGGAAAACCCAAATGCCAACCGCAAGGCCCGCTGTTACAACTTCCATAACCGCTAAAAGCGCAATACCTTTTGTTTTTGAAAGCGTGAATTTGTCTTGAAGGAAGTTGGTAAGTCGTGGCAAAAAACTGCAAAGCACATAAGGTAGGACACAGATAGCCCAAAAGAAATCTGCGCTTGGATGCATCATAGCAAGGGCGAGAATACCTATCACACACAAAAGCACGAGCCTTAGATTTACAAACGAAGCCGACTTTAGCTGTTCAGCAGCAGAATCATTTTTGTCCGGAACAGCACCATTGAGCATCAAGATGAAAAGTACAACAGCACTAGGAACAGCGCAGAATCCCATTACGTTTGGAAATACTGCATGAACAGTAACCATTCGAAGAGGAAATGCCAGCTGTGCAAAAACTACAAATGAGGTTAGAACGCTGGCAACGAGGTTTTTCTTTCCTATTGTTTGAAGCAGTGCGCAAATACCCACTGGATATATAACTGCCACAGAGACAAACCACACAACGTTTTCTGTCAGTGCTTCATTAAGACCGGTTATGGCCGTAGCAACAGCAGCTACCGAGTGAAGAGCATTTGGATAAAAGCCCTCGTCAAAGAAGGGGGTCTGAAGCTCTGGTCTTGCTCCTGTATAAAAGGCAGCATGCAGCATAGAATAAATGCCCGACTGAACACTTCTTGTAATGTACGCCAGGTGCGCGTAGTTATCAGCGGACTGCAAGAACCAAGAGGGGTTTCTAATTGCTTTGTGGAAAATAACAAAGAATATTGCAGTAGAGATAGCAGCAGTCACTAAGAGAAAGACTCCGTTTAGAGAGTCCTTCTCGCCAAGGTTTACATGAGATTGATTTTCCTGGATGGGTCTGATTTTCTGAATAAGATACGAAAGCCCAGCAGCAATCAAGATAAAAAGACCAACGCCTCCCAAAAGCGGCGTTACACCTCTTAGACCCAAAGGATATATTGCAATTCCAGAAAAACCAATGAGGCAGACCGAGATAAGCGGAGCTACCACAAGGGATGTCATTCGTTTAGTGCCAATAGCGCGAGAAAAAAGATATCCCGGTACATAACAAAGAACCAGTACAACTGCTACTGCTAGAGCAAACTGTCTCCACATGTGTAAGCTTCCTTATTTGGTTGCCATTGTCGACTAGATGAGCTGAGCCCAGCGCTTTTTACCTGCCTGGAGAAGAGCTTTCTCAAGAACCGATGGCTCAACCTTATAGGTCTTTGCGGGAAGAGGCTGCTGGTTAATCTTAATACCGCCGCCGTCAATAAGACGGCGAGCCTCACCATTACTTGAAGCAATTTCTACCTCCACCAAAATCTTTGGCAGGTAGATAAGGCCATCTTCATCAGCTTCAAGGGAAATTGAAAACTCTTTGACGTCGTCAGGAACCTCATTGTTCTTGAACTGAGCATCAAAAGCAGCCTGAGCCTTAAGGCCTTCTCCCTCACCGTGATAAAGGTCAACGATATTTCTACCAAGAGCACGTTTGAGCTGGTAAGGATCAGCAGTACCATCCTCAAAGCTCTTATCGATTGCATCAAGCTCATCAATAGAGAGCGTAGAGCAGAGACGATAGTACATTGGAATAATCTCGTCAGTAATAGACATGACCTTACCAAACATATCGTTTGGCTCGTCAGTCAGTCCAATGTAGTTGCCGTAAGACTTACTCATCTTCTTAGTGCCGTCAGTACCTACAAGCAAAGGCATAGTAAGCGCAATCTGAGGCTCCATGTCCATATCACGCATAAGATCGCGACCAGCAAGCAGGTTGAAAATCTGGTCGTTTCCGCCCATCTCTACATCTGCCTTGATAACAACAGAATCGTATGCCTGAAGAACTGGATAAATGAACTCGTGAAGCGCAATTGGCTGCTGATTATGATAGCGATTAGAGAAGTCTTCTCGCTCAAGAATACGAGCAATGGTGAACTTGCTCATAAGGCCAAGCATGGTCTCAAGATTCATAGGCTTAATCCAGTCACCGTTATGAACAACAGTGGTTCTTTCTGGATCAAGAATCTTCATAGCCTGGTTAACATAGGTCTCTGCGTTTGCATCCACCTGCTCTGCAGTGAGAGGAGGACGGGTAGAATCGCGTCCGGAAGGGTCTCCGATCAGCGCGGTGCCGCTACCAATAATCAAGGTGACATTATGGCCAAGGTCTTGGAACTGACGCATCTTGCGCAAAGGAACTGCGTGTCCCAGATGCAAATCAGGACTTGTTGGATCAACGCCAAGCTTAATATTAAGAGGGGTACCCTTCTTGAGTTTTTCTTTTAGACCATCCAAAGGAACAATCTGCATAGTTCCTGAAGTAATAACACGGAGCTGTTCTTCTACTGAAAGCACTCTGTATCCTCTCAACGCAAGCCTGTTAAACCATATAGTTACTGCTTCAAATAGTATCAATTCAAAATGTTATCTATCAGAATACAACAGAGTTGTAACTCTTTATTCACTGAAACATAAATATCAGACTATAATAGTGAGAGCTATGACAAGGAGGCTCAATGGGTATTAGAACCCGTCGTGCACGTAAACACGCAAATACACATGCCGTAGGTTTTGGCATTGCTGGATTCTTTGGCTTTATGGCTCTTCTCGCGCTTGCACTTGCTCTTTCTTTGGGTGCAGCTGTTTCTTCATGGCTCGAGGATCTGCCGGATTACAACTCTGCTGATGCCTATCTGGTAGCAGAGCCTACTCGCGTTTATGACTCTAAGGGCAACGACATTGCAGACTTCTATCTGCAGCAGCGTCGCTCTGTTACCTTGGATCAGATTTCTCCTTATGTTATTCAGGGCACCATTGATACTGAGGATAAGCGCTTCTATTCCCACAGCGGTATTGACCCCTGGGGTATTGTTCGTGCATCTGTTGGCTCGCTGTTTGGTGGCGGCGAAGGTGCTTCCACAATTACGCAGCAGCTTGTTCGTAATACCGTTCTTTCTAACGAGCAGTTTGAGCGCTCTTTGAAACGTAAGGTCCGCGAGGCTTACATCTCTATTCAGATGGAGAAGAAGTTTACTAAGGACCAGATTCTTAATATGTACCTCAACACCATTTACTACGGTAATGGTGCCTACGGTATTGAGGCTGCAAGTATTATCTACTTTAACAAGCATGCAAGTGATTTGACTCTTGCTGAGGCTGCAACGCTTGCTGGCCTTCCAAATGCTCCTTCTGCCTATGACCCAACTGTTAATCCAGAGGCAGCAAGAGAAAGGCGTAATACCGTTCTTGAGCGTATGCTTCGCGCGGGCGATATTACACAGGAGCAGTACGATGAAGCTGTTGCTGAGGACTTAGTACTTAACCCTGGTACTTTGACCGACAACATTGGCCAGTTCCCTTACTGGACTGACTACATTCGTAGCCTGCTTCAGGAAGACTTTGATAGCGATACTATTCTCCAGGGTGGATTGCGTGTTTATACTACACTTGATCCTGACCTCCAGAAAGATGCTGATGAGGCTGCTAGAAGGCGTATTGCTGAGCTTGGCAACCCTCGCCTGGGCGCTGCTTTGGTTTCCATTGATCCTCAAACTGGCTACATTAAAGCAATGGTTGGTGGACAGGATTACTCAAAGAGTCAGTACAACATTGCAACCAGTAGTAACCGTCAGATGGGCTCCAGTTTTAAGATGTATACGCTGGTAGCAGCCCTTTCTGAGGGTATGAACCCAGAGATTGTTCTTAACGGCAACTCCCCTATGCAAATTACGCCAACCTGGTTGGTTAAAAACGCTGGCAACTACAGCTACGGTGCAATTACCCTGCGTCAAGGTACGGTTTACTCTTCCAACACTGTTTACGCACAGGTTGCTGAAGCTATTGGTATCGATAAGATCCTTCAGACGTGCTATGCCATGGGTATTCGCACTCAGCTACAGCCATACCTGTCTACCACTCTTGGTTCTCAGGGCGTAACCCCTATTGAGCAGTGCACAGCATTTGCAACGCTTGCTGCAGGCGGTGTTCGTCGTGATGCTGTAGCAATTACACGCATCGAAGACCGTAACGGAAACGTTATCTACGAGCACAAGGACAACCCAGTTCAGGCAATTAGCCCAGCTGTTGCTGCAGCTGCTACCGATGTTCTGAGCGGCGTTCTTACCTCTGGTACTGGTCGCTATGCTTACAACCTGAAGACCTTTAACCAGCCAGTTGCTGGTAAGACAGGTACTTCCGATAACTCCGAGGACCTTTGGTTCTGCGCCTATACTCCACAGCTTGCAACAGTTGCTTGGTGTGGATATCCAGATAGCCGTGACCCCGTTATCATTGGCGGTGGAGAGTCTTCTACCTTTGTTACTGCACAGTATGTTTGGGCGTACTACATGAACGCAGCACTTTCTGGTGTTGCACGTGCTGAATTCCCTAAGACCACTGAAACTATTGCTTACAAGCCTAATAGCTACTGGAAATTTGTTGGTGGCTCCGCTAATGCTAAGCAAGATGAGAAAGATGACGACGAAGAGGAAGAGGAGACTACCGACGAGGAGGAAGAGGACGATTCAACCACTACTCCTACCACTCCTACCACTCCTACCACTCCAGCCACTCCTGGTACTGGTACTGGTACTGGTACGGGCACCGGAACAGGAACGGGCACTGGAACTGGAACTGGAACAGGAACTCCATAAACCTCTGATTTATCTACAACAAAAAGGAGTCTGCACTAAGCAGGCTCCTTTTTCTTTTTGAATGAGGTGTGCTTTTGACGGGTTTCTCGCCAAAAGATTTGTGTTTTATAGAACGCTCTCTACGTTGCCAAGCTGCGTAATGATGCGCACCACGTCTGCAGCGTGCTCAGTCTTATCCACAATCATCAAAACGGTATCGTCGCCGGCAACGGTGCCAACAACGTGGTCAAGCTCAACGTCATCAAGGGCAAACGCAACGGCTGATGCAGTGCCGGGATGGCATCGAATCACAATAAGATTCTCTGCTGCCGTAGCCCCAACCACAAACTCAGAGAGCATTTTCTGCAAATGCATATCTTCAGAAAGCACATAGGCGCCCTCAGGAAGCTTTTGCAAATCCATTTCTGCAGTATCACGAGAAACGGTTGCTTGAGTACAGGCAAAGCCACGATTTTTGAGCATGTCAACAAGATCGCGCTGTGTGCGGATGGACTCGCTGCGAACAAGCTCACGAATCACGTCCTGTCGAGCATTTCTATGCTTCACGACGCCTTCTTTCCTTATACGACTCGCTAACTTTGAAAACAAATGATAGTGAATAAAAGAATATACTTAATCAACCCTTATGCGCATGCCAAACCGCTAAACGGTGCAAATAACCCGCTCGTCGGTCGGAATATTGCATTCACCGTTTTCTAAAAGTATTTATACACTTCTCGCCGTATGATTCATCATGAGTGAAACTATTTTTACGGCTTGGAGGCCACCATGCCCCTGAATGATTCACCTGATAGAAGACAAGGCTCCTACGGAGATCCTGCAATGCGTCGTCGTTCTCCACAAAATGGCCGTCCTTCTCATGATGGCGGTTTTTCTGATAGGCAGGCAAGACGTCGCAAGAGAAATACCCTTGGTTCGCAGGCCATTCTCTTTAAGAGACAATCTCTACTACATCGCATTGATTCTCGTACGAGAACCTATATTGTCATTGGTCTAGCGGTTATTGCAGCACTTTTACTGGTCTTTATTGTGTCGAGCTGCGTGCGCGGTTGCGCTAAAGAATCTACTCCAGAGGTAGAGGCCAACTCCGTTGATTCTCGTGTTGCTGTGGGAACTTCAGAGGAGCTGACTAAAGCCCTGGCAGCCAAGCTAGATCAGAACAAAAACCTTGCCTGGATTGCAGAACACGCTGATAGATACAGCGACAAAAGCCTCATTGAGCTGGCACTTGCCCACTCTGAAGCTATTGATTTTGTTGCAAACTATCCCGATTCTGACGGCAAAGCCAAAACCTACGACGATTCAATTACCAAAGGTACAGCTCCACAGCTCTATACTTGGGACTCCAGGTGGGGCGGCGTCTCATATGCTGGTTCTGTAATTGCCACCAAGGGCTCTGGTCCCACTGCCCTTTCTATGGCTTACATGGGTCTTACCGGAAAGAACAACTGGACTCCAGCAGATATTGCGGGTGCCATTGAAACCGCTAAAGCAACGGACACCGACTCTGGAATGAACAGATCATTTCTCGAGAAGAACTTAGCAAACCTTGGTCTTACCGCTGATAGCTACAGCATTTCTGCCGACAATATCACCACGCTTCTAGACGCCGAAACCTTCCTGCTTGTTGAGGTTAAGGGCAATAAGCTGAGCTCGGATGGCGCTCACTGGATCCTGGTAACCAGCAAAAACGATGATGGCACGGTAAACGTTCACGACCCTCTGTCCCCCGAGGTAAGCTCACGTCCATGGGCCGCAGAGACTATTGCTGGCGCTGCAAACGCCCTGTACACCGTGACGGTAAAGGCTGCAGAGTAGCTGCTAAGGCCACTCATTTGGTGTCTGCTTGACACTTACTTGATGCTATAAGATTCTGTAAATTGAGTCCCGCATTTAAGAGTGCGGGACTTTTTCGTGCAGCTGGATGCCCTTATAGAGAACACGTAAAAACCCAGCATCCACAAAAAGTGAATGCTGGGCTGGACGGGTTTCTCGCCAAAAGATTGTGCGGAGAAAGACGTTTTAGAAAAAGCAGATTATGAAAGCACCTGCTGAGCAGCCTCGCTAAGCTCCGCAATGCGAGCCTCGGCCTCTTCGCGGGTAGCACCGTTGGCAAAGAGGTAGGCTTTGACCTTAGGCTCAGTGCCCGATGGACGGAAGATAACCTTGTTATCTCCCTCAAGCCTGTACTCAATAACGTTAGAAGCTGGCAGCGTCTGAGGAGCCTCTTTCTGAAGGCCCGAAACGCGAGGCATTTCTGCGCACTCAGCGTAGTCAGTTACACCAACAACCTTGTAATTGCCCACCATTTCCAGTGGATTCTTACGAAGACTGCTCATAATCTGAGCCATCTTTGCAGCGCCCTCGGCACCTGGGTAAGCAGCGTTGACAACGCCATTGAGGTAGTAGCCATAGCGCTGGTACAGGGCATCCATTGCCTCGTAGAGGTCCATGTTGCGAGCGGCGTACCAAGAAGCCATCTCAACACAGAGCATGGTAGCGACAATAGCGTCCTTATCGCGAGCATGTGTACCAACAAGATAGCCGTAGGACTCCTCAAAGCCCATGAGGAAGCGATCCTCCTCACCGGCATCCTTGAGCTGGTCAATTTGGTCGCCAATGTACTTGAAGCCCGTGAGCACGCGGCGCATCTCAAAGCCGCGCGCACGTGCCAAGACGTCGGGCATAGCAGAAGATACGATGGTGGAAACAGCTACCTTATCCTGGGGTTTCTCGCCACGCTCTTCAGCCATGGTAAGGAGCCAGTCCATAAGCAGGACGCCCATCTCGTTGCCGGAAAGCAGCACGTAATCGCCGTTATGTGGGATTGCAGTACCCATACGGTCGGCATCTGGGTCAGTTGCAACCAGGAGATTTGGCTTTACCTTGTCAGCAAGCTTGAGGCCCAACTCAAGTGCCTCGCGGAACTCTGGATTTGGATAGGAGCATGTGGGGAAGTTTCCGTCTGGCTCTGCCTGCTCTGGAACAACGTCAACGTCATTGACGCCAATCTCCTTGAGGATGCGCGTGACGCACTCCATACCCGTGCCGTTAAGCGGCGTATACACAACCTTGTAGCCGTCGGCAGCCTTAAATCCTGGAATAGAAACGCGCTTGATAGCCTCAATAAAGTTGTCCAGGACCTCTTCTGGAGTCCAAACAATCAGACCCTTCTCCAGGCCTTCTTCAAAGTCCATAGGCTTGACGTCAAAGGGGTTAACACGCGCGATATTTGCGGAAATCTCAGCCGCTGCCTCATCCGTAATCTGGCCGCCGTTATCGTTATATACCTTGTAGCCGTTGTAAGGCGCAGGGTTGTGACTTGCAGTAAGCACGATACCTGCGGAAGTCTTGAGGTAGCGGACGGCAAACGAGAGCGTTGGAACAGGCTCAATACGTGGGTAGACATATACACGGATTCCATTAGCTGCCAAAACACCGGCTGCAACCTTCTGGAAGTCCTCGCCCTTAAGGCGAGAATCCCTTGCAAGAGCCACCGTAGGATTCTGGTAGTGAGCGTTGAGATAATCCGCAAGACCCTGGGTTGCCTGAGCAACAACGTAGACGTTCATGCGATTAGTGCCCACGCCAATGGTGCCGCGCAAACCAGCAGTACCAAAAGCAAGCGAACGATAAAATGCGTCGTAGAGCTTATCTTCTGCTTCTGGTTTAGCAAGCTCACCGAGCTCTTCTACCAGGTCTTCTTCGGTGACGTTTGCACGCCAGGACTCAAATGCTTCCATAACTTTTGCATCCATAATGACTCCCAAACCTCAAACAGCTCTCTGTATTTCTTAATAAAAGATACTACGCGTATTTTAAGCGAAAAATAACAGATGATTTGGGACATTATGTATGAACTTCCGCTCTTCGGTGAGTGGAGGGTGGTGCGGGCTGCAGACGCGCTGCTCACAGCCACGCACGACCGAGAGGGCTCAAGGGAGCTCGCGCAGCCGAGCACCAACGGGCTCTTGTCCGAGAGCGACCCACGGGTTCTTGATGTATTTTCTTTTCCCCAACCATTTGGCGAGAAAAACATGGGAAAATGTTGCACTAGTATGTATTCAATTCCTACGGGCGAAAGGTGTCCCGATGTCTCAAGAACTTGAGTTCTTTGCAACATGTCCAAAAGGCTTTGAGAAGCTTCTTGCACAGGAGCTAGACGGCCTGCGCATCAAAAAGGTGCGCCCTCTTGGCGGACAGGTTGCATTTTACGGCTCACTTGCCGATGCTTACCGCGTCTGTTTATGGTCTCGCCTTACGTCTCGCGTCATTTTAGTGCTTGATCGCGTTGGCGCTGCAACTTCAGACGCTCTCTACGAAGACCTCTCCCACATTGCTTGGGAAGACCATATTGGTCCACATGCCACCATTGCAGTCAGTGCTCACGGCACAAATGACCAGCTCAGAAACACCAACTTCATTGCTGTCAGAACAAAAGACGCTATTGTAGACCGACTTGCAGCAAAGCGCGGAAGCCGTCCTATGGTCAACACGCTTGCGCCTGACGTAACTATTGTCGTGCGCGTATCACGCAACCGTGCCACGGTTGGCATTGACCTTGCTGGTGAGGCGCTCTTTAAGCGCAGTCTGACTGGCGGTCGAGGGCCGGCACGTGAGTTTGCGCCGCTCAGGCTAGACTACGCCGCTGCCCTTCTGTACCTGCAGGCGCAAACTGCTGCGAGTGCATCGCTCTTCTCGCCAGATGTGCCGCTGCCGGCGCTGCTGTTCCCGGGAGCAGGCGCGCTTGCACAGGAGGCAGCGGGCATGGCGCTGGACGTGGCGCCGGGCATTCTGCGCGCTCGCTGGGGCATGACGGGATGGGCTGGCCACGACGACGATGCCTGGCAGGATTTGCTTGCCGAGGCCGATGAACGTGCCGAGAAGGGCCAAGAGCGCCAGGTCACACTCTATGCAGCGGACCCTCGCCCAAAGGCCAAGGAGGCTGTGCTTTATACGCTTCGTGCAGGCGGTCTCAAGGCTGACGTGCAGTTCTTGGCAGCTTCTGAGCTGCTAAAACATGCAGAGCACTTCACGGGCATTGTTGCCGATCTCTCGTGGACCAAAGAAGAGCCTACACTTCAGGGCTCTGCTTACTCCACGCTTGGACTTTTTGCGGGGCAGGCAAGCACACTTCTTACCAGCGATACAAATACCGATACGGTACTCAAAGCAACTCCATCGCAGACACTTTCTGTCTACGTGGGCAACTCCATTGCCACCATGCGCTCCTACCCTGCCGCAATCGCTGAAGAAGTCGAAGCCGGTGCGTCTGATGCACCAGCAAGCAACTCTGAGTCAACCTCGGTTCCTGCAGGTCCCACTGTCATGGTTAACAATCAGCCGGTAAGCGTACTGGTTCCTGTATCCGATCAATTTGCCGCACGCCTTGCTAAGGTGGCCAAGCAACGCGCTAAGTGGGCTCGTAAAAACGACGTCTCGTGCTACCGCGTCTATGACGCTGACCTGCCCGATTACGCCGTCAGCATTGACATCTACAAGGGTGCCACAAAGCCAACTACCTGGCTGCAAATCTCTGAGTACGCTGCATCTAAAGAGATTGATCCAGACCTCGCAAAACGCCGCCTCCTAGACGTCCTAGCTTTGGCTCCTCGCATTCTAGGCGTACCTAGCTCAAACGTAAATCTACGAACAAGAACGCGTGCAAAGGGTGGCTCTCAGTACTCTGACGAGGGCAGCGCAGCCGACAACTCCAGAAAAGAAATGCTGCTCATCGATGAGGGCGGCCTACTCTTTGAGGTCAACTTTGCATCCAGACTGGACTGTGGAATCTTCCTAGACCACCGCGATACGCGCGCAGAGATTCGCGAGCTCATGAAAAGCGCCGGACCTGCTAAGAGCTTCCTCAATCTCTTTGCCTATACAGGTACCGCTACCTGCTACGCAGCAGATGGTGGTGCACTTCACTCCACAACCGTTGACCTCTCCAAGCCTTCGCTTGAGTGGGCCAAGCGCAACATGAAGCGCAACGGTTTTGACGGAGAGGAGCACGAGTTTGTCCAGGCAGACGTCCTGTCTTGGATTACCGAGATGCGTCACACCAAAAACCGCTGGAACGTCATCTTCTGCGACGTCCCCACCTTCTCTAACTCATCGCGCATGAGGCAAAGCTCGTTTGATGTCCAGAGAGATCACGCTGAGCTTATCATTGGCATTTCTCGCCTTCTGACTCGCGGCGGCGTTGCCATCTTCTCGTGCAACCTGCGTACGTTCAAACCAGATGTCGAGAAAATCCAGCGAGCTGGCGTCGAAATTGAAGACATAACAAGTGAAACTATTCCGGAGGACTTCTCAAGAAATCAGAAGATTCACCATGCATATAAAATCTCGAGAAAACCGCGGGAAAATGAGTAAATTTTTCCGCTTGCAGGCAAAATAAGTACGTTTGTACATTCGTCTAGTTATAACTAGGTATATGGACTAACATATGATGACGAACTGTACTAATCATCTGTTGAGAGGATTAATAGATGAATACAAGTAAAGCTGCATTTCATGCGCTTTTCTCTAAGAATAAAGCCAAGAAATCAACTGGCATTCCTCTAAGTGCCGGCATGGTACTTGTTACCCTTGGCATCGTCTACGGTGACATTGGCACTTCTCCAATGTACACCATGAAGGCAATTATTGCTGGTAACGGTGGTCTTCTTACCATGAGCACCGATGTTGTTTTGGGTGCTCTGTCCCTCATTATCTGGACGCTGACACTCATTACAACCGTTAAATACGTCATGGTTGCAATGAAGGCAGACAACCACAATGAGGGCGGAATCTTTGCGCTCTACAGTTTGGTTAAAAGGTGCGCCAAATGGCTGATTATTCCTGCCATGATTGGTGGCGCAGCTCTTCTTGCTGACGGTATTTTGACCCCAGCTGTTACGGTAACCACCGCTATTGAGGGTTTGCGTACTATTCCTGCAGCTCATGCTATTATTGGTGATAATCAGCACATTGTTGTCATGATTACCATCATCATCCTTTGCACCCTCTTTGCCTTACAGAAGGCAGGTACTTCTACCATTGGTAAGGCCTTTGGCCCTGTCATGACGCTTTGGTTCTTGTTCTTGGGTGCCATGGGTGTTATGAACATGTTTGCTGACATTAGCGTTGTTCGAGCTCTTAACCCAGTCCGCGGCATTCTGTTCCTCTTTGATGGCAAGCTCAATGCAGCTGGCCTCATGGTTTTAGGCAGTGTCTTCCTTTGTACCACTGGTGCAGAGGCACTTTATTCTGACATGGGTCACGTTGGCAAGAGCAACATTTACGTAAGCTGGCCTTTTGTTAAGGTCTGCTTGATTCTGAACTACCTTGGACAAGGCGCATGGATCATCACTAACCACACCAACGAGAGCTTCAACGCTATCAAAGACCTCAATCCTTTCTTTGAAATGCTTCCTGGTCAGCTTAGACCATTTGCCGTTATTCTCTCTGCTCTTGCTGCAATTATTGCCTCTCAGGCACTGATTACTGGCTCTTATTCCATTGTCTCTGAGGCAATTAAACTTGATCTTATGCCTCACATTAAGATTAGCTACCCTTCCACAACTAAGGGCCAGATTTACATTCCACTTGTAAACAACATCATGTGGGTTGGCTGCATTGGCGTTGTACTTCTCTTCCAGAGCTCTGAGCACATGGAAGCAGCGTACGGTCTTGCAATTACCGTTACCATGCTCATGACCTCAATCTTGCTCTACACCTACCTGGCCGTTATCAGAAAGCGCCTATGGGCGGCCATTCCATTCATTCTTTTCTTTGGTGCTATAGAGGCTATGTTCTTCTTCTCAAGCCTTACCAAGTTCTTCCACGGCGGCTACTTTACCGTTCTTATGGCTACCGCAATCTTTGTTGTCATGTTTGTCTGGCGTCGCGGTACCGCTGTTGAGAGGACGCAGAGCGTTTATCTCCCCGTAGATAAATACATTGACCAGCTCCGTAGCTTGAGCCACGATGCAGACTATACAACCCTCGCTGATAACCTGGTCTTCTTGACCAATGACTCTTCATTTGACAAGCTAGACCGAGATATTCTCTATTCCATCTTGGATAAGCGTCCAAAGCGTGCTAAGGCCTACTACTTTATTAACATCTCGCTGACAGACGATCCAAATACCCGTGAGTTTATCGTCAATGACTTTGGTACAGACTTCCTGTTCAAGATCACCCTGCGTCTTGGCTTTAGGGTAAACCAGCGTATTAACACCTATCTGTATCAGATTGTTGGTGACCTGATTAAGAACAATCAGCTTGCGCCACAAAATCACAAGTATTCCATCTACAAGGAGCACTCTGAGATTGGTGACTTTAGATTCTGTCTGCTGCGTAAGGTACTAGCTCCAGAGACTGACATCAACGGTTTTGACGCTCGTTGCCTTGAGCTTAAATACTTTATTCGTCGCATCTGCGGATCTCCTGCTCGCTGGTATGGTCTTGAGAACTCCAACATTGTCTTTGAGTACGTTCCTCTGTTCTCCAAGGTTAAGCGCGGGCAGAAGCTTACTCGTATCACGCTTGATGACGCAGCTCAGACGGGTTCTATGCCACTTGTTGAGGCTCCTATGAAAGAGCGTATTGCAGAGATTGAGGAAGACGAAGATATCTTTGCAGAAGCGCTGCACAAGGAGCGCGTTGAAAACGCAGCTACCGTTGCAGACTACGTTGGTGGCGATACCGCCAGCTTCCGTCCTCTTAAACTTGACGAAGAAGAGGTTGATGAAGATGTCTTTGAAGAGCAACATGACAGTAATCACTAAGCCTAGCGCGTAGTAGTTTTACTTCTCACAACAAAAGCCGACAGATTGTATCTGCCGGCTTTTTCTTTAACATCATATTGCAAGAAACCTCTAAAGCACTAATCCTTCAGCGCCAAGTGCTTACTCCCCCAGTGCCCACGTTAAGAATCGCGAGAAACCCGCCTGATCGTTAGTGAGTGTGATATAGGTTGCTGCCTCAAAATCTTCACGACGAGCGTTAGCAACTGCCGTGCCCAATCCCGCCGCAGAAAGCATGGCGACATCATTGAGCGAATCGCCAAAAGCTGCGGCGTTCTCTGTAGAGAGGCCAAGATAGTTGCAGAGCCACTGAAGCGCTGCGCCCTTTGAAGTGCCGTCGGCCAGGATTTCCATTCCCATACTCATGGAAGCTGTGCCGCTGAGTCCCTTTACCGAAGCTACAGCATCTGCTACAAGTGCCTGGTACTTCTCGCCTTCTGCAACAGACCAATAGGAACCAAGACGCTCAATGGTAGTTACACTATCAATAAACTCCTCAACGCTTTGGTCAAAGGGAGTACGCGAGCGTTGCATAAATGCCGCATGATCTGCGGGAATACCCAGCTGAGAGATAAGATTGTGCCTTGAGCGCTCCAGATAGACACCTCCGTCCGCAAAGATGTCAAAAGTCACAGGATAGTCCTTAAGCTTTTGATACAACTCAAGTGCCTGCTCTTTTGTCACTGTGGATTCGTGAAGCACGGTCTGAGTTGAAAGATCTCTGATAACGGCACCGTCACAAGAAACCACATACTTAGAAGCAGGATGATTCACAACCTCTTTTGGCAGCACGTTAAACGCGCGTCCAGAACAAGGAATAAAGGGAATATCTAGCTCAGCCAGGCGATCCAACATTGCCATATTTTTGGCATCAAGAGATTTATCAGTATGCAAAAACGTCTCATCCATATCGGAAAAGACAATATCTACTTTCAGATTTGATACATCTTGATTGAGCCAAGACTGCTTTTGAGCAATGAGTTCTTCAGTTGAAAGCTCTGACAAAACACTACCCCTTTAAGGACGATACATAAACGTGAAGACCTCTTCACGCTGCATGTTAACCTGTACACCAAGCTTTTCTGAGACGGTATCAAGACGCTCTTTGAGGCTCAAGAAAGACTCAGCATCCTGAAGTTCAACCAGCATGGTCATGGTAAAAATACCAGACAATATTGTCTGAGCAATATCAAGGATATTTGCGTTTGACTCAGCCAACGTGGAAGAAATTGCCGCAACAATTCCAGGAGCGTCGCTGCCCAAAACAGTGACAACAGCGCGATTAGCGGATGTTTCTGAAGCCATAATTTCCCATCTCTTGAACGGATGGGTTAATTATAAGCTACGCTTTTCCAATTTCTACGCCATAGCGCGAACTAAACACCTTTTGAATCTCATCAACAGTACAGTTAAGTGCCGTAATAAGCTCGTAAAGACCGCGATTACTGGCCATCTTAAAAATTCTCTCGTGAGAAACAGGTGGTTTCTTGTTGAGCGAACGCGCCTTATCAATACGAGCTCTAAACGTTTTAGCAATACTAAAGGAGTCTTTACAAGAACCTTCTCTAATAGCGTGTCTAAAATGAGATTCCTCAAGCGACGCATTATGAATATGGAACGTAATAAGCTCAATTTGAGGATAGGTATCAACAAGATTCATGGCCTCGTCGTGCGTCATAAGATCACGAAGCCTGAACTCTTGATTAAGAGGAAATACAATCTGAACAGGGTGTTTTTGCCCAATAGGAGACAAAACGTAGGCCGGAGTAGGCTCCGAAACTACATTTTCAACAAGACATACGCCCTGACCTGGGTGAACGCAAAACTCGCCAACAGCTCGCATAACACCACTCCTCTCGGATAACAATAGTATACCATGAGAAGTGTGTTTTAAGGCAATGACCTGCAACTTTATAACTTGTCGCAGGTCATTCAATAACATAACAATATTTTATATAAGGAATCTAATCAATCATTGTGATGGACTCAATGACTGGTTGCTCTGAAGCAGGGATGGTTCCATTTGAATCGGTTGGAGTTACGCCTTTACAAATTGCATCGACAACGTCCATTCCACTTGTTACCGTGCCAAATGCAGCGTAATTTCCATTCAGAGTTGAGTTGTCTGCCTGCATGATAAAGAACTGTGAGCTTGCAGAGTTTGGATCTTGGGCGCGTGCCATGGAAATAGTTCCACGTGTATGCGAGATGTTATTCTCGACACCGTTTTTGGTAAACTCGCCCTTGATTTTATTCTCGGATCCACCCGAGCCATTGCCCTTAGGATCTCCACCTTGAATCATGAAGCCGTCAATAATGCGATGGAACGTAAGGCCATTATAGAAGCCTGACTCGGCAAGATGCGCAAAATTGGAAACCGTAATAGGCGCAACGTTTGCGTTAAGAGTTGCCTCGATAGTGCCGTAATCCTTCACCACAATACGAACATGGTGAATGCCCTTTGCATACGGGTCATCCGCTGCTACAGAATCAATGTAGCCCTTGTTTTGTGAGCTCTGAGACTGCGTCTGTTGCGTTTGTTGCGTTTGTTGCGTCTGTTGCGTCTGCTGTGATTGCGAGCTTGCTTGTGACTGAGGCTTATCAGCACCCCTCATAAGAGAGAAGAATATTGCTCCTACCGCAAGCACAACAATAACAACAACACCATACAGTCGGCGGTTCTTTGTTTGAAACACGCTATGCCCTCCTCTTTAAGCAGACGCGCACGAAACAATCCAAGACACCAAATTGGCAGTTGCATTGCCTGTTCTCTCGGCAAGAACGTGGCCCTTATCCCAAACAAGCGTGTAATCAACACTGCTCGCGCCCGAGAAATGCTTTAGAGACAGGCCCAAATTGAACGAGGTGCAAATTGAAGTATCAGTATTCTGAGCGCCCTCATTAATACGCCAATAAGGAGCAACCGATGCTGTCTGATAGCCTTTGTAAGATGCGCTGGTA
The DNA here is from genome assembly GCF_057237245.1 of Lancefieldella sp. NCBI lineage: Bacteria > Bacillati > Actinomycetota > Coriobacteriia > Coriobacteriales > Atopobiaceae > Lancefieldella > Lancefieldella sp. Next base: position 162,112 of record NZ_DBHHJM010000001.1, read on the forward strand.
AAGTACAGTGGATTGAACATATCAACACGAGTTGGAATGTCATTCTCCAGCGTATCAGCCTTATTCAGATCAGAAGTCCAATCATTAGCGTAGCTAGACTTCCAATCGGCAAGCTTCATGTAAGTATCAAGGTTCTTTTTAATGAGGTCAGCAGTCTGCTCATCAAAATGCAGCGTACTTTGCTCGCCAACACCAAAAAGCTGATTAGCGCGGGTGCTTCTATCGGGAGCATCAAAAGCTCCAACCGGAAGCGACGCGCCTCTTAAAGCTCGCGAGAAACCCCTAAAATTCTCAAGCTCAACGCTCTGACGACGAAGGTTATATACAACCCAAATAGATTCTGAGTTCAGAGAGCCAAAATAGTGCTCAGCAGTATCGTAGATAGTAGATTGAACCTGCTGAGTAGCAGGAGCTGCATTATCTGTACCACGAACCGTTGCGAGATTTGGGTCACCTGGGAACGTAGGCTCTTCCAGTCGCTGAGGTGTAGAGGTATAAGGGAATGCGTTGTCTCTGACAAAGTTATTCGCAGAAGTCTTAAGCTCGTTGATAAGAAGGTCTGCATATGATCCAGCGGTATAGACGCCAGAGTTAGTCTCATCAAGACTGACCTTGCTGTCATTGCTGTCGAGAAGATCCATGTTGTTGACAAATGAAGCATATGCACCAGCAAGATCTTGCGAGAGAGGTTGGGTCCATACACCCTCAGCACGAGAGTCTGTTGCATCTGCATACTGACCAGCTGACCACTCATACGCTGCGTCTGCAAGGTCGTATGAAGTTGCAGGACACCATGAAGCGCTGCCGTAAATAGAGTCTGAAAGTTGCTCGCCCTTCTCACTATGTGTAGCAGCGCCAACAGCCTTAAGATATGGCGTATAGAGCGGAGAGTCTCCCGAGGTTCCCAGCACCGCGCTGAGGCCGCCACCAGCTGCAAAGCCAAACACAAAAATCTTTGATGTATTGCATGGGAGTAGCTCGTTGTTGTAGCGCAAATACCTGATAGCAGCCTTAAAGTCTACTGCTGGCCAAGGAGAGCCGCCTGCGTAAAGCTCGTCCGAGCCTGTAGTTGAATCGTAACCCGCACTTCTGCCGCGGAAACCTGCGTATACGTACACACAACCAGCCTCAAGGTACGGTGCAAGGCCTTCGTATGAGTAACTTGTAGGAGCGCTCTGAGGGGCGAGCGTTGCTGTGTTAATAGGCATGACGATTGGCGCGGTACTTGCGGTGAAGCTGCCTACAACGGCCTTCTCGCTCACTTCGCACTCGTACGTAGAGCCCTTCTTGGTTCCCGAAAAATACTTTCCAGGTACAAAGACCGAGAGAGTGTTTACCGACTTGCTTGCAGGCTTAGTGCAGTACTGAATGCCCAGCTGATAGTAGCAGTCGTTATCCTCGTCATAGCTCCACTGGGTCATGTCCAGCTTGAGTGACTTGAACTCTTCAAGGTCCACGTTAGATGCAGGCTGATTCGTATCCTCAGACGTCCTTGCCTGTGGAGTACATGCAGCCAAGGTACCTGCAGCTCCCAAAGCAGAAAGGGACAAGAATTCTTTTCTCGTAAAGGCCATAATTTCCCCTCGAATAGTTTATTCAGTGGAGGCAGCAACGACCGCTGACCTAATTCAAGCTAGACAATCTATTGTACCAATTTGCAAACGTGTATGCTTAAGAGCAAGCGTTTAGAGAAACGAGTTAGCATGCCAAAAGTTGTCAATTTCTTTGACCTCATTCATCTCAATGAAAGGCTTGCTCAGCAGGGCCTTTTGAGCAAAATCCACCTGCGTGACACATGTGGTAAGCAAACTCTCTGGATAGAACTCCCCTCTGGCGAGAAAGCCGATGAGCGCGAGAAAATCGACGGTCAAGAGCTTGAGAAAACAAAGGAGCAAATTGAGGCGTTTTTTGCAATAAAGGGCATGACCGTTGAATTTGACCTCACTGGCGGAAAAAATTTCTGGATTGTATAAATTGCCCGCTTGACGAAGCGCTTGAGTCTGTTATAGTAAATAAGCTTTTCGAAGCACCATTGGCTGGGTAGCTCAGTTGGTAGAGCAGGGGACTGAAAATCCCCGTGTCAGGGGTTCGATTCCCTTCCCCGCCACCATTTTAACGCTCAGGTTGATACCATCTTGGTGTCAACCTTTTTTGTTATCTGAGGCTTGTGTCTTACGAGTGTCTTACGAGTGAGCGTTTGTGCTAGTGGATATATAAACGGTTACTTCTGTATAAAAACGATAAAAGTGTTGCACTAGCAATGAGAATTCAAGCGTGAGTATTACCATTGCAACCCAACTTCTATTGATAAAAGCCTATTGCTGTCCATGCATAATAAAATAAACCATACTTCCAACTATATATAATGCGCCAATAAACGCGAATGAGAGTGTGATAATCTGCAACAAAAAGGAATCAGAAAACAGCATAATCAACACGGAATAGATAAGCGTTACCGCTGCCATAATACATATACCAATACCTGCTCTTTTTGTAAACTCTTTCCTGTATTTTAAGGGAATCAAAATAATATTATACCTATGTACTAGGAAGGGATTTTTAGTTTTTATCAGCACATAGCCAATGTACAAAAAGCAAAGGCTAATAATACCTATCGCTATGCTTCTGTAAATATTAGCACCCATGTATATTCAACCCTTCAAAGTTTGGATTCACTCCTGGAATTACGATAACCTAAAAACCTGCAATTGCGGTTACAGCCAACAGAATATTTTGACCAATCGCATAATTCACGTCATAGACAACATCAGCTTGAACATCTCTAGAATTGCTCGATTCAATCCTATTGATGTACTCAAATGTGGGCTTAGAATACTCTAGTTTTTTCATAGTTGGCTCCCTTAATATCGTTGTCTAGTAAATGAATGTTATTGCCATCTATCAAATCTACCTCTATGTCACATCCTTGGTTTATATTCCCAATCATTAGGGATTGAACTGCCTCCCATTTCTTATGTCCAAGAAATGGGAGGCAGTTCTTAAAAGATGTGCCTCTTTTAAGAAGCACATCCTACACAAGGTCTCTTATGTTAAACATGAACTAAAGCTATCGATACGTACGCAACGCTTCGATAAGTTCGGAAGCTTCTATACCTAAGGCTTCGGCAAAAGAAAAAACTTCTCCGAGTTTAACGCCACGCTCGCCTGATTCAACCTTTGATATGAATGCTTGATCTCCAGCAAGGTGCTCAGCAACCGCCTCTTGAGTAAGACGTTGCTTCTTTCGCAAATCGCGAAGACACTGGCCCACTAATCTGTTAGATATCTGCTCCATAAATGCAGCGTAAAACTATCAACTCAAATATGCCAAAATCGCATATTTTCTTAAAAAAGAAATTCTCCCCGACAAGTTCACGGGGAGAATTAAAACCTTTAAACGTAGCTTCTTGTGATGTTTATTGAAGCGCTTATGGCATTAGAAGCCACCACCGCCGCCTCCGCCGCCGAAGCCGCCACCGCCGCCTCCGGAGAAGCCGCCACCAAAACCGCCGCCAGAACTTGAATTAGAAGAAGCGAGCGCTGCCGTGGAGACAGAATGAGCAGCTGTAACACTCTTGGTTACGCTCTCAATTGCATTGGTTCGCATGCCATTTCCATAGTAATACCAGCTATAAACAGGCATAAACTGAGGATCTTTGAGCATCTCTGGCATTGCAACTTTCAGCTGCTCGATAACCTTATCCGCAACACCAAGCGCAACTGCCATAACCAGAAGCCTATTCCAAAGAATGACGTCAGTAGGGATTGCTTCATGTAGATTGGTGAACTCAGTAAGCCACTTTCTTAGCGCACGAGTCTTAGCAAGCGTCTCAACACCCTCTCTGTTCATCAAATCAAACGAGCCAATGTTTACAAGTGCAACAAGACCGGCAATGACAAGAATGAACAGATGTAGTAGTAGATTGGCAAATGAAACATCAGCCATAACACCCATGAAGAATGCAGCAGCTGCAACAAGAACATCAACAGCAATCAGAGCACCAAGAATTCCCTTACCGTGGAATGGAATCTTATTTGTTCCATACTTAGCAGCATAGCTAAGCTTGATGGAGCTCTCCCAAGACTCATATGCCTTATTAAAATCTTCTGGATGTGATGAAGCATATTTGCCAATTTGCTTCATAGTAACAGTGGTGTTTACCGCTCCAGATTCTCCGGCCTTATCAAAGATTAACCTCATTGCCATGATATCAATCTTATTTGACAGTGAACTGCCAGGGTAGAAAGGCTGCTGGCTTTCTGAAAGGTCTTGAACCTTTGTAAGACAGTAATCAGACTTCTCCATACCAAGGAAGTTTGTACTAACCGTCTTATTCAAGCTAATGTACTTTGAATCCGAAAGGTGCATAAGGGTTGCTGTCAGAGCGTCTCCCTTAATCAGCTCACCGTTGTAAAGCATAGAAAGAACTGCCGGGTGATCATTAGATGGAACATCTCTGTAGTAAAGGTCATTAAACTGAGGAGCCATTACCTTTTTGTATTGAATACGCAGCAAGATTGCTGCTACAACGGTGATAGCTGCAAGTACTAATGGCGCATAAAGAATAAGAGCTACCTGAGTTTTTGCAACATCACGCTTGTGATTTGCTTCATCCGCCCACGCTTGTTCCTCAGACAAGATGCTGCTCAGTTTATTCTGCTGAATAGGAGCTAGCCCAGAAACCCAATCGCTTGGGAATGTAATACGAGCTTCCGCAAATTCATCAGTTCCTACACCAGGAACTTTGTAGACAACTGCATTGTTGGTAATTTCAACATTTGCATCTAGTGGACCATGTCCCCAGGCGCGAACAGTATCTCCGGCAACTATAGACTGTCCTGATGGGACAGGAAGATGAATAGTAGCAGTGACATTTCGAGACTCAGAATCCCAGCCATCAGATACAAACTTCCAGTACAACTCCGCGGTATCCGACCAGTTTGTTACAACATTAGTAATGTCATACTCGATAGTGATATGTGCTGACTCATCATCATGCGCTGAATAAATCTTTAAGTTCAACATGTTGTTTGATTGAGTTGGAACATAATACTCATCTGAGCTGGAATTATTTCCACTAGAGTCTTTACTATAAATCTGACGAGTTCCTTGCCTATCCTGAACCTTAACTGAAGTAATGTTTACTTCAACGTTCTGTCCATTGTATTTATTCTTTCCAACTGGAAGATTCCAATAGACACCATGAAAACTACCATTGAAATAGAACGTACGAGTTTCTACGACATGCAACGTTCCGTCTTTTTGAACCGTCGCATCAATATTTACCGTATCTATTGAAAGGTCGCGCGCAAATGCTCTTGCAGGCGTAATTAAAAACGCAACAGCCAAAAGCATTATGCAAAGCGCAATCTTTACAAACTGGCTCTTTTTAGAAGAGCGAAGCGAGACTTTATACATGGAAACTCCTTTATGTTACTTTCGCAACTCTTCTTAAAGGATACCACGTACTGTTTAATCTGCTGGTGAATATGAGTTATCCAGTTCAAACAAAGCAGGTGGCAGGCCTTTATCCCACTCCTCTCCTACTTCCTCAGAAAGCAAATACTCATCAGTTTCTATAAAGGGAAGGTTGGCAATTCTTTTATTTCTTGATACTTCGAGATTGCATACAAGTGAGCTTGGACCGCTGAAGTCTAGAAGGCACCCGTAACAAATTCTCATGTCCTGAAACAGCTTTTCTCCGCATCTGGGGCAAATTTTTACGGAGTAGTTTTCTATAGCCATAGCGACTCCTTCTTTCAACGTTGCTTTCTTCAGTACTTATTTCTTGAATGAGCACTTTCTGACCAACCTCAAACCATGGGAAATCATCAACTGATGGTCTTTCAAATGTGCAATAAGCACCCGCGCAGCTATGAATTTGTTTAGGATGTACTCGTCTCCGAATTTTTAAAATTTCTCCGTGATCGTCTGCAAATGCGATATCAATCGGATACGTCATTCCAAAAGTATGAACTGAAGAGCACCTTAGAAGTAAGACTGGAGGAGCTGTTATCTCGGTACCCAAAAGACCGACGAACTTTTCGAAGCCTCCTTGTAACAATTCAAAAATTTGCTCTGAATTAGGGACTTCTTCTATCGAAACCTGTACATTCATTTTCAAATCACAACTCCCGACTTATAGGGACTAACAACAATTGAAGTTGTATGGGTGAGGTACAGAGGAGACTCTAATGACACTAAGGGGAGACGCACAGTATGTGGCCAAGGTCTGTACTTTAGAGTTGCTTGATATTTAGGAAAAACAGAGACCATATTCCCAATCCCCTCCTTTTCTCCCTCCATGGAGACGACAATGTCGCAATTGTCATCACATTTAAGAGCAGTTTTTATTTTCTGAGTTAAGTTTTCTAGCGTTCCTCCATCCGTGGAATGACTGGAAGAAATTCCATGAGCAATGATTTGATCTGCCGCAACACGATCAAACTTTGAGCACATATCTGCAAACTTAAATAAATTGATTGCAATTAGAGCAACCACTAATACAACCGGAAGTACCAATGCAGTCTCAACAAACATTTGCCCTTTTTGGCAACAAAGAAATTTCATTTTTCTCATATGCCACCAAAAACTTTCTTAACATCAATTTCTAAAGGAATCTCAATATCAATGACAGGAATGGTCAGCTTTGCAATTGTGATTTTGTCAGGCAAATACTGGAGAGAAAACGCACCAAGTGAACGAGCTAAAGCAATTGGATCTGATGTATTAGGTATTTTCTGAACTAGTTCACGAATCGTTGATTCTTTCTCAAAGCCAGCTTGTTTCAAAACACTTTCTGTATTAACAAGAACAGGCTTCATTTGTCTTAAATCACTTGGCTCTAATCCAGCGTCAATAACTATTTGTTTCAAAGCACTCTGTAATTTGGAGCCGACACTTCCACCTGTTATTCCGTCAACGTTATCAAGAAATTCCGACAGCTTAGAAGACCAAGAAGTTACACCATCCCCATATGAGATTAAAAGAGATCCCCACAAGCTCATTACCTTATCTATGGTCTGTCCAATAAACCCTCCCCTCCTTTCAACCTGATCAAAAAAGCTTGAAAGAACGTTGTTTGTAGAAGAGCTGTCTGGAGCAAGCGTTGCTCCGGATATTGCATATCCTTCTGGGAGAAAAACTGACTGCTCAAGTGTTCCTAAACTTCCTTGAAATTCTGGAGATGAACCTCCTCTTCTCACAAATGAAATACATCCCCAAGCTCCTGGAGGACATAATCTGGGCCTAGCAACCTTTAGGGCATCAAGTGCTTTTTGAAATATTCCAGTTGATTTATCTGCAGCTTCAGACAACTTTTTTCGCAAATCTTTTATTTGCTGACGTGATGATTCATAAACTTCAGACTCTTCGACTACGATTTTCCAGTAATACTCAAACCCGTTATCAATATTTGTCGAAGCAGAAGCCACTCTTCCCACATCGCTGCTCGTAAAATGACAATGTTGACACTCATGAACCGCTCCAGAATCTAAATCTTGTAGCGATGCAAATCCCGCGTTTTCTCCTGTTGCTCCTGGACAAGACCTATGAGCATGAATGGTTTTCTCGCCATTTTCATAGGTGCAAGGCCAAATAGGCTTTAGATACAGGTCTGTTTTCTTTGTCTCTTCTAAATTATGTGGTAATCGAGGCAAATTCATTTCAACCTCACCATCAGCTGTTTCTTTATAAAATCCTTTAGAAAGTTCCGTAAACGCAAAGTTGTAAAACGCTTTTCGTATAGCAGAATCACGTAATTCTTCTGCAGTGCTTCCATTGACAATTTCTTGATCATATCGAGCTCTGTAATATGCTCTAGCTCGCTTTAAAGCGATACCGAACGTCCAAGAAGTTGGCGACGGGATAGATGGATTTGTATCCCCAGAAAGACCAGCAAGATGCTCCGCTCTCTCACGCATAGAATACGGACCTCCACCACAGTCTGCCTCCCACGCCCTCCGTTTAGATGACTCTGCCCTACTCTGTAACTCTTCAATTTCTTTTGCTATCTGCTGTAATAGCTCGCTCTGTTCTTTTAATTCATCTGACGAAACGTCGCTATTTAAATGTCCAAAATCAGATTGTGACTGAGCGGGAAATAAAAGAGCTGATCCCACGAAGTTACCCGCATCAGTAGAGTTCTTTTGTATACAAGAGCTCGCCGCCATTGCTGCAAAAACTGGAAGCATTTTTTCAGTTTCCTCTAAGCCTTCACAAGCTGAAGTAGCAAATTTTTTACGCGCTTCAAGTGTCTTAAAACCTGCATCACACAATTTAGAACCCGCTGAAGCTAAACCTGGAACACATGAAGCAACCAATCCGGCTCCAACACATAACAATCCTGATAACCCAAGACTCAAAATGCTTGCATCAATTACCTGCGCAATAGTTGTGTATTTAGCTACGACATTTTCTCCTGCCATAGAAGCCGCATCTGCTATTGACTGAGTTTTGTATGCTCTCGATGAAACCCAAGCGACCGATACCAGTGCGAATACAAGCGCTAGACATACTAAAAGCGCACTTGCAAAAGCGATTGACGTAATACCGCCTTTATCGTCTATAAACATGGAAAGTCCAAGCTTTATTCTCTTATGTTTATCCTTTCCAAAAGGCAATCCAATCCGCATAAGAACCCTCAATCCAATCTGGATACGTACTAGCAGATAAACTTGAATGCAAGACAATCCCTTGGTTATCCGTCTGACCTGCAAGGAATAAACACCAGCCTATTGGCGGCATCGCTGCCACATGACCCGTAATTTCAATCAAGACATCGTTTTCTTTTTTATCAATAGAGATATTCCAGTCCTCATCTCCACCCTTATGAAATAGAGGTATCTCTGGTATAGCCTTAAGTCTGCGTTTGATATAGGACTCTATTAACTCAGTGTCAGAAGACGTTGTTGCTACTCTTAATCCTTCTGCACAGGCTCCATCCATAACTGTCTTTGTATAGAGAATGCAAACAGGTTCTACAAGCAATGCAATAATCATCAGAATAACGGGAAATAACAGCGCAGCTTCTACTGACGCTTGACCAGCATTCTGTTTAAAACGAGAGAACATCTTTGGCTAAATCTAAAAGAGAGTCATGCATAGTATGTGAAGCAGCTTGAGTAGCCAGTTGAACAACTGCTCCATTTTGCACAAAGTGATATATCACACCAAGAGACGTAATGACAATTAAGCACGAAAATAAAACTAGAGCATATTCAAGCGTTGCTTGTCCTTGTGTATTCTTAACACCTAGTTTGATTGCTCTAATAGATTCTTCGCATCTTGAGTGGATATGTGACATGTTGAGACCCTCCTTATCTCTCCTTGATCAGAAACAGTCACAAGTTCTGACCAATTTCCACCATTAACTAAACAGCCCCATACATTGCCGGCTATGTCTAAATATCCGGAATAAACAAGCACACAATCAGCTCTTTGCTGATAGCCCTCTAAAATACTCTGGGCTTCGTTTTGAATAGTTTCTTTACTATCTCTTTGCACGGAATTCTGTTTAAACAAATCTTCTGCCGCTGCGTATGAGATTGGCTGTTCATTGGCTTTTTTGTCGTCTCTATTTTCATGAGTCTGCACATAGTCTGAGCTCGTATTTGATGAATGATCCTGTTTTCTTGGTAATACGAAAAGTGCAGCAAATAGCAAACATACAGTGACAATAATGAACACAGAATAAGCAGCAGTACTCTTTCTGCTCATAGAGAATTAATTCCCGATGTAATTGCTTCCCAAAGCTCAGAAATTTTACCTTTAAAAGCAATGATTGCGACAATCGCAATAACTACAAGTACGCCAACTAAAATTGCATACTCTGTAGTTCCCTGTCCAGATTCATCCTCTTTTAAGCCTTGTAAATACCTAAAAAATTGATAGAAGAACATCATCGGCTTTCCTTTCTCTTAAGAAGAAAATGCAGGTCCAAGCAAGGGACCTAAAATTGCAAGTAACATTGCTGGAACAATCAGCGTTCCTAGAGGGATGAGCATTTTAATTGGAATCTTTTCGATTTCCGTTTCTAACAGCGATCGCTGCTCATCGCGAAGAACTGAAGCTTGTCTATCTAATATTTCTGCAAGAGGGGTTCCAAAAGTAAGCGCTTCATTCACAACAGTCGCAAAGCTTTTAAGCGATGGAACTCCTACTTTTGCCGCCATCTGATTGAGTGCTTCTTCGCGAGTAGTAGCACCAAGCTTCCAAGTCATATGAGCATTTGAAAGCTCTCTCGATAATTCTCCAGATTCTCGCAAACAATACAGATCAAGCGCTGAATCAAAAGATAGCCCTGATGACAGCCCAAGAATCAAAATGTCAATCATTTCTGGCATCTCACGTAGGCATGATTTTCTTGTAAACTCAGACTTTGCCCGGAGGCTCATTCTCTTGTGACTTTTTATGCCTCTTATAATTTGCTGATAATAGCTATGGACATCAAAATGATTCAAATTGACGGGAACAACTAGGGCGAGAATACCTATGCATGTTGCAAATAGTACGGAGCATAGTAAATCCATCACTTCATTACTCCTTTCATAATGCTTCGAATAATCAAAAGAGCAACGCAATCCATGACCATTGCAATTGATGTGCATATAACGCCCGATGGCGTAAATAAACCCTTTTGAAAGTCCGGCGATAGAAGCGACAAGACAATCAATAAAACAACTGGGAGAAGACATACAATTCGAGCAGATAATCTAACTTGAGCAGTCTTTGTTGCTATGAGCCTTTGATTCTTCTCTTGTAATTCAACTAACTCGGCAGTTTTCTGTAAAAGACTCTTAAGCGGAGAACCTGTTCTATGTGAAATTACTAAGGCGCTAGCCAGCAAATTAACACCTGGAGCATCCAACCTTTCCGCCAAGTCCTCAATAGCTTCTTCAATAGGAAAACCGCACTTGATTTGCATGTCAGCAATATAAAAATTTTCTGATACGACACCTTCTGTGTGTTTACTGACATATTCAATAGATTGAGAGAGTGTGAGACCTGATCCAAGAGCAACGGCGATTGTTCTAAAAATCGAAGGCATCATATGGGCAATTTCTAAAGCAGACTGATGCTTAGCATGTTCATATAGAAAATAAGGAACGAGAAATAACGAGAAAACACCGCAAAGCGTACCTATCACAGACTCAAATAGAACGCCAAGCAAGATGGATTCAGCTATGCCACTAATAAAAAACAGCACAAAAGCATCACTGACTAAGGTGATTCCGTATTTGTAAAGAAAACGATTACGTAGCTGCATTGATGTATAAGAAAAAGGTTCCCATTTGAGCAAGCGCTGGACAAAAGTGCTATTGCGTGCAAATTGAAAAAACTGAACTACATAACCTGTTACTCGTGCATTTATTTGAGAAACAGTTTTTTCCTCACCGTTGCATACAAGAGAATAAATAATTACTCCAAAAACACCTCCTGTGATTGAGGAAGTAAAGACATCCATGAAGTAACCTCCTTTTTATTGAGTATTCCTTCTTGTATTGCACGATTGATAAAAGAAGGAACTTTTACAAAAAGCCAACTTCTTTTCTGCGCGTCAAACGACACCACCTCTTGCACTTCAATTGATCCTGACGAAGACAAGGAGATTTCTGAAACGCTGGTCACATATCGTTTTCCATCAGGAAATCTTTGAGACATAACTATCAGATCAAGTGCAGTGGCAATCTGCTTTTCTATGATTTCTGCAGGTAAGTCCATTCCAAAACGAGCCATCAACACTAGGCGCAATATTGCCTCTTGAGCGGTTCCGGCATGCAATGTAGTTAAAGAACCGTCGTGACCTGTATTCATAGCCTGCAGCATATCAATGCACTCTTCACCTCTTACCTCTCCTACTACAATGCGATCTGGCCTCATTCGGAGCGCGTTTCTCACCAATGATCTAATGGTTATTTCTCCTGTTCCTTCTATTGAGGCAGGTCGAGCCTCTAGCCTGACCACATTTGGATGTGAATCAAACTTAAGCTCCGCTGAGTCCTCAATAGTGACAATTCTTTCTGACTTTGAAATTTCGCATGAAAGTGCATTTAAAAGCGTAGTCTTACCAGACCCCGTTCCTCCAACAACCGCGATCCCCTGTCTGCACTTCACAGCCCAAGATAAAAATCTTGCAAGCCATTGAGGCAATGATTTCATTTCCACTAGCCGGTCCAAAGAAGTAATTTTTCCGGTGAATCTTCGAATAGTTACTGAGGTACCATTCACTGCAACAGGACTTGCAACCGCATTAACACGGTCACCGTTCTCAAGTCGTGCGTCAACAATAGGACTTACCCTATCCAGCCTTCTTCCTAATGGAGATAAGATACGATCCATAACAATCAAAATCTGCTCTTCAGAGTCAAAGACTGTTTTTGATTCAAATAGCTCGCCGTTTTTCTCGTAAAACAAATTGTTGCAGCCATTAATCATGATTTCCGTAACATCTTTATCATTCAGTAGTGGCTGAATTGGACCAAGACCACATACTTCATTGATTACCTGTTCGATTGTTTCCTCATAGTCAACTGAGCTAAAGAGCTCGTCCTTCTCTTCATTAACAATTGCTTCACAGGTAACTCTTAGTTCGTCTCTTACGCGATCGATATCACTGCCTGTTATAAGAGAAGAAACCGTAGAAAGTCCTAATCGAGAAACAAGTTTTTCTTTTAACTTCTTTCTAGCCTTCTGAAATACTTCTTTTTGGAGTAGTGAGTCATTCTCATCTTGAGCCTCAATTTGCTTAGCAACGCGTTCAAAGACAAGCATTAACCCACCTCCTTCCTCCTATTGAATAAGCTAAATGTCTTTTTCTCAGGAGCTACTTGCAGGGCAATCTGAGCCTCTCGCAGCTGTGGAAGAATGCCCAGTTCGTTAAGGAAATGCGCAAGAACAAAAGAAACCGACTGCGCAAATGAAGTTTCCTCTTGTAACAACACAGAAAGCTTTCCTTGCTGAATAAGCTCCTGAAACCCTGGTCCGCCTTCAAAAATCCTAAACATCTTTGCTGCTTCAAGACCAATCTCTGCCTTTCCAATAGAAAAGTCCTGTTTAACCTTTGGATTTGCTTTGTTTTCAAGTCGAATAATGCGAGTTCTTGCCACTCCAAGACGCACTGCAAGTCCACTTACTTTTGCCAAAGAGTTAATGCACGTTAGAGGGTTCTCCGAAACAATAACCAGCCTATCTGCGCATTGTGCTGCCTGAGCATAGCAATCTGTTGATGCCGTCGTAGTGTCTACAAGTACCAAATCAACCAAACCAGAAACAGCTTGAAGAAAATGACTCACGCAAGGAAATAGAAGCTCTGCCATTTCAGGTTTTACACAAGGGCCAAAAAGATACAAATTTTTATGGACACAGGTTGCTTTTTCTAGAAGGCTCTCTTTTTCTGAAGGTACATCAGCAACAAGATCAGAGAAGTCTTTTGGCTGCCTAATTCCAAGTTTCTCAAACGCGTTTCCATAAGACAGATCAAGATCAACCAATGCAACTTTTAAACCCCAAGAAGAAGCAAGTAGCGCCATTGAGGAAACAAGCGTAGTCTTTCCCACTCCCCCTCTTCCTGAAGTGAACGTAAGGATTGGAGCTTTTAGAGTCTTATCAAGAGGAATAAGGGATTGTAGATAGGTATTTAACTCTTGGATACTGGCAACATAATCTGAAGCTTCTGGTAAAGGCTGAGAAAGCCTGTCAGCCCCATATGATTGATATCCCCTTCCAACCTTTACCAGATCTCCTAATTCCATAGGGTCAATAACTAAATCAACTCCTGCTTTAGCTGCTCTAGAACGAAGTGATCCGGAAGCGCCAGATCTTACAAGCACTACACAGCGAGCATTTCCATCTTTAACAATTGCAGCCGCTAGATTTATATCCGAAACATCGGAGCCGGTATTACCAATTAAGACTGAATAATCTTGAGGAGTTGAAGAGGCTACAATTGATCTAAGAGATGCTGCTGAATCGGCAAATTCACACCTATTGCTAATTCCCAAGTACGTAAGAATGGCTCCAATTTCAACGCGTGCGTCAAGACCTACGTATGAGATCCACTTTTCTAACATCACGCTTCACCTCCTGGATTAGTAGACGAGTCTACTTGTGACGCACTGTCGCTGTTTTGGTTGGTTGTTGAAGAAGTAGGGTTCTCTGGATGCACATCTTCACTTACATCAGATGAGCTTGCTTGATCTGTCTTGTCAGAAAGATCCTTTGAGTCTTCTTGTTCAACGAAGGAGTTGTTCTTTACTAAGTCCTGAGCGTTAATCTTTGACCCAGGAAGAGTAAATCGAAGTGTTCCTCGAGCGTATGCAGAAAGCACGGCAGGAACCTGTTCAGGAGTCAATCCAAGCGTTACGGAGGAGGAAGTGTAAAGAGTGCCTTCGGTGTCATCTGACAACACCGCAATATCCGAAGCAATACAGGTAATAAGAGAATCAGTAACCTCATACGCTGCAAGCTTTGTGCCAGCACTGAGCCTCTCAGCTAATCCGTACTTCTCGCCATGGGAAATAGTGAGACCAACAAGATTTTCTGGAATAGAAATCTGAGAGGCAACTGATCGTAGATGAAGAGAGACAACAGGCATTCCAACTCCAATAACAGATGAAACCGTACGACCCATAACACTTTCTGGATTAGTAATTGCGCCTTCGGGAATCAAATCAGAAATCCAGCTTTTTAACTGAGTATTAGAAGATGAAAGAGTTTCTCCAGGTTCTATTTGTTTGGTGGCCACCAAAATTGAAGTAAGCTCACCGCCATATTTTTGCATTGCCTCCGCTCGCGATTTTTCCGCTTCAGCGCGAACACTTTGCACGTATGCAAAGAAACAAAAACTGGCCAAAAGTGCGCTTAACACAGAAATTAAAATTCTTGTTTTCTTAGTCACTGTTTGTCCTCCCTCCATTTGCGATACATAGATTGTGCGCTTGACATGAGAGTGAAAATGCAAAAACAAAAGATTTACCTGCACAAATATGTCAGATAGCTGACGCAAATCTGACACAAAGTAATGTATCCACAGGCTGCAACGACGCAATGAAAAATGGGTAATTTAAATTTTTATCTAATTTGATATATAAAAATTTTTAGAAAATCATAACTGCTACATTTTTCAGAGAATGTAATGATTGATTTACTGAGTGATTTCACTGACTTATAAAACGAGGGCTGACCCCCCCTAATTAGCTAGGCAGGACCAACCCTCGTCAGTCTCTATATAGCATATTTCCTGCTGGTTTGACAAAAAACACCCTAGACAAGCCAGGGTGTTTTGAGGATTTACGCCGTTACAGCTTAAAGCACAACATCGGGGTCAAGCGATTGCTGGCTTTCTCGCATTTCTTTTGCCAAAGACAAGTAAGCTTTTAGCTGCGGCTCTGTAATCTTGCCCTCGTGCAGAGCATCCTGAACACTACACCCTGGCTCGTGCGTATGGGTGCAATCCCTAAACTTACACGTCTGAGCAGCTTCAGAGATATGCGGGAATATCTTCTGCAATCCCCTCTCATGGCCCACAATAGGCAGGCTTCTGAGGCCAGGTTCATCCACAATAATGCCAGCATCAGGAAGCGCTACCATGCGACGAGCTACTGTTGTATGCCGTCCTGCCTTATCGGATTCGCGGACTTCTCCCGTTTCAAGCGCCTCATGTCCCAAAAGCGCATTGAGAAGCGTTGATTTACCAGCACCTGATTCTCCTAGCACTATGGCCACGGAGCCGTAAGGAACAAGGCTACGAACAGCATCAATTCCCCACGCAGCCCCAAGCTTTTGAGCAGTCTGAGCAAGATCTGCAAGTGCATCGGTTTTCTCGCCCTCAAGCTTTGAAGCTGTTGCAACAATCTTTACTGTAGAGCTAAGAGCTGCGGTAATAGAAGAAATCTCTTGAGCCAAAAGCTCCGGACCCGCTACATCTGACTTAGTAAGCACCACGGCACAGGTAGCTCCGCAGTCTTTAGAAATAACTGCTGAACGCACAATACGATCTACCGAGACAGCCTCGCCGTCCAAGGCCTGTACCACAAGAACCAAATCAACGTTGGCGGCCAAAGTCTGCTTTTGACCACGAGCTCCGCCCTTCCAGCGTGCGATATCGGTCTCTCGCGGCAGAACTGCCTCGATGATACCCATATCGTGCGAGTCCGGAATGCGCGCACATACCCAGTCTCCCACGGCCACCGTAGAGTTCTGGCCCTTAGTCACGCGCGCGGCAAACTCGGCGCGAAACACTCCCTGCTCCGAAACAACCGCAGGAAATCCCCTATCCAAGCGGACCACGCAGGCCATAGTCATCGTCTGGCGAGAAACCCCTTGGGTTTCAAGCTCAGATACGACGTCTGCGTAAGCCTGCATCTGAGCCGACGATGGAGTCAACTGCTCATACGCTGGAACATCCAGCAATGAAGAAAGGTCCGGCAGTGACCCTTGAGTCCTGCCGGCTCCTAGTTTCTTGGAACTTTTTGTACGCTTAGCGGACAAGAGTGCTCCTTACCTTATGCTTTGTTCTTCTGCACAGAACGCATAACAGCCTTGTACAGCTCCATCAGAGGAATAATAGATGCAGCTAAAAGCATTGCCATAGCGTACTCTTCAAAACCAATCTCAGCAAAGCCAAATGCCTGAGAAAGTGGTGTCTCAATTACCACAAAGGTAAGAATCAAAGACATAACAAAGGAACCCCACAGCCAAATGTTTTGGCTGGTTAGCTTGAAGATGGAACCACGCAGAGAACGCATATTAAAGGAGTGGAACATCTCAACCATAGAAAGCGTCAAGAACGCCATGGTCATACCCTCAACGCCAGCCTCTGGGTTAGTAATAACCTGTGAGATATCAAAGGTTCCATACTCAAAGTAGTGGCCAATAAAATAGCTGGCAAGGGTGAGAAGAGCAATGATAGAGCCCTGAACAAGGCAGTCAAAGCCAACGCCACCCGCAAAGATTCCATCCTTGGGATTGCGAGGCTTGCGCTTCATAATGCCTGGTTCAGCCTTCTCGGTAGCCATAGCAAGCGCAGGCAGAGAGTCGGTAATCAGGTTAATCCACAGAAGGTGGGTAGGCTGAAGAATAGTAAAGCCAACCAGGGATGCAATAAAGACGGAAATAACCTCTGCAAGGTTGGAGCTCAAGAGGAACTGGATACACTTACGAATGTTGTCGTAGATGCGTCTTCCCTCTTCACACGCGCTAATGATGGTGGCAAAGTTATCGTCAGCCAGAACCATATCTGCAACGCCCTTAGTAACATCGGTACCAGTAATGCCCATACCAATACCAATATCAGCGCGTTTAATGGAAGGAGCATCATTAACGCCGTCACCTGTCATGGCCGTAACCATGCCCTTCTTGCGCCAGGTATCAACAATGCGGACCTTGTGCTCAGGCTGAACACGTGCATAAACGCCAATTGTCTCAATACGCTGCTCAAACTCTTCGTCAGAAATCTTATCAAGCTGTGCACCGGTAATTGCTTGAGAGCGATCGGTAATAATGCCCAGCTCAACCGCAATAGCAACGGCTGTATCAATGTGGTCGCCCGTAATCATAACGGTGCGCATACCAGCTTCATGAGCCTCTGCAACAGCACCCTTAACCTCAGGACGAACTGGGTCAATCATGCCAGAGAGTCCAACAAAGACCATGTCATGCTCAAGGTTGGCTGGGTCATAGCTCTGGGGAGCCTCTGTTCCCCAATCGCGACGAGCAGATGCCATAACGCGAAGAGCCTGGTCAGCCATGGACTTGTTCTGAGCCAAAATCTCAGAACGAGCCTCGTCGGTGAGGTCAATAATGCCATCACTTGTCATAATCTTGGTGCAGCGAGCAAGCACCTCATCAGGCGCACCCTTAGTGTGCTGTACAACCTTGCCAGACCGGGTGCGCACCACAACAGACATCATCTTACGAACAGAGTCAAAGGGCGCCTCGCCGATGCGAGGGCGAGAAGAAGCAAGATCACTTGTGGTGTATCCAAGTTTTGCAGCGTCTGCAACAAGAGCAGCCTCAGTAGGCTCACCCTTTGCTACCTGTTCTGCGTCATCCCAAGTAGCGTCAGAGCACAGTGCCATGGTACGTACATGTGCGTCAAGGTTTTCTGTCTCATGACGGACAACAGTCATCTTGTTCTGAGTCAGAGTACCGGTCTTATCGGAACAAATTACCTGAGTACAACCAAGGGTCTCAACTGCGGTGAGTCGACGAACAATAGCGTGGCGTTCGCTCATTCTAGTAACACCCATAGAAAGAACGATGGTAACAACGGCAACAAGACCCTCTGGAATTGCAGCTACTGCAAGAGAAACTGCAACCATAAACGTGCTTAGGACAAGGTCAAAGTTGCCAAGCATCTCGACACCGTGCTTAATAAAGCCTGTTGCAAAAACAAGCAGTGAGATGACAACAACAAGAATGGTAAGTGTATGTGAAAGCTTATCAAGGGCAATCTGAAGTGGAGTCTGTCCCTCTTCTGCCTGGGAAATTGCGTCTGCAATCTTGCCCATCTCAGTGTCCATGCCTGTTGCAACAACAACTGCACGACCGCGGCCATAGACCACAATAGATCCGGAGTAGCACATATTCTTTCGGTCACCCAAAGGAATATCATCTGTGCCTTCAGCAAGATTGAGGGTCTCCGCGTGTTTCTCGACAGGAACTGATTCACCTGTAAGCGCAGACTCCTCTACCTTCATGGAAGCGCTTTCAAGAATGCGACAGTCAGCTGGGATGGAGTCACCTGCCTCAAGCAGAATAATATCGCCTACAACAAGCTCGGTTGAGGCAACTGTCTCAAGACGACCGTCTCTGATAACCTTGCTCTGAGCTGCGCTCATCTCTTGAAGAGCAGCAAGGGCTTCCTCGGCTTTGCCCTCCTGGACAACACCAAGAACAGAATTAATAACAACAACAAACAGAATAATTACGACGTCTGCAACTCCGCCTTCTCCGGTATAAATACCTTCAGCAGCAGAAATAGCAGCAGCAACAAGAAGCATGATGACCATAGGATCTGCCATCTGCGCAAAGAACCTTTTAATAATTGATTCTTTTGGAGCCTCTTTAAGCTTATTGAGACCATAAGCCTCAAGACGCGAAGCTGCTTCTGCATCAGACAGACCAACTTCAGCATCAGTTTTTTGCGCACTGATTACATCAGCCGCACTTGAAAGATACTCTTTCAAAGTTCCTCCTGGGTTTCTACCTGACAGATTGATGCCCGATCATAATTCCCCAGGAGAGGGGCAAGGGCTCACCAAGGTTGCCGTGTCAGGACCTTACAACGTTTTATCATAGGACCTTACAATGCCCTATCATTTTACCGTATTCTCCCTTTTTTCAAACCTCATAAATATTTCTTAAAACTCCTGTTATGCGGCGAATAATTGTTATCCAAGGGGTACAATAAGCGCAGAACATAACAACATAAGCCAAACGTTAGTTTTGGCAAGGAGGTAGCTATGAAAATCCTGTTTTATGGTGCTCAAAGTTACGACAAGGATTCTTTCAACCTTGAGCTTCCAAAGTATCCAGACATCTCAATCGACTACATCGAGCCAAACCTTACGCCTATGACCGCAGGCTTTGCCAAGGGTTATGACGCTGTCTGTGCTTTTGTTAACGCAGACGCCTCAATTCTGACCCTTGAGATTCTTGCCGGTTTTGACGTTAAGCTTCTGCTTATGCGCTGCGCTGGCTTTGATGCTGTTGACGTTAACGCTGCTAAAGACCTTGGCATTACCGTTACACGCGTACCTGCTTACTCCCCTGAGGCAATCGCAGAGCACGCAATGGGTCTTGCGCTTGCCGCTAACCGTCGTATTCACCGTGGCTACATCAGAATTCGCGAGAATAACTTCTCACTTGTTGGCCTTGTTGGCGATACCCTTCACGGTAAAACTGCCGGCATTGTTGGAACTGGTCGTATTGGCGCAGCACTTTGCCGTATCTGCAAAGGCTTTGGCATGCACGTCCTTGGCGCAGACCTCTATCCAAATATGAACCTTGTCAATGACGAGCACGTTGTTGATGAATATGTCAGCTACGATGAGCTCTGGGAGCGTTCGGACTTTATTTCACTCCACGCTTTCTTGAATGATGAGAGCTATCACATGATTAACGATAAGACCATCGGAAAGATGAAAGATGGCGTTATTCTCGTTAATACTGGTCGCGGCGGACTTATTGACACCAAGGCTCTTATTCGCGGCATTCTTTCTGGCAAGATTGGTGCTTGTGGCCTTGACGTTTATGAAGAGGAAAATCCAAACGTCTATAAGGACCGTGGTGCTGAGGTCTTTGACTCAGTTACTTCTACCCTTTGCTCTTTCCCTAACGTAGTTATGACAAGTCACCAGGCATTCTTTACTCATGAGGCTCTCTCGCAAATTGCTCAGGTTACGCTTGATAATGCAACTGCTTTTGCTGAGGGCACTGACTATGTTGATAAAAGTGTGGTTTGCTAAGCACCAGAGAAACAATCGCTTCAAAAACGGTTACTATTGATATCTGAATATGATTTTAATTCCTATGAAAAGGAGAGATATGGCTCGCAAAAAGACCAAGATTGTTTGTACTATGGGTCCTGCTACAGAAAGTGATGAGGTCCTTCGTGAGCTCATTCTTGCTGGTATGAACGTTGCACGTTTTAACTTCTCGCACGGTAGCCATGAGTATCACCGCACTATGATTGGTCGCGTTCGTTCTATCTCTGATGAGCTTGGTATTCCTATTGCTATCATGCTTGATACCAAGGGTCCTGAGGTTCGCACCGGTCTTCTCGAGGATGGCAAGAAGGTCACCCTTACTACTGGTGATTCCGTTATTGTCACCACTGATGATGACGTCATCGGTAACGCTCAGCGCTTCTCACTTGACTACAAGAACCTTCCAAAAGAGGTCAAGAAGGGCTCCATCATCCTTATTGATGACGGTCTCATTGGTCTTGAGGTTGATCATGTTGAGGGCACTGACATGCACTGCAAGATTATCAACGGCGGTGAGCTTGGCGAGAAGAAGGGCGTAAACGTTCCTAACGTCAACATTGGCCTTCCTTCCGTCACTGAGCAGGACCGCGCAGACATCATGTTTGGTTGCGAGCTTGGTATTGACGCAATTGCTGCTTCCTTCATCCGTGATGGCGCTGCAGTTGAGGAGATTCGTAACATCTGCCGTGAGATGGGTACTCCTAACGTACAGATCTTCCCTAAGATTGAGTCTGCTCTTGGCGTCAAGAACTTTGACGAGATTCTTGCAGCTTCTAACGGCATCATGGTTGCCCGTGGTGACCTTGGCGTTGAGGTTCCTGCAGCTGAGGTTCCTCACATCCAGAAGACTGTTATCAAGAAGTGCAACGACGCTTACAAGCCTGTCATCACCGCAACTCAGATGCTTGACTCCATGATTCGCAACCCTCGCCCAACCCGTGCAGAGGTTACGGACGTTGCTAACGCAATCTACGACGGCACTGACTGCGTCATGCTTTCTGGTGAGTCCGCAGCTGGTAAGTACCCTGTTGAGGCAGTAAAGACTATGGCTTCCATCTGCAAGGAAACCGAGAAGTACCTGCCAGTCAAGGATGTCTATCACCAGCGTGAGGGTCTTAAGAACGTCAACGGCGCTACAGGCTTTGCTGCAGTTGATATGGCAATCCGTGTTGACGCTAAGTGCATCATCTGCCCAACACACTCTGGCCGCACTGCTCGCCTTGTTTCTAACTTCCGTCCAAAGCGTCCTCTGTATGCAATGTCTCCATCTGATGAGGCAGTTCGTCGTACCTGCTTCTATTGGGGTGTCTATGCATTCAAGACCTCTGAGCAGGGCACGCTTTCTAACACCATGTACAACGCTCTGAACGTTGCAAAAGAAGTTGGCGTTGTAGAGACTGGCGATATTGTTGTTCTGACTGCTGGTGATCCTCATACCAGCCCACGTCTTGGCGACTACACCACTTCAACTAATGTTGCTATGATTTGCCAGGTTCAGTAAACCGCATTTCAGCTTTAACGTTATATGCACCCAAGCACATGCTTGGGTGCATATTTTTTACGTGCGATATTCTCAGCGTCTTACCAGTTGTTAAGCAATTTTCCAGCCAACGGTTTTCTCGCGCATGTTAACAAAATCAGCGTAGATGCCGCCCTCTTTCATGAGAGATTCATGGGTTCCCCGCTGAACAATACGACCCTTATCCAGGACAAGTATCTGATTAGCATTGCGCACTGTTTTTAAGCGATGGGCAATCATGATGACAGTCTTAGACTTTGTGAGCTCGGCGATTGCGCGCTGGAGTTCAAGCTCGTTTTCTGGATCAACATTAGCTGTAGCCTCATCAAGCACCACGATTGGCGCATCTTTTAAGATAGCGCGCGCAATAGAAAGACGTTGGCGCTCGCCACCAGAAAGCATTGAGCCGCCTTCTCCTAAGCGTGTTTCATATCCGTCAGGCAACGCCTGGATAAACTCTTCACAGCAGGCGCGCTTAGCTGCGTCAACTACTTGCTCATGAGTTGCACTTGGATTGCCAAATTTGATGTTGTTTTCAATGGTGTCATCAAAAAGGAATACTCCCTGAAATACGGTGGAGAAATTTTGGAGCAGGGCGTCAACTTTATAGTCGCGCACATCGCGTCCACCAAGTGTCACTTGACCTGCATTTACATCCCAAAAACGCTCAATAAGGCGGACAAGCGTTGTTTTGCCAGATCCACTTGGCCCCACGATGGCACAAGAGGTGCCTGCAGGAATAGAAAGGCTTACTTCCTCAAGGATTTGCCTGTCATCGTAGCCAAAGGAAACATGAGAAAGTTCAATGTCGCAAGATGTCGCTTTCTCAAGGCCTTCTCCCTCGTCCATTGCGGGAGTGGCGAGAATAGCGTTTGTTTGTTCCATTGCAATTTCAAGATTACGCAGAATAGTTGAGAAACGACCAGCAGATTCTAGACGACTAAACAACATAAATGACATAACTACTACGGTTAAACAAGCAGCTGTATCAAGTGTTCCAGAGAGCCATAGACCAACTGATACCAGGCACATGATAATGCTGGTAGCCTTGGAGATGACCATTTGCAAAACTGAGAAATGAAGCGCCTTAAGCTCAAGGTTAAGCGCTTGAACGCGACAATCGTCAACTGCCTTGGCATATTTTCCTTCAGCATCATCAATAAGAGAAAACGCCCTTACTACACTAATGCCGCGGACATATTCAAGAACAGAGCTGATTAAGGTGGTATTAGCAGCTACATACTTATCTGATACATTGCGCACGTAGGCCTGGAGCAGCTCCATAGTAATGCAGAAAAGAACAAATGTAGCTGCAGTTATAAGGCCTAGTTGCCAACAAAACACAAACAAGAACGCAACAATAATTGCAGTTAAAGCTAATCCTCCTACGACCATCATATAAAGCAGGCCGCCAAGATTTTGCATTACATCCAGCTGATTGGTCATAACAGCTGTTACTTCACCCAGGCTATTCTCGTTAAAATAGCCCATTGGTAAGCGGCGCAGTGTATCTCCAATTTCCGCGCGCTTGGTACCAGCCATACTAAAATTAGCATCACAGAAATTCTCACTCTTAAAATGAGCGCAAATGAACGCTCCTATAATGCTCAGAAGCATAACTCCCAGCGCAGAAAATATCGTCTGAGTTGAGAGTGTATCCGTAGTAAGAGCAGTAAAAACAATCCAAAGCGCCGTTATTTGTACGCCTTCAAAGAGGCAGCCAAGAATGGTAAAGAAAAGGCCCTTATAGAGTTTCTGGCGATAAGAACTTCCAAACTGAAAGTACATTTTTAAGACAGATAACATTGCTACCCCCTCCTTAAGCCTCATCAAGTGCGCCGATATGAGCGCGATACATGGTTGCGTAAAGCGGACATGTCTCCATAAGCTGCTCGTGAGTACCCTCAGCTTCAATGGATCCATCATTAACGACAACAATTTTGTCGGCATTTTGTACAGTAGAAAGGCGGTGCGCGATAACCACCAACGTTTTACCAGCCACCAGCTTTGCAACTGCAGATTCAACCTCTGCTTCTGATTCTGGATCTGCGTAGGCTGTTGCTTCATCGAGCATGATAATAGGTGCATTTTTGAGCATTGCTCGAGCAATTGCTACACGCTGGCGCTCTCCGCCAGAAAGATGCCCACCTGAACCTCCTACAACCGTTTGATAGCCGTGAGGAAGTGATTGGATGAAGTTGTGGCATCCAGAAGCTTTTGCACAAGCAATTACCTCATCATCGGTGGCATCTTTTTTGCCCATCCTGATGTTTTCCATAATGGTTTCATCAAAAAGGTAACTATCTTGGTCAACATAAGCTACGAGGTTTGCAAGTTGAGATGGAGTGCAGGAGCGAATATCTTGTCCTCCAATAGACACAGATCCTTCATTTGGATCCCAGAAACCTGCGATAAGCCGAGCAACAGTAGATTTACCTGATCCACTTGGGCCAACAAGTGCTGTAACCTGTCCAGGCGCAATGTCTAAGGTAATCCCGTGAATCACTTCATTGCTTCCGTAGGAGAAACGGACATCGCTCAGCTTAATTTCAGTACCTTCAAGCGTGCAAGGAACATCAGCTCTCACCTGATCAGGGTAATTTAAGACCTCAGAAATTTCTTTAACAACAGAACCCACCTGTGCAAGAGAATCCATAAAGCTCATTGCTTCAAAGAGCGGCTGAAAAATACCTAGAGAAAGCACTGCGCACATGACAAACGTAGAAGGAGAAAGACTCCCCTGAAGTACAAACAAGCATCCCAGAGGCAATACCGTTACTAACGTTGCAGGAGCAATTGATAGCATGGCATCCTGCCAGATTTGGCAGTGGCTCATCCAATCAATAAAAGCATGGGCAGAAGCGTAAACAGCCTTTGAGAACTTCTCGTAAGAGCTAGCAGACTGTCCAAAAGCCTTAATTACCTCAATTCCAGACACGTACTCAACTGAGGCATTATTCATCTCTTTACCAGTTACGATAGTATTCTGATACCAATACTCATAGTCCTTCATCATGCCTGATAAACAAGCAAGTCCCACAATTATGGTCAGCAATGCAGCAAGAGCAAGACGCCAATCCAAAACAATGAGGTAAACAAAAACCGCAAAAGCAGCCGTAAGGTTTGAAGTAAGTTCAGGAACTGCATGGGCAAGTGTGGTTTCAATACTATCGATCTTCTCGACCAAGAGGCGTTTGAGAGAGCCGGATGGCGTATCAAGCACATATCCCATGGGGATAGTGGTCAGCTTCTTTGCCACTCGGGTACGCATATTTGCGATTGTCGCAAATGTTGCCTTATGAGAAACGATAGTTGAAAGATGGTGAAAAACTATTTTTACTAAATAGCTGAGACCTGCTATAAGTCCCCAATGCAGGTAAAACGGCCATTCTTGAATTCCATTAAAGATACCAACCACCATGTTACCTGCGGCAACGTAGGGAACCATTCCTCCCAAAACGCCAATAATGGCAAGGATGACAGAGAGCGCGTACATACTTGCTCTGTCTGACCACTCGAGCAACACTGCAACAGGATTTACTTCAGATTGCTGAGGATCTTGTTTTGTATTTTGGTTGGACTCAGTAGCTTGAACACTTTGGTTCTGACGATTTGCCATACCCACACCGCCTCCTGCCACAAACTCACAATGTAGTGTCTGTTATTCAGGCTGGCTTTGACAGAGAAAGCAAGGTTTCAACTGCCATAAGTTAGCTCAATATAACTATTTACTAGTTTCAAGCTGCTGAATAGATAAAACAAGCTAGTTTTATAAGTATTCGGTAAGTGGTAAGCGCGCTGCCTGTAATTGAGACGTGTAAACAATCCCATTAAAATACTTATGAAAGCTTAATCTAACCTCAATAATTGGTTAATCTTTATAAGAGACCATGTATCACGAAGACGAGAGGCGTCTTTAACATCTCGAAAGGAAACTGATCATGGAAAAGCTAGAAAAGGTTGAGGTAATTCGCGAGAAGTGCGGCGTAAGCTACGAGGACGCAAAGGCAGCACTTGACGCTTGTGATGATAATGTTCTTGATGCAATTATTTGGCTCGAGAAGCAGGGCAAGTCCACTAAGCAGACTGCAAACTATACTACTGAGTCAGCTGCACAGTCAGACGTTTCTCCAGAAATGGAAGCAGCTCAAATTGCCTACCAAGAATCAAGCAAAAAGTCTGATTTCTCAGAGAATATGTCTTCTCTCTGGGAGAAGTGCAAAGAGCTGTTCCATAAAAGTGTGGAAACGAAATTCATTGTTACTCGTCGTGGTGAGCAGTTCATGGCCATGCCAGTAATTATTCCAATTGTTGGTCTATTCCTCTGGGGTGCTACATTCTGGCTGCTCATCATTGGTCTGTTCTTTGAAATGCGCTATCACATCCAGGGAGCTTATCCTATTGTTGTTGATGTAAATGAGGCAATGGATAAGGCTGCAGATGCAGCGGGTTCCATCAAAAAAGATGTTATCGACAAAAAATAAAATGCAATTGGTTCCAAACCTAAAATAGAAAACTTCGATATTTAGGCGAGAAAATGATTAAGGTTCTTATCGTTGAAGATGAAGAAAAAATTGCACGCTTTATAGAACTCGAGCTTAAACATGAGGGCTATGAAGTAGACAAAGCTCTTGACGGAAGAACCGGAGCTGAAAAAGCACTGTCAAATGACTACGACCTTATCTTGCTTGATGTACTTCTCCCCCAGCTTAATGGTCTAGAAGTTCTTAGAAGGATTCGTCGCGAGAAAAACACGCCAACTATCATGCTCACTGCTCGTGATTCGGTTATGGATAAAGTAGCTGGTCTCGATGCGGGTGCAGATGACTACCTCACCAAACCTTTTGCGATAGAGGAACTTCTCGCCCGCATTCGCGTGGCCCTTAAGCATCATGAGGCAGATAACACAAACTCTCAAGTAATTCCACAAGCAGTGGCTGCTAACACTTTTACGCTTAAAGGTGTCTCGCTTGATGTTGATCGTAGAGAAGTCTGTGTCAAGAACGATTCAATCGAACTTACTACTAAGGAATTTGAAGTCCTCCGTATGCTTATGGAACACGCTGGTGTTGTTATGAGCCGTGAGCGTATTGCATCTGAAGCCCTAGGATATGAGTTTGCTGGAGAAACAAACAACGTAGATGTTCATATTGCTCATCTACGTGCAAAAATTGATGATCGTTACAACATCAAGCTAATTACTACTGTTCGTGGAGTCGGATATGTCATCAGAGAAGCATAACCAGTCCACCATACAAGAGCATAAAAAGCCTTTCTTTACTCCCTCTGATTCGTCGACAGCTGGAGTAATTACCTGGGGATTTTGGTGGCGTAAGCTGATGAATTGCGTCGGCTTTAATCTCTTTTTACTGGTAACTATTGCTCTGATTTTTATTTATATGTATAACCAGCATGTTCCGCAAGGTACTTTTTACCTAGGTTTTTTCCCTACTGAGTCTCACTCTATTTCTCTTACTGGATTCAGTTTCTTACACGGACTCTCAAGCATAAAATACATTGTTCATGGCCCTACTTTTGGCGCAAAAATATTTGATTTAGGCGAAGAGTTAGCACGCTTCTGGCCCATGTATATTGCAATTCTTGTCTGGGAAATCATTGATTTGTTGTCATTCTTCGGTGATATGCGTCGTGTCAGAAGAGCTCTTCAGCCCCTCAATACACTTGCACTTAAAGCCGACCAACTAGTAAATAGTGATGTTCTCTCTACCGAAGCTTCAACAAATGACGTCCTGGTCAAAAGCGAGAAAATTAGGAGTCTTGAACAGGCAATTGAAGAAGCCAATATCAACGCTCCAAAGATTCAAACGGGTGACCAAGACCTGGCAAGTATTGAGATTGCCTTGAATAAATTGCTTCAACGTATGCAAGAAGCAAAATTGCAACAGATGCGCTTTGTCAACGATGCCAGCCACGAGCTTCGAACGCCTATAGCTGTTATCCGAGGTTATACTGACATGCTGGATCGCTGGGGTAAGACGGACGAGGCTGTACTAGATGAGTCTATCGCTGCACTCAAATCCGAGAGCGAACACATGCATGACCTTGTTGAGCAGCTCCTCTTCTTAGCACGCGGAGACGCTGGAAGAAATACCCTCACAAAGACTAAGCTCAATCTTGCACGGATAACTTCTGAGGTCTGTGAAGAGTCGGAGATGATTGATCCAGATCATCAGTATGTGCTGAAATTTGATCAGAGTACACAAACAGACGATTGCTATCAGGTGCTTGCTGATACCGCCATGATTAAGCAGTCTATCCGTATCATCGTGCAAAATGCTGCTCGATATTCTGCTGCTCAGACCACCATTTCTTTTAATGTCGCGTATGACGAGAAAACTGTTCAAGTTTCAATCGAAGATGAAGGTATGGGCATGTCCGAGACAGCAGCCGCTCATATTTTTGAGAGATTCTGGAGAGCCGACAACGCTCGTATTGAAAGTAACGAGGGTTCTGGACTTGGCTTATCCATTGCTAAATGGATTGTCGATAACCATGACGGCTCTATTGAGGTACTTTCACGCGAAGGTGTAGGCACACGCTTTACCATCGTTTTACCTCGAGAGATGTCATAGTGAACTCAAAAGAGCGTCTACAAGTAAAAGGTCCTTCTCGCCAGTCGTGAACTACCTCCCATTTCTTGGACATAAGAAATGGGAGGTAGTTCATATACGGGTAATTATGATTCTGCAGCGTGTTAGCGTCGGCTTTTAGGCCTGGCGCACAAAATAGCGCAGCTTTGGTAGGTTCTGCCGAAGAATCGACATGTTCTTAATCAAGATAGCGGACAGCTAGGCGGTCGCACTACCTGATATGCATCTCTATGCATAAACTTCATCTAATATGCTAGAAAATGAATAGATAAATATAAGAAATTTAACTATCGATAAATTTAGTATCTACGGAACACACCTAAGTCAGATATTCTGCTCAATTGCGGGCATATTACACATCTAATGATGATAATCTGCATGATTGAGGTATTTTCAGCGTCATGTATACGTCTTTTTAACAGATTATCTGACTTAGGTGTGTTTTGAACTGCCTCCTATTTCTCGTGTCCAAGAAATGGGAGGCAGTTCATCGAGAAGGACCTTTTGTTCTAACAAAAAAACGTGCGCTAAGCGTCGAGCTTACTCTGGTGCAGCTCAACAAACTTCTGTAGTTTCTGAACAATCTCTATCGTGAGCATGTCCTTTTTAACCTGCCAAGACCAATTGCCTTCAGCTTTACCAGGAATGTTCATACGAGCATCGTCAGAAAGACCTAAGACATCCTGTAGCGACAAAATAACCACTGCATTAGAAGTGCTAACTACTTGCTCCATAAGGTGGTCGAAAATCTGATGTGATTCATCAGTTGCCTGGCCACCTGTAAAACGAGCTTCTACAAAACCCATAAGCGTTTGCGTATCATGGGTACCGCTGTACACAATAGACTCCTGAGCTGGAGTAAAGGAATATCTACAGTCTCCATCAGCAAACTGGATAACACTCATACCAGGGAAACCTGTCTGAGAAAGCAATGCTCGGACTGCAGGAGTAACTGCTCCTAAATCTTCTGCAATAAAAGGTAGTGGTCCAAGCTGCTTATAAGCAACATCAAACAGCTCCAGGCCGGGACCAAACTTGAATGAGCCCTCGGCAGAAGTCTTTCCTTGCTCAATAGCATAGTAAGACGTAAAGCCAATAAAATGGTCCAACCTGGTATAGTCATACAGATAGAAAGACCTGCGGAAACGTTCAATCCACCAACGGTATCCCTCGTCTTTATGAGCCTGCCAATTATACGTTGGATTACCCCACAACTGGCCATCTTGAGAAAACGCGTCAGCAGGAGCGCCGGCCTGAAGCTCTGTATGTCCAGTAGCATCAAGGGCAAAAAGCTCTGGATGTGCCCAAACATCAGCGGAATCCTCTGAAACAAACATAGGCATGTCGCCAATAATCTGAATCCTTTGAGCGCGAGCCTCCGCTAACGTCTGACTCCAAATAACATCAAAAGCAAATTGACTCTTTTGATGAAGTTCGATTGCCTGAGCAAGCTCGGGACGCTCAAGTAGCTCTGGTGACCAGCTGCGATACTGCTTTGGCCACTCCTGCCATACTCCCTCACCAAGAAGGTCTTTGATCGCACGGAACGCCGCATACGAATCAAGCCAATACGAGTTTCTCGCCAGAAATGCCTGGTACTCAACAGCCCGCTTACTCTGAGGCCCATCGCATTCAGAAATGACTTTCTCCATTGCCGCTGGATCAAGTAGATTGATATTTCCTGCAAAAGCAGAAATTCCCGCGTAAGGAGAGCCGTATTCGTCGGTTGGGCTGACAGGCAAAATCTGCCAATACTTCTGGCCAGATTTAGCGAGAAAATCAATGAACTCGGAAGTCTCGCGACCAATAACACCAAGCTTCTGGCCTGGCGTAATTGCGGAGTCCTCATTAGAAGGCAGAGAAGTAATGTGAGCAAGCACTCCCATACCAGGCTCAAGAGGCTTTTGTAGTCTATGAGCTGTCTGCACGTTTAAGACAGTACACCCAAGCTGCCACAAAAAGACCTCTGCCTTGCCATCTTTGACAGGTACTGCTTGTCCACTAATAACGTCAATAACCTGCATGTTTTGAGGAACAGAAACATATACGGTCTTAGCATCTGAGCGGCTCTTATTCACCAACACACAAATGCCAGAAGCGTCTTTGCTCTGCTGCACTTGCTGGCCATCTTTTTGAACAAGCCTACGCCAGAAAGCTAAAACATCATCTGAACCACACTCTGGAACAAACGGTTCAAACGAGCCGTCTACCAGCAGAGGAAGCGTTTTTCTGAGCGCAATAGCATTGCGATACATATGCAAGTAATCCAGGTCTGCGCGAGGACTGCTTCCTGGCCATGGCATAGTTGCGCGATTTGTTGGGTCAACAAATCCCTCAACGCCCATCTCATCGCCGTAGTAGATTGATGGAACACCAGGAAGTGTCATCTGCAGCACAGCCGTCTGCCACATACGAGCCTTAGAAAGACCTCGCTGATCAGCAGAAAGTCTGTATGTTACCTGCTCTTGAGCAGAAAGAGCATCAGGAGCAGGAGCTCCAGCAACTACGTTAATCAAACGCTCTTTATCATGTGTTCCAAATACGTTGAGGCAAGAATAAAACGCCTCGTGAGGATAGTTTTCCCAAAGCTCTTCAAGAGCTGAAACAGTTGCCTCAGCACCAGACTCATTCATCAAAAATGAAAGAATAGACTTGCGCAGAGGATAATTCATAGGTCCATCGAGCTCAGAACCTTCCAGATAATGCCTGAGTTTTCCGTACGCACGCTTATTGCTTGCGTCCTCCCAGACCTCTCCGATAATGACTGCATCACTGCGCTCTGCAAGTGCAGCCGCACGAATCTTCTGTATAAACGAATCGGAGATTTCATCTGCAACGTCTAAGCGCCAACCGCGAGCACCACGGCGCAACCACGTTCTAATAACGCCATCCTTGCCACAAATAAACTCCTGATAATCGGGGTTATCGGAGACAATAGTTGGAAGTGCGTCTACACCCCACCAGCTCTCATATGTCCCATCCTCATGGAACGTAAACCACTCGTCATAGTCCGAGCCAACCTGCTGAACTGCTCCTGGTTCAGAGTAGTTAAAAAACTTATTAAAGTATTTTGAATCAGCGCCGCAATGATTAAAAACGCCATCCAAAATAATGGAAATACCATGCTCGGCAGCTTTAACACAGAGGAGTTCAAAATCCTCTACAGTGCCTAACACGGGATCGACTTCCAAATAATCCGCAATATCGTAGCGATGATTACTGGCAGCAGCATTGATTGGATTCAAATAAAGCGCAGTTATTCCAAGGTTTTCCAAGTAGGAAAGCTTCTCTTCAATACCAGCCAAAGAACCGCCGTAGAAATCCCACTCAGTCACGCGGCCGTTGGCGTCGTGCTGATACTCAGGGGTCTTCTCCCAGTCTTCAACCAGCTGGCGAGAAACCCCATTTCTTGGAACAGCAAGCGCCTGCTTGGTACGTTCGTGCCAGTTTGCATCTCGTGCAAACCTGTCAGGGAAAATCTGGTAGACAACTCCACCCTTGTACCAGCTAGGGTCTTCTACACCTGCAAAGCTGCCACGAGACTTATAGCAAGTAATCTGAAATGATGGTGGCTCGCCATAGGCAAAGCTACCAACACCGGTGCATCTATTTTCTTGAACACCATATGACCAAACTGCTCCGTCAGAAGCCTGAAGCTCAAAACGATACCAAATAAGGCCCGTAGCAGCTGGTTTAACAATTGCCTCAAAGCACTGCGCATAGTCAGGTACGCCAGTCGGAAGCGCGCCAGCAAAATCACTCTTTTGCATCACCACGCGTTTCTCGCCAGACAGAACTTGGGCCTCTGAAGACGATTCAGGGCCATACTCTTGCCAGAGACGAAGCGTTACTGATTGAACATCATCGTCCCAAGCAAATATTCTGATTGTTGCTGAAGTACCTAGTTCTACCGCGCCTTTTGGATCTCTACAAACAATGTTTGAGGTGTTGTGAAAAGCCTGCATTCTTACCAATCTCGACGACGTACATACCTAATAATCTCAGGGTGTAGTAAATGATACACGTCAAGATATTCATTTGCAGCATTATGCCAACTAAAGTCCTCTGCCATCGCCTGTTTTACAAGATTTGCCCACGCTTGTTTATCGTTTCTATAAACATCGGCGGCGTACAGAATAATATCTGCCATTTCATCTGCGTTTTGATTGGCAAAACTAAAGCCGGTTCCTTCTCCCGTAAACTGGTTGTACGGTTTTACAGAATCTGCCAGACCGCCCGTCTCGCGAACAACAGGAAGCGTGCCATAACGCATAGAAATCATCTGAGAAAGGCCGCAAGGCTCAAACTCTGATGGCATCAAGAACATATCCGCACCTGCGTACATACGGTGAGAAAGCGCAATATCAAATTCAATACGTGCAGCCATACGGTTGCCATAGTGCTCATCAAAGAAGCGCATAGCATCTTCTTGTTCAGCGTCACCAGTTCCTAGAACAGCAACCTCAATACCTGCACAAATAAGACGGTCCATCGCATAGCGAATCAGGCCCAAGCCTTTCTGGTTAGTCAGGCGCGTAACCATTACCGCAAGAGGTACATCTGGATTTACCTCAAGGCCCAGCTCCTCTTGCAGCTGACGCTTACACTCAGCCTTGCCTTCCATATGACGTGCCGAGAAGTTCTGTGGAATATAAGAATCACTTGCAGGTGACCACGCACCAATATCAATACCATTCAGGATGCCGCGCAGTACACTTTGACGGCGACGGAAGATATCATCCATTCCCTCTCCGAAGTGCTCTGTCTGAAGCTCTTGGGCATACGTTGGGCTAACAGTGAGCAGATAATCGGAGTAGCAAAGCGCACCCTTCATAAAGTTGATGGAGCTTGCGTCACACCTCAGTTGATCAGCTGCAGCAGGAATATCAGCAAGACCAAGTACGTCGCTGAGCATCTTGTCAGTAAACTGGCCCTGGAACTTGACGTTATGAATGGAGAAGACCGTCTTAACGTTTTGGACCTCAGGGACGCCCTGATACTGCTCACGCAGAAATACGGGTGCCAGTGCCGTTTGCCAGTCATTGCAGTGCAGAACGTCGCAGGAGAGCTCTGGGACGTGTGCAATCAGCTCACACAGAGCCTTGGAGAAGAACGCATAGCGCTCTCCATCATCAAAGTAGCCATAGAGGCCATCACGAGCAAAGTAAGACTCGTTATCTACAAAGTAAAAATCAACGCCTTCATGAACCAGATGCCACAGCCCACAATACTCAAAGCGCCACGAAAGAGGCACCTGAAGCTCGTAGACCTTCTTCATCTTTTGTTTCCACTCGGGCTTAATGGAGCTGTAGAGTGGCGAAATAACCGCCACTCTAGCTCCTACTTTTTTAAGTGCTTGTGGCAATGAACCCGAGACATCTCCAAGGCCGCCCGACTTGGAAAAAGGCGCCACCTCTGAACTTGCATAGACAACGCGAAGTTTGCGACGCTTGGAGACTTGGGACATTATTACGCCACCCTCTTATTGTTTTTACGCTGAAGAAGAATTTCTTCGCTGGTACCACGAAGCTCAGTACCTGCAGGAATAATATTAGAACGGTCTACAATAGCGTGCTCGACTACAGAACCTTCCTTAACAATGCAACCTTCCATCACAATAGAATCGCGTACTACTGCGCCACGCTCAATGATGACGTTACGACCAAGGATGGAACCGGTAACAGATCCACGGATACGACAACCTGCAGAAATGGTTGAGTTGCTAACTTTAGAGCCAATCTCAAATTTTGCAGGAGCGGTATCGTGAGCCTTTGTCTTAATGGAACGCTCTGGGGTAAAGAGCTCATTTGCTGGCATGGGGTTCAAAAGCTCCATGTTAGCCTGATAATAAGAGTTCTTTGAGAAGATAGATGCTACATGGCCCTCAAAGTGGAAGGTACGGACCTTAACACGGTTGTAGTCAGCATGAAGCGCCTCAAAGAGGTCAAGATAATCA
Source organism: Lancefieldella sp. (assembly GCF_057237245.1). Taxonomy (NCBI): domain Bacteria; kingdom Bacillati; phylum Actinomycetota; class Coriobacteriia; order Coriobacteriales; family Atopobiaceae; genus Lancefieldella; species Lancefieldella sp. Next base: position 196,688 of record NZ_DBHHJM010000001.1, read on the forward strand.
GTAGCTCTATACCAATCAAGCATATCAATAAGCAGGTCACGCTTGATAATAAAGCAGTCAAGGGAAGCTTCATCTCCGCGCTGGACACCATTATGTGTCTTGACTACGCGGTCACCTTCAAGCTCAACACCAACAACATCTCTATCGTTATAACGAGTGGTGTAGGTCATCATGGTAATGTCCGCGTCAGACTCTAGATGCTGATCAAGCAGCTCGGTAAGATCAGCGTTGTAAACAAAGTTTGAAGTGGACAACAGAACATACTCTGCGTCAGTTCTCTCAAGATAAGGTCTGTTGGAAATCAGATCTCTGAGCAGGAAACGAGCGCCTGTGTGAGAGGTACCAAAAGCGGATCCTGGCAAGATAAACATGCCACCGCTCTTGCGGTCCAAGTTCCAGTCTTTACCAGAGCCAAGGTGATCAATGAGTGAGCGATAGTTAAATGGCATGATGACACCAACGGTACTAATGTCCGAATTAACCATATTTGAAAGAGGAAAATCCACCAGGCGATATCTTCCCAAGAAAGGCATGGATGCAATTGGGCGTACATCATTGGCGATTTCCATGTTAGTAGACGCATAATTGCAGGTAATAAGACCAATTACTCTATTCATTATTGCTCACCTCTTTCGACTACTACATCATTTCCAACAACAGCAATCTCCTTGTTCAAATCAGAGCTGCCAATATGGACGTTCTTCTCGACCACAGCGTTCTCGCCAAGAATTGCACGAATAACCACCGCACCAGGTTTAACTTCTGCGCCAGGAAGAAGTACGGAGTCAATAACGCGCGCTCCCTCACCAATAACGGCATCGGTAGACAAAATTGAATGGCGAGAATAACCAAAGATCTGGCATCCGTTGCTTACCAGACAGTCGTCTACCTCTCCAAAAGCGCCAATGTACGCTGGTGGACGGGTGGAAGCATTAGACAAGATAGGGAACTTGTCCGAGAAGATGTCAAACTTAGGCTCAGAGCCAAGCAGATCCATGCTGGTCTCATGATAGCTTGCAATAGTACCTACATCACGCCAGAAGCCCTCAAAGCGATAAGCAAAAAGACGTTTACCATCATCAAGCAACGTCGGAATAATATCGCCGCCAAAGTCATGAGAAGATTCAGGGTTCTTTGCGTCCTCACGCAAAGTCTCAAGAAGCAGGTCTGTGCTAAAGATATAGATTCCCATGGACGCCAGGTTGGACTCTGGCTCTTTGGGTTTCTCGGAAAACTTGGTGATCCTATCCTCATCATCAATGGACATGATGCCGAAGCGAGAGGTCTCTTCCCAAGGAACAGGCATGACGGCAATCGTAAGGTCTGCGTTGTTCTTCTTATGGCAGGCGAGCATCTCGCCGTAGTCCATACGGTAAAGCTGATCGCCAGAGAGAATTAGTACGTAATCAGGGTTATTCTGCTCAATGTAACCAATATTCTGGGTGACGGCATCTGCGGTTCCCGCATACCATGCACCACCAGACTGTGTTGCGAAGGGAGGCAGAATTGAAATTCCACCACCGCGCTCATCAAGGTCCCAAGCACTACCTGATCCCACGTAAGAGTGAAGCAAATACGGACGATACTGTGTCAAAACACCTACCGTAGAAATTCCTGAATTTGCGCAGTTGGATAATGCAAAGTCAATAATGCGGAACTTGCCACCAAACGAGACAGCAGGTTTAGCTACTTTTGAGGTCAGAGCACCTAAGCGGCTTCCCTGTCCTCCTGCAAGTAGCATTGCAAGACATTCCCTTTTGCTCATATCCAAATCTCCTCTCTCCCCAACAGAGGTCTTTATTCTCAACGTCTTACGACGATTGAACCTAAATGCAGATCCTTACACGTGCCAAATATCTTCCATGTACTCCCTGATAGTTCTATCAGCCGAGAAGAAACCAGAGTTTGCAGTATTGTGAAGTGCGCGAGCATTCCAGCTACGACGATCTGCATAGGACTGAGTAAGTTCTTCCCATGCCTTCACGTAGGCGTCAAAGTCAATAAGCACCAGGTCAGGATCATTGTTAATCAGCAGATAGTCGTGAATTGACTCAAAGTTGCCAGAGAGTCGGCTCAACGAGCCATCGGTCAGCATATTTACAATGCGAGCCAGTGTTGGGTTCTGGTTAAGCAGGTTTTGTGCAAAGTAGGTGCCGGAAGCATATACCTCTTGGACCTCGTCTGCACGAAGACCAAAAATCTTGATGTTCTCTGGTCCTGCAAGCTCAGAGATCTCAATATTCGAACCGTCATATGTTCCAAGGGTCAGAGCCGCATTCATCATAAGCTTCATGTTTGAGGTACCAGAAGCCTCTGCACCAGCAACCGAAATCTGCTCTGAAATATCAGATGCAGCATAGATAAGCTGTGCATTTGAAACAGCAAAGTTTGGAATAAAGACAATCTTCAGACGACCCTCAATGCGCTCGTCGTTGTTAACCACGTCTGCAACGGAGTGAATAAGTCGAATGACTTCCTTTGCAAAGGTATAGCTCTGAGCAGCTTTGCCCGAGAAAATAAAGGTTGTTGGAGCTGGCTTATAGCTTGGATCATCAAGCATACGGTTGTAGAGATACAAAATCTTAAAGACATTAAGCAGCTGACGCTTATATGCATGGAAGCGTTTTACCTGCGTATCAAAGATGGTATTGGTATCCATCTCAACACCAGTTGTCTTCTTGACGTATGCAGCAAGACGCTCTTTTTCTTCTTTCTTTGCAGCGTCCATCTTGTCCAAGAACTCAGCATTGTTCTCAAAAGCAGAAAGCTTCTGAAGCTCATTGGCATCATCAAGCCAGCCGGTACCAATAGCCTCAGTAATAAGCTTTGCGTAAGCGGTATTTGCCTGTGCCAAGAAGCGACGGTGGCAGATGCCGTTAGTCTTGTTATTAAAGATTTCTGGACGAAGCTTGTAGAAGTCCTTCAAAACACTCTGCTTCAAAATGTTAGTGTGCAGATCAGATACACCGTTAACCGAGTGGCTAAACAAAATAGAGAGGTTAGCCATACGAACGGTGTTATCCCACAACACAGCTGTTGAGGCGAGAAGTTCGGTGTTGCCGTTAGAGTCAACAAGCAGCTGCTCCTTATAGCAACGATCAACCTCGTCGATAAACATATACAAGCGAGGAAGCAGCTCACGGAAGGTGTTAATAGGCCACTTCTCAAGAGCCTCAGGCATAACGGTGTGGTTGGTATAAGAAATTGCGTTTCTCGCGATATCAAATGCCTCGTTAAAGTCAACGCCATGGTCATCGACAAGAAGGCGCATAAGCTCTGGTCCGCACATTGCTGGGTGCGTATCGTTAGTGTGGATACAGACGTGATCTGCAAAGTGTTCCCAATCCTCACCGTACTTATCCTTATAAGCACGAAGAATGGTCTGAAGACCAGCGGAAACAAACAAATACTCCTGCTTTAAGCGAAGAATGCGTCCGTGCTCACCAGAGTCATTTGGATACAGAATGGTTGAAATTGCCTCAACATCAGAGCGGAACTTATTAGCACGGGCATAATCGCCGGCGTTAAAAGCATCAAGATCAAAGTCTTCCTCTGCTGGCTCTGCAGACCAAAGACGCAGCTTATTTACGGTTTTTGCGCCATAGCCAACAATAGGCACATCGTATGGAACAGCCCTTACTACCTGGCCACCCTCTTGCGAGAACCAGAAATTGCCATTCTCGTCCTCATGCCTTACAACTGTGCCACCAAAGCGCACCAGTACGCTAGAATCGTCTTTTCTGACTTCCCATGGATATCCATTTGCCAGCCAGTTATCGGTACGCTCTACCTGGCGTCCATCCTTAATCTCCTGGCGGAAGAGACCATAACGGTATCTCATACCGTTACCAAAGCCAGCCATGCCCTCGTGCGCCATGGAATCAAGGAAACAAGCGGCAAGTCTACCCAGACCACCATTGCCAAGGCCAGGGTCTACCTCCTGAGCAGCAAGCTCCTGAAGCGAAGTACCCATTTCTTTAAGGCCCTCTGCAACAACGTCGGTGATACCAAGATTGAGTAGATAATTCTCAAGTAGTGGTCCTAGAAGGAACTCAAGAGAGAAGTAATAGACCTGCTTGTCAGCATGAATATAGGAGGTTGACTGAATTTCTCGCGCCTTTTCTGCAATGAGGTGGGCAAGAACGTTATAGCGCTCCTGATCAGTGCATTCTCCATAGTATTTGCCAAGAATCTTGATGAACTTATCGCGATACTGCTCTTCAAAGTCTTGTTTATCGTTAAAAATGTTTTGTCCGTTATTTACGGCCATGCTTCCCCCTCTTTGGAAGTTCTTTCTCAAACGCTAAAACAATGCCACCAAGCGGAGGAACAGACAGTTCTACCGAATAATCTCTTCCATTCCATGCCACTGGCTTAGTGGAAAGTTTCTTAGTATTCACAATACCCGAACCGCCAAATTCTTTTGCGTCGGAATTAAATACTTCTTTCCACACACCTGCAGAAGGCATGCCTAAACGGAATTTCTGATGGGTTGCAACGTCAAAATTGATGAGAATAACCAGGTCCTCGGAAGGCTTTCTTCCGTGACGAACAAACGAGATGATTGATTGCTCATTATTGTCTGCGTCAATCCAATCAAATCCACGGTTGTCGTAGGCATACTGCCAAAGTCCTGGATGGTTCTTATAGAAATGATTAAGAGCCTTAATAAATGCCTGCTGATGAGCGTGAGTTGGATACTCCTCAGTCAAGTAATACTCAATACCCTCGTAGTAGCGCCACTCAATAAACTGCGCAATCTCGTTGCTCATAAAGTTGAGTTTAGCGCCCGGATGAGTCATCTGATGAAGCGCCAGAGCCCTCATGCCAGCAAACTGTCTCCACCAATCCCCTGGCATACGCTGAATAAGGCTACACTTACCATGAACAACCTCATCATGGCTCAGTGGCAGCACAAAGTTCTCGTTGAACTGGTACATGCTAGAGAAGGTCAGAAGACGGTGGTTGCCTGGTCTATAAGGGAAATCAGTCTGACAATAGTGCAGAGTATCATTCATCCAGCCCATATCCCATTTAAGGTTAAAGCCAAGTCCTCCAACCTCTGGAGGATAGGTAACCAGCGGCCATGCTGTGGACTCTTCTGCAATCATAAGAACGTCAGGATGCTCTTTCTGAGCAGTCTCATTACAAAGACGCAGAAAAGCACTTGCATCCAAATCTTCTTCAGTTCCCTTATGGTTAAAACGCTTCTGAGAAGGATCGTCGATACCAAAATTCATATACAACATGCTACTGACGCCATCGACACGAATGCCGTCAGCGTGATACTCATTCAGCCACATGAGTAGGTTGGAAACAAGGAAGCTTCTAACCTCACCACGAGTAAGATTAAACTTAAGAGTTCCCCAGTTAGGATGCTCTTTTTCTTCAAAGAGCCTAGTGCCATCAAACTCTGCAAGACCATGAGCGTCTTTGCAGAAGCCTCCTGGGACCCAGTCTAAAATGACACCGATGCCAGCCTGATGGCAGCAATCAATAAAGTGTTTGAACTGGGCAGGATTGCCATACCTTGAGGTGGGAGCAAAATAACCCGTTACCTGATAACCCCAAGATCCATCAAAAGGGTGCTCCATAACGGGGAGAAGTTCGATGTGGGTGTAGCCCATCTCTTTAACGTAAGCTACCAGCTCTTCTGACAATTCATCATAGGTGTAGAAAGCATCTACGTTGGTATCAAAGTAATCTTTAGGTTCTTCAGCCTGCTCTGCAGCTTCTGCATCAGCAGAATCTTCCTCTTGGGCAGTCAGGTCAGTATGCTGCTTCCAGCTTCCAAGATGAACTTCAAAGATGTTAAGAGGACTATGCAGGAACTTAAGCGATGCACGCCTTTTCATCCATGCATCGTCTTCCCAAACATACACGTCTGGGTCAAACGTAATAGATGCCGTATGTGGCCTGACCTCCGCGTAGGTACCATAGGGGTCAGCCTTAAAAATCTTCTGTCCAGAAGCGGATACAATCAGGAATTTATACAATACTTCCGAGGTGATTCCTGGAATAAAGCCTTCCCAGATTCCGCCGTATTTTGAACGAGAAAGAACGTTGACGGTATCATCCCAATTATTAAAATCTCCAACAACAGAGACAGAGGCCGCATTGGGTGCCCAAACAGCAAAATGATAGCCTTCAACTCCATCTTCTTGAACCGCAGGGTGTGCACCTAATTTCTTGTGGCTCTGGAACCATTTTCCTTGTGCAAACAAGTATGCATCCTGGTCACTTACAGCTAACGATGCATTTAACTCTGCCATGCTCACCTCCGCGCTTACCAATGAAATCTACACATTTTATAGATTTGTTATCCATAAAGACTCGTAGTTGATAGTTACTAAGATAAACCATTGCAAGGTAAAACACGGTAACAAACACTCAATATGTCTTTCACCGATAAAAAACGACCGTACACGTTATTTTTTGTTTGTGCTAAATTTTGTTAATTATAGTGAATAAAAATTGCAACTAAAAGAAATGGCAGCTTATCCAAATAAACTGCCATTTGATACATAAACTTTTTATATAACCGTGAAGCGACTTAAGAAAGCTGGCTCCTACAAGTCCTCTTCCTACAGTGATTCTTCAGGTTACTTGCAACTACATCTTGCGTGGTACAGCCGTCTCAGCTGAAGGAGCGTGTGCAGCAATTACATCAAGAGCTGCTGTCTCTTGGTCCTTCTCGCCAGAAGCAACTGCCCTACCGTATGCATCGGTATCAAGAATTGCCTGGCGGAAACGATCAGTTGTAAAGCCATAAGGAGCGCGACCCCACTCGTTGGTCTTCTGAGCTCGCTCAACAATGATGTCCAGGTCAGCGTCAACTGATTCTGGAGTAATGTCCAGATCGGCCAAGGTGGTTGGGAGACCAAGCTTTCTATTAAGCGCCACCTGCTCCTCAAGTGCCTTAAGGTTGCCGTCAAAGGCATACAAAACGCAGGTACCAAAGGAAACAACCTCACCATGAAGGTGTTTCTCGCCGCGCTCGCCCAGAGCAGTAAAGGCATTGTAGAAGGCATGAGCGGTAGAGGAATTAAAGTAATACGCGCCGCGCTCTGCACCAATATTGGTTGTCATGTTAGACACCACGCCAGCGGTAATAATGATGTTCAGAACAACGTTCTCAAACGCCTCAGAGACAACACCAGCGCGCTTATCTGCCAGCGCCTGCTCTGCGTTATCAAACAGAGGCTCAATGCAGGCACCTGCGGCAAGGGCTCGTCCCATAAGAGGGCTGTGGAGCAGCTCAACTTCTCTGGAAGAAAGTTCAACCTCAGGACCCTTAGAGAAGGCATCGCCAATTCCTGCCCAGAAGTACTCATCAGGGCTCTCTGCAATAATCTGCGTATCAATAAAGGTATGAACAGGCAGCTCAGCAGGAATGAAGTACGTATCTGCAGAGCCATCTTCTTTATAGAAAACAGCAATTCTTGTTACAGGAGCGCAGTTAGAAGCAAGTGTTGGGAAGGTAAAGTATGGCTTGTCCAGGATGGTTGCAATCTCTTTACCCTCATCAATTGCGCGACCGCCACCAACAAGGAAGAGCATATCAGCAGCAATAACCTCAGGCATTGCTGCAATCCTCTTGGCATTTGCGTGCGTAGAGTTAGTGCCGTAAGAAATCCAGGAGGAGATAGAAACCTCAGAACCGGCAAGTGCGGCCTCAAGCTTTGGACGTGCCTTCTCCATTGCAGTTGGTCCACCAATAACTACAGCATTTTTGCCAAAGCGCTTAACAATGTGCAGCACCGACTTATAAGCATCAACACCAATGGTGTATGAAGGCAGATACTCCGTAAATGTTCCGCGAGATTCCATCTTTTCCATAGCGTCCTCCAAAACCTATCTCAGAAAAGCGAGAATATAACTTTAACTGAACTAGTTATGTTTTTGCAGCATAAATTCTTGAACGAGCGTTTCCTCTGCCTCTTTATAGGCTGACGAGAAAAACTCTGTATCAAGCATTTGATACTGCGGGCAGCTCACACTATTCTGGCGATTCTCCTCTGCAATGCGCTGTATAACCTGAAGTGTTTGCTCAACATCTGAATGCGTAAACCCATACTGTGGATGAGCCGCGGCAACTGCAAAGAGCTCATCAGATGCTTCTGGCAGGCGATTCATATCAAGCGAGCGCCCGTAAACATCAAAATCTGCTTGCTTACGAATACGTGCATCTTCTCCTGTCGGAATATGATGAGCACGCAAAAATGCCCGTGTATGAGCGTTATACACATGGTCGCAAACAAGGTGGCACCAAATGCCCACGATAAGTTCTCTGAGCTGGCGCTGATCTACTAAGCTGCGCTGCTCAGCTGAGCAATAACTCACATTTGGCTGGATAAAGTCAGTCTGTAGCAGATATTCAGCTGGATTAAGACCACCCATAAAATTACGCTGATAGCGCTTGTAGCTTGGAATAGGCAAACTTCCTGGGTATGACTGATGGCTTCGACCGTATCTCACCTTGTGAGAATAGTCTGGAACCATAAAGCCAATGTGCACATCAGGAGCAACGTTTCCAAGCAGAAATGCATCAGGGTAGTGAATATCTACACCCAAGCAACCGGCTCCTTTCTCAAGGAGCCGGTCAGCATGAGCAATATGTACGTTCCAACTTGGCACTACAATTACCTGCTTATCCGCGAATTTCTCCGCCGGTAGAACGAAGAACCTTCTCCACAAGCTTTGTGTGGGTCTTCTCGACCTCTTCTGAAGTAAGCGTTCTGTCGTCTGCACGATACGTGAGCGAGAAGGCCATGGACTTCTTGCCTTCACCAACACGCAGGGCATCGCGGTACACGTCAAAGAGTCTGATGTCGCAGAGGAGCTTGCCACCAGCAGACTTCAAACGCTGAATCAGCTGCTCAGCAGTGACGCTCTCGTCAACAACAATTGCCAGGTCAATGGAGATACCAGGGTAGGTTGGAGGCTCAACAATAGGAAGGTCTTTCTGAGAAAGACGCAAAAGCGAAGCCACAGAAATCTCAAAGGCAATGACTGGAACCTCAATGTCAAAGTTCTGGAGCGACAAAGGATGAATGTTTCCAACCCAACCGATTGTCTCGCTACCTGCAAGAATCTCAGCAGCGCGACCAGGCTGCAGCCAACCGTATTGCTCTGGCTCAGCTACACGGAAACGAACCTTAGGGATGCGAAGTGCCTCAAGCAGACCCTCAACAATACCCTTGGCGTCAAAGAAATCGTAAGCTGGATACTTGGCGTTCCATGCATCATCTGCTGGACGTCCAACTAACACGCCACAGACATAGCTTGGCTCATCTGGCTGGCTCTTATCCTTATGTCCAAAGAGCACACGACCCAGCTCATACATGGCAATATTAGAGACACCATGAGCAAGGTTGTATGCAATAGAGCGCAGAAGACCTGGAACAATGGAGCGACGCATCTCAGACTGGTCAGCAACAAGTGGGCTAATAACCTTTACCGGGACGCCTCTTCCCTCTTCGCTCATACCAAGCTTAGAGAGGTCATCTGGACTTGCAAACAAATATGACTTTGTCTCGTTGAGGCCAAGGGAGCGCAGCGTACGGCCAATCTTTCTAATCTGACGCTGATCTGAAGTCAAACCGCCTGCATGGTTTCTAGCAGCAGGAAGCGTAGCCTCAATATCACCTTCACCCCACAGGCGAACAATCTCCTCAATAAGGTCAACCTCGCGCGTAAGGTCTGGGCGGTTTGTAGGAGCAACAACACTCAGCTCTCCGTTGTCTGCTGAAGTAACCTTGCAACCAAGACGCGTAAGGCGAGAAACCATAAACTCTTCTGGAATTTGAGCACCTGCAAGGGCGCAGACGCGCCCTGGACGAAGCGTAATAGTTACTGCCTCTTTTACCTTTGGATATACATCAACAATACCAGGGCAAACCTCAGCACCACAGCACTCCTCAAAGAGAGCTGCTGCAATATCTGCAACAGATGCGCAGCCGTTTGGATCCACAAGACGCTCGTAGCGAATAGAAGCCTCACTCATAAGGTCAAGGTTTCTGCTGGTACGGCTAATGTGTCCATTATCAAAGACCGCAGACTCCAAAAGAACATCAACGGTATTCTCGGTAATTTCAGAATCCAGGCCACCCATAACACCAGCAAGCGCAATAGGAGTTTTACCGTTATCAGTAATGACGGTCATATCAGACGTGAGCTCAAGGTCTTCTCCATCAAGCGTCACAATGTGCTCACCGTCTTCTGCGGCGCGAACCACAATGTGATACTTGCCATCTTCCTTGGTAAGTTTTCCAAGGTCAAAAGCGTGTAGAGGCTGGCCAGTCAGGTACATAACGTAGTTGGTAACATCAACAACGTTGTTGATTGAGCGGCCACCACAAGCTGTAACGCGACGAGCAAGCCACTCAGGGCTTGGACCAATCTTGACGTTACGAACCACGCGAGCGGTGTACCTTGAGCAGAGCTCGGGGTCAGCAATAGTAACATCAACCTGCTCAGATGCATCTGCACCAGACTCAGAGGCAACACTTGGAAGCTCAATGTGGGTGTCGATGTCATACATTGCAGAAACCTCAACAGCCATACCTGTCATAGAGAGGCAGTCAGGACGGTTAGGGGTAATCTCACAATCAAGAACAACGTCAGACATGCCCAGGTAATCCGTAAGTGGCATACCAATTGGAGCATCCTCAGGAAGAATCATAATGCCGCTCTGGTCATCGCCAAGACCCAGCTCGCGAGAAGAGCAGTTCATGCCGCAAGACTCAACGCCACGCAGCTTGGACTTTTTAATCTTAAAGTCTCCAGGAAGTACTGCACCAATCATTGCGGTAACAATGTGGTCTCCCTGATTAAAGTTCTGAGCTCCGCAAACAATCTGTAGAGGAACAGGATTTCCGTCCTTATCCACATTGTTGTTGCCCACGTCAACTAGGGTGACGTACATGTGATCAGAATCAGGATGAGGCTCTTTGCTTACAACCTGAGCAGTAACAACATAGTCAAGGTTAGCGCCAACACGCTCTACCGCTTCAACCTCAGTACCAGTGCGCACAAACTCGCGCTCAAGGTCTTTTGGGTCCTGAGGAAGATCAACGAGCGTCTTCAGCCATTCATAAGATACACGCATGTGATTGCCTTTCTAGTAAGACGCCGATGATTAGAACTGACGCAGAACTCTCTGGTCACCAGAGATGAGCATGCGCAGGTCAGGAAGGTCATAACGAAGCGCTGCAACACGCTCAACACCAATGCCAAAGGCAAAGCCTGTGTACTTCTCGGAATCAATACCGCAGTAGTTGAAGACATTAGGATCAACCATGCCACAGCCAAGAATCTCAAGCCAGCCGGTATTCTTACAGAAGCGGCAGCCCTCACCGTGGCAAACACCACAAGAAACATCTACCTCGCAGCTTGGCTCGGTGAATGGGAAGAAGTGAGGACGATAGCGGGTAGCGCGGTCCTTACCAAAGATCTCACGAGTAAAGTGGTCAAGGGTGCCCTTGAGGTCACCAAAGGTGATTTCCTCGTCAACAACAAGACCTTCCATCTGCGTAAACTGTGGCAAGTGATTAGCATCTGCTGTGTCAGGACGGAATACCGTACCAGGGCAAATCATGTAGATGGGAGGCTCTTTTGTCTCCATGGTGTGTACCTGAACGCCAGAAGTCTGTGTACGAAGAAGCACGTCGGACTCGCCCAGTACGTGCGATTCTTTACCTTCTGGCGCATTGTCTACTACGTAGAACGTATCCTTACCAGAGCGGCTTGGATGATCCTCAGGAGCGTTCAGCGCTGTGAAGTTGTAGTAGGTAGTCTCAACATAAGGGCCTGTCTCAATGGTGTAGCCCATGCTGATAAAGATGTCTTCCATCTCCTCACGTACCTGCTCAATGAGGTGCTGAGTACCAGGGCTCAGACGACGACCTGGAAGGGTAATATCAGTTGCCTCAGCATTAAGCTGGGCTTCAAGGGCTTCTCGCTTTAAGGCAAGCTGACGCTCGCGAATAGCGGTCTCAACGTTAGCACGAACGGTATTTGCAAGCTGACCCATTTGAGGGCGCTGATCTGCGGGAACCTGACCCATCATACGCATAATTGCGGTAAGAGAGCCCTTCTTTCCCATTGATGCAACGCGCACCTTCTCAAGTGCTTCAAGGTTTGTTGCCTTAGCAATTCCTTCAAGTACTTGCTCGCGAATTGCCGAGAGTTCCTCAGACATTCCCATGTAATTACCCTTTCAATAGAAAACCGTCCCTGAGCATATGCCCAAGGACGGAAAATTTCCGCGGTACCACCTCGGTTGATTGCACAGTTTTCTCTCTGTGCAATCCACTTGAAAGCCTAGTTTCGTTAGGCGGACGACTTCCCTACTGAGCAGAAACTGCCGTTCAAGTTGTAGCTCGGGAGTGAACTCTACCAGCGCTGTGCAGGTGTTTCTCAACCACGAACACCCTCTCTGTTCACAACGTGCTCCGGCAGACCTCTCCGTCAACGCACTTTGTTCAGAGTATCACACTGCACGGGTTTTGAGCAGCAGTACAACTCTTTTTGCAAGAAAGATAAACAAAAGCGTAACAACCGCGAGGAGAACGATGGTTCCTCCAGGTTTAAGGCCAAGCTCATAGGAGACAACAAGTCCACCAAGTGAGGTCAGCATACCCACCGTGCTTGCATACAAACAACATTGCTTCCAGCTGCGGGAAATCTGCAAAGCACAGGCAACAGGAACTACCATCATGGATGAAACAATAAGTGAGCCAACCGTTCTTGCTGCTACGGCAACCACCAAAGCTACTGCGATAACAAAGCCAAAATTAATAAGACTTACGGGTACACCAACACAACGGGCATGACGCTCATCAAAAGACATCAAGAAAAGTTCTTTTCTAAGGAAGAAGCAGAATGCGACTGCAAGTACGCTAATGACCACAATCATCTGAACTTCTTGCTCGCTTACCGTCAGAATAGAGCCAAACATAAAGCTGTTGAAGCTTGATGAGTTTGGAACAAAACCAGACAACACACCTGCTAGACCAATACCAGCTGCCATCACAATGGCAACGGCAAGCTCTGACTGATCTTTAAAGTGACGGCGCACTCCCTCAACACAAAGCGCACCACCCAAACAAGCGGCAATTGCTCCGGCAACAGGATTAATACCTGCAATCATGCCGCCTGCAACACCTGCAAGAGAGGTATGTGAGAGAGCATCGCCAATCATAGAAAGGCGCTTCAATACAACCGTAACGCCTACAAGCGGGATAATTGCTCCCAGAAGAATTCCCACAAGAATTCCTCGCTGCATAAATACGTATTCAAACATTTATGCCCTCCTCTCATGCGAGTCTTGGGCATCTTGAACAACATCTGACGCAGGACCAAGGGACTCCGTTAAAACAAAATCATCTAATTTTCCGCGATTATGGTCGTGGACATGATGAGAGTCAAGGTCACAGTGAGCGCCATGAACTGCACAGTGATTATGACCGTGACCCCTACCTACAATTTCTGTAGCTTTGTGGTCAGCAACTTCAACAACTCGACAAGCCAGCGCATCAAGAGCTGCAAGATCATGCGTAACAATGAGTACCGCAAGATCTCGAGCTGCATGTGCTTCTCGCACTAAGTTATAGAAATGATTGCGACTCTCTTTATCAAGACCAGTAGTAGGCTCGTCCAAGATAAGCAATGAAGGGTTTCCTACCAGCGCGCAGGCAAGGCGAACTCTCTGGAGCTGTCCTCCAGAGAGTTCCCTAATAATACGCGTGGAAAAATCAGTCATACCTACAAGGTCAAGTGCCTCAAGCGTACGCTCGCGACGCTCTTTTGCGCTCATCTTTACCTTTTTGGCACGAGCATACTGACTTGCATCTACTAGCTCGACGACGCTTGCAGGAAAGCGATTAACCGATTCTGAAGGGAGCTGTGGGACATAGCCTACACGCTCCCAGTCTTTAAACCGAGTCGAGGGCGTTCCAAAAAGAAGTGACTTACCACTTGTAGGTTCAAGCTCACCCACCACAATTCGAGAGAGCGTAGATTTACCAGCTCCGTTATCACCAATAAGCGCGCAAATCTCACCTTGATGAACGTCTAAATTTACATCGCTTAAGACGCGCGTCTTCTTGTAAGAAAAACTCACGTCTTGAAGCGAAACGGCTATCTGACTTTCCTGCAACACGTCCTCCAAACATCCAGCCTAAGCTGGCAACACACTACGCGAGAGCGCCCTCAAGAGCCTTGAGGTTCTCGCGCATAACAGAGAGGTAATCCTCGCCTGCCTTAAGCTCGTCATCAGTAAGTCCCTCAAGTGGATTAAGCTCTTCAACACGAGCGCCTGTTGCCTCAGCAATTGCCTGAGCAACCTTAGGACTTACCAGTTCCTCCGTAAAAATAACCTTTACATTATGCTCTTTTACGAACTCAGTAATCTCTTTCATTTCCTGAGCATTTGGCTCTGCATCTGCCTCAACACCCTCAATAGGCATCTGAGTGAGACCATAAGCCTCGCACAAATAACCAAATGCCTGGTGAGAAACAACAATGGTCTTATTAGGTAGTGAATCCAGACCCTTGTGGAACTCACTATCAAGCGTATCAAAGTCTGCATTTGCCTTATCGAGATTGGCAGCATACTCTGTCTTGTGCTCAGAGTCCTTCTCGGAAAGGGCATCACAAATATTCTTCATCTGAATCTTTGCATTCAGAGGGCTCAGCCAAACGTGAGGGTCAGTTCCGCCATGGTCGTGATCGTGGTCATGGTCGTCTTTCTTCTCCTCATGATCGTGATCATCGTCCTCTTCAAGCTCAAGAAGTTTGACGTCTTTGCTGGTCTCAACTGCTGTAAGTTTTGTGCCAGAACCAAGTCCATCAAGTACGTCCTTGACCCAGTGCTCCATACCTGCACCGTTGTAAATCAAGAAGTCTGCTTCCTGGATAGTCTTCATATCTTTGCTGGATGGCTCCCAATCATGTGGCTCAGTACCTGCTGGAACGAGGCATGTTACCTCAGCATGATCGCCAGCGATGCGCTTTGCAAAATCGTACATAGGATAAAAACTTGCAACAATGCTGAGCTTCTTCTGGTCTTTATTATCAGAAGCTCCTTCTTGCTTTTGAGCCTCAGGCTTGCAGCCAGCAAGAATAGCACTCACGCCAAAAGCGGATGCTACAAGTGCGCTACGACGAGAAACGGTTGGATTCAAATTCATGTTACATCTCCCAAAACTATAAAAAACCAATACAGTGTAGTGCCAAATTCTTCAAACAAAAACGTGCGATTGTCCTCACTACCAAGTATAAAAACATGGCGAGAAACCCATGTTTCTCCTCACTTCTTTGCCTTTCTACTCACTTCTCATCATCTGAGCATGCATTCATACTTCCCCTTTAGCACGAAAGCGGGCTGTCTTCCGACAGTCCGCTTTCTAAAAGTTAGCCTTAGTATACATATTCCAATTAAAGTCAACGAAAAATTTTTTATCTTTTCCGTAAACGGAATTGAAATAAACAGGTTAACTGTTTTATCTCTTACTAACCTACTGATCTTTCTCCGCGTACGGAGTAATAATCAAATCTCCACTATTATACTCACCCAAATAAACCTCTGAAGCAGACTTATAACCTTGATGCTCAAGTTCTCTTTCAAGCCAATTCTCTTCCAGGTCCAGCGTCTCAAGAATGTTCGTCTGAACTTGTCCGTCAGTAATAAGCGGGAATCTAACGTTCTCTTCTCCTTTTTTAACAATAATCAACTGTCCATTTTGCTCAAGAATGGCACGCTTAACGTCTGAGATATAATTCACTCCTGCCTGGCGAAGCTTCAGCGACACATCGTAGGCAGTGAGACCCATAGACCTACAGTTGTCTACAAGCAGCTTGCCCTTATCAATAACAATAACAGGACGTCCATCAATCAACTGCTTGACCAGCATATTGTTTGTTCTCAACCATTTGAGAACCATAACAATAATGAGCCAAATTAGCAGGACAAGGGTGAACTGCAAAATGGTAATTGAACTGTTGTAGATCATGCCGCCAACAATACCGCCAAGTACAAAGTTTTGAACCTGGTCAATTGCTGCAGTTGGTGCTAGGTTTCCTTTTCCGCTGACGTTAATTGCCAGAACAAGCGAGAAAAGACCGATGCACAATTTAATGGCAACTTCTAAATAAAAGTTCATCGATCTACTCCTCTACATGCTTAATGTCATTACCAATGAGATTGATCTGTTCAATGACATAGTCATTCTCGGTATTTTTCAAAACGTGATAATACTTACCGTCAACCTCAAGATACGAGGGATTTCCTTGGCTATCAAAGGCAACGTACACGTGGTCAAAATCAACCTCAAGACGTCGAGCGAAGCTTTCTTGTGAGGAAACAATTGACTCATAGTGCTTACTTGTCTGATTGACCTCTAGCACACGATCAAGCTGTAGAAGTCCAAGAAAGATTAATGAGAACAGCGCAATAAGCGCCAGCTCACGATACTTAGAATTCTTTCTATCACGCATGTAATGCACAAGCGAGAAGATCATTAGAAGTGCAACAAGGCCAAATAGAACAAGCTGAGTCCAGTCAAATACTGTTGCATGGTGAATTAAATAGTTATGGGAATAGAACTCCATAGGCTTCCTTTAGTTTGCATTACTCAAGATTTGCTGCTTAAGCCTTGTAAACGCTCTTTCCTCCAAGGAACGTCTCTTCAAGCTGAAGATCTTTTGTAACAACAATAAAGTCAGCATCATATCCAGGACGGATGAAGCCACAAACATCATCAATTCCACAGGAGCGAGCTGGGTTTTCTGAAGCCATACGAACCGCTTCTTCAGCAGAAACAATACCCCAGTCAAAGACGTTCTTCACGCTTTCAAACAGACGAAGGATTGAACCAGCAAGGCTATGAGACTCATCCATCAGACGAGCAGTTCCGCCTTCAACAACAACAGGGAAATCGCCAAGTTTGTACTGTCCATTAGGCATACCACCTGCACGCATGCAGTCTGTAATAAGAACGGTATGGTCATATCCCTTTGCATTTACCAGAGCGCGAACAGCAATAGGATTAAGGTGATGGCCGTCGCAAATAGCCTCTGCATAGGTACCGTGGGTGGTCATTGCAGCACCAACCATACCTGGCTCACGGTGGTGAAGACCGCTCATGCCGTTATAGGTATGAACAAAAATGTCTGCACCAGCGTTTACGCAGGCAAGAGCCTCCTCATACGTTGCATCGGAGTGACCAAGTGCAACATGAACACCGCGGTCTGCCATCTCTGCACAGAACTCTGGAGCACCATCGCGCTCTGGAGCAATAGCAATCTTGGCAATCCAGCCGTCAGCACGCTCCTGCCACTCATCAAAGACCTCTACATCTGGATCAAGGAAGTACGCAGGATTCTGGGCACCCTTGTGTTTCTCGGTAAAGAAAGGTCCCTCTAGGAAGATGCCCTGGATGCGAGCAGCATCAATACCGTTTGCCGCAATTCCCTCTGCGGCATCAGCAACGGACTCACAAGCATCACCAGTTTGCTCAACGCTTGCGGTTAGTGTTGTTGGAAGCCAAGAAGTTACGCCGTTAGAGAGCAGACCCTGGGCAATCTCAATGACGCCATCAGGATCGCAGTCCATAATATCGTGGTCCAGGAAGCCATGGATATGGGTATCAACAAGGCCAGGAGCCACCCAAGAACCAGTGCGGTCAACAATCTCACACTCTGGCTTCTCTTTAGTAAAGTGGCCAAATACACCGTCTTCTACGAGCAAATATCCTGGACCAGAAGTTGCTCCTGGCAAAAAGAACTTATCTGCTTTAACTGCAAATGTACTCATACGTACCTCAATCATTCTCAAAAGGACGCGCCATAGGCACGTCCTTCTTAGTAATTCCTATAGTGAGTGAATTGTAACACCCTTAACCACTCGATTAACCTGACCAGTTGGAGAAGGTGTGTCCGGTTTGTTATTGACACGAACTGAGTTCAAGAGTGCCACCACTTGAGCAACCATTACAAAAGGCAGAGCCAAATAAGGTGCTGGTAGAGGCTCTGTAAATACTGGAAGACTAAACGTTCTTCCCGTAAAGTTTGTTGCCCCCTCTTGCTCAATACCAATAGTCAGAGCAGCAATCTGGTCTCCCTTAATCTCGTCAAGAATATCCAGATCATATTGACGCGTATAAGGATTATTGGAAACAAAATCAAACACCAGGGTGTGCTCGTCGACAAAAGACTTTGGTCCGTGGCGATATCCCATTGAGGAATCCCACGACGTTGCATTAATACCAGCTGCAAGCTCCAAAATCTTAAGCTGAGCCTCATGAGCAAGGCCCACAAAAGGACCAGAACCCAAATAGGTAATGCGGTTGAAATCGCTCTTGAGCCACTCAGCAATCTCTTCCTCGCGCTCAATTACCTGCCTACCTAGCTCAGCAGCATCAGAAATCCAAGCCTTCTTCTGTGAGTCATCAGCACTATCAAATACAAGCGTTGCAAGAAGTGTCATACAGCTATAAGAGCCGGTCATAGCAAAGCCCTGGTCATTTGCACCAGGAATAAGAAGCAGCAATGTATCGTCTTTACCTGCGGATTCAACAGCAAGTTTTCCTTCAGGAGCGCAGGTAATATTGATGAGCAAAAGATTTTTGACAATCTTGCGAGCAATATTTACAGCAGCAAGACTCTCTGGACTATTACCAGAGCGTGCAAAAGAAACCAAGACCGTTGGATCATCTGGATCAAGGCTGCCATAAGGATCAGAAACAATATCAGTAGTTGCAACAGACGCAAACTCAAAAGAGCCCTTCTCGCCATGAGAACGAAGATAGGGAGTAATGGTATCGCCTACATATGCCGAGGTACCTGCGCCCGTAAAGACCACGCGAGTACGACGACCCTCGCCAAGATTGTGAGCACGCTCGACAAACTCTTTAATTGCAGAAAGGTTCTCCTGATAAATGCCAAAGGTAGATTCCCAAAGCTCAGGCTGCTGCTTAATTTCGGCAGTTGTAATATGAGCGCCTAATGCCTTTAGCTCTTCTTGGCTCTTCTTAAACATTGATATCCCTTCTCACAGTTATTTAACTGCGTGTATGTACAATTTTGTATCTAAACTGATCCGCACGAGCCACGCTTAGTGTGAACTCAACAATGATATTTCTGTCGTTGTAGGTTGTGCGTGTGAGACTCAAAACAGGTGAACCTTCAGAAATTTGCAATAAAGTGGCGTCATCCGAGCGAGCAATTGAAGCCTTGAACTCCTCTTCTGCTACGCCAATCTTTATGTTGTAGTCTTCTTCAAAAATTTGGTAGAGAGATTTTTGCTCAACATCATGAGCAGTGAGCGAGAAAAACTGTGAAACTGGAAGATAGGTTACTTCCAGCATCATAGGTACGTCATCGGCACTTCTTAAACGCTTGATGCGGAAAAGTTTCTCGCCAAGAATAACGTGCATATGTTGGGCTAAGAACTTATTAGCCTCAATAGTGTCAAACTCCAGAATAGTTGTCTTAGGAACTCGACCTAACTGACGCTGCTGGTCAGTAAAGCTATAGCCTCCCATAAGGTCTGTTGCACGTTCAGAGACGTCTGCAACAAAGGTACCGCGGCCACGCTGGCGATAAATGAGCCCCATGTGTTCAAGCTCTTGCAGGGCAAGTCTTACCGTGGTGCGAGAAAGTCCGTAGGAATCGGAGAGTTCACGCTCAGAAGGAAGTGGATCATCTGGATCCATCTCGTTCTCAATACGATAGCGCAGCATATTTGCTAGCTGCTCGTAGAGTGGCTGTCTTCCCATAAACGTTGTCATCAAAACTCTCCTATAAAAGACGGGTGCCCACTAAGTGGACACCCGTCACACTTACTTAACCCCAAATATATGGGAGAACGCCAAAGCCAGAACCAAGAAGTGCAATTACCAGAAGCAGGCAGATGCACATAATTGGAGTCCAGTTACGCTTTGCCATGAGGTAGTACAGACAAAGGGTAAGAGCCAGTGGGATAAGCTTTGGGCAAACGCCGTCGAGGATCTTCTGGATGTCAATGGAGACAGGAGAAGTGACTTCCTCGCCAACAGTTACCAGGTTAACACCGTTGCCGACTGGAGCAATAGCAGTAGTGCCGTCCTTGCCATCAGCAGTCTTGCCGCCGATGAACTTAACGGACTCAGGATTCTTCTTGTAGTCAGAATAAGAACCCTCAGCAAAGAGTGCCTTGTCATACTGACCAGAAGCAAGCTGCTCGTCAGAAAGAGTTACCTGAGAAAGAACAACACTGTGTGTCTCACCGTTAGGAATGTTTGCGCCAGCGCCAAGCTTGGTTCCACCGTAGCAGACAACCAGGCAGCCAACAACAAAAACACCCAGGATAGAAGCAGCACGAGTGAACTCTTTTGCGTTCTCGGTAAGCAGGGTAATTGCGTCAGTACCCATCTTGTAAGAAAGGTTCATCAGCCAATAACGTACAGCAAACTGTGCGATGTTGAAGATGATAAGGAACAAGAATGGTGCAAAGACATTGCCGGAAATTGCCATGTTAGAGGTAATACCAGCAGTAATTGGAACAAGGGTGAACCAGAACAGTGCGTCACCAATGCCGCCCAGAGGACCCATTGCAGAAACGCGGACTGCACGAATGGTTGGGATATCCAGCTTGTTCTGCTCAAGGGAGAGAACAATACCCATAACAAAAGTGACCAAGAATGGGTGGGTATTGTAGAACTCAAGGTTGTGACTCATGGAAGCAGCAAGGTCATCCTTGTTGTCGCCGTGAATCTTCTCAAGACCAGGGAGGATACCGTAGAGCCAACCAGCTGCCTGCATTCTCTCGTAGTTGAAGGAAGCCTGCAGGAACAGGGAGCGCCATACCATCTTGTTGAGCGTCTTCTGATCAAGTGGCTCAGCAGGAGTGGTGTTCTGATAGGTATCAGGAATATTAAATGCCATCTTCGAAGTCACCTCCAGCAACAACAGCAGGAGCAGCATTCTTCATCTTGGTCTGGAGCTGGTAATCCCAGAATGCGATACCAAAGCCGATGAGAGCAAGAAGCAGAAGTGCTGGACCAGAGAGCTCAGGAATGCTGATAAATACGATTGCAGCTGCAAAGCCCATGAGGAAGAAGCCCCAAAGCTCGCGAGAAACCATAACCTTCAGCAGGATTGCAAAGCCGACGAAGCGCATCATGCCACCAGCGACGGACAGTGCATTCATGAGCCACTTTGGAATTGCAGTGGTGATCTGAGTGCCAAATGCAGCACCACCCAGGAAGAACAGGGTAACAATGACACCAAAGAAAAGACCAAGGGCAGCCATTGCGCCGTAGTTAATACGAGCAATTCCCTTAGGATCGGCCTTCTCGGCGTATGCATCAGCAGTTGCCATTACAGGGGACATAATGGTAAAGATGATGGTTACTGCGTACTGACCAAGCAGAGAGAATGGAATTGCTGCAGCTACAGCGGCCATTGGCTCAAGCTTAGTAGTGATTGCAAAGACTGCAGACATAATGCCGCCGATAACAGCGTTAGGTGGCTGAGCACCACCAACAGGCATGTTGCCGATGGTCATAAGCTGATAAGTACCACCAACAATGAGACCAGTCTGAACGTCACCAAGAATCAAACCAACCAAAAAACCAGTTACGATTGGCTGGTAAAGAGACTCGAGGAAACTAAACTGATCGATGCCAGCGATAAACGCAACGATGAAAATTAATAACACCTGAATAGGGCTAACATCCATCTTAACTCCTCCTTTCAAACACACCATAACTACCGATGACGATGATCGGCAGACTATCCGAATACCTTTGCCAACCTGCTAGAAACGTTGCGCCATTGCAACTTTTTGTAATCTCTACCAGGAAGTTGCGCGCAAAACTTACTCGAATAGCTTTGAGATATCCTCGACCGGGGTCGTAGGAACACGCCTAATCTCTAGAGTCACCCCCAATTCCTGAAGCTCACGAAAGGCAGCGACGTCCTTATCGTCTACCGCCACACTTGTGGCGACCTGTCGCTTTCCCTCAGCCATGTGCATATTGCCGATGTTCACTTTTTTAATTGGAACACCGCCCTTAACCAGAGTGAGGACATCCTCTGGATTCTCGGCAACAAGGAAAATGTGCTGGCTTGCTGAAGCCTTGTGGATAACATCGATAGTTTTCTGGAGCGTAAAGTACCTGGTTGCAACACCGTTTGGTGCAGCCATATCCATGAGGCCCTGGCGCATCTTATTGCCTGCGACCTCGTCATTAGCAACAAGGATAAGATTTGTTCCAAGGGTACCGTTCCACTGAGTAGCAACCTGACCATGAATCAAACGATTATCGATTCGAGCAAGCTTGATATCTGGTTCTCCCATAACAAGTTCTCCTCTCTTTGCACGCACACTTGTGCGTGCTATCTGCGATTTTCATCGCACTACTCGCAACTTGCGCTGCGTGTTTTACTGCAAATTTATTTATTGTTGGAAACGCTGATTAACGCCCAACGATCCAACGTGATGACCACATTTGGAGCAAACTCAACATCTACTGTTTCTTTTTTGACGTTTTTAACTACGCCATACATTCCGCTATTAGTCTTAACTTTCTGACCTGCATGAAGATTCTTCAGAAACTCTGAAGTTGTTCCCGCCTTTTTAGAAGAGGCTCTCCAAACGAAGAAGGAATAAATAAGGCCCAAAATTACCAAGAACGCGAGAAGAACAATGGATGAAGCAAGAATGTTCTCTGCTAGATTTGCCATGTGCATCTCCTTAACTCAACAACAAAACGCTACTTAAATACCATCGTCTCCGAAGATGTCATCTTCTGGCTCAACCTCAAGCTCAAGACGCTTATGAACAACTCCCTGGCTACCAGCTAAAACAGCAGTATCAACCAGCTCTTCAAGAGAGGTATCTGCCATGCGACTACCAAGTGTTTCAAGAAGCATAGGAAGGTTTGTACCGGTAACAACTTCTACGTTTGAATAACTCTGAGCAATAATCATTGACTGATTAAAAGGTGTTCCGCCAAGCAGATCGCAGAAAACCAGCACACCGTCAGTAGTGTCAAGAAGATCGGAAATTGTTGCAGCAAGAGTTTCTGGGAACGTTGCAGCACCGGCTTCAATAAAAGGAACGGGAACAAAAGCTTCTTGCTCACCAGCAATCATCTTTAAAGCATCAGCAAGACCGTTTGCAAAAGTTCCATGACCAGTTAAAACGCAACCTACCATGTCAAACTCCTTTCAAAGAGTTGGAAACTATCTGGGGAGCTACGCGGAAAATGAGGGGTGTTGAAGCTTCTCTCTAAGTGGTAGATACCAGATAACAACCTAACATAAGTATAGTCTAGTGAGCATCTTGAGATGTGTACGTTAACAATCGACGGCTTAACGGTACTATTTTTACCGTAAACGGTACACACGTTGTTATTTTCGCAGGTAGATATATGGATAAATTGTGATGATGCACTAAAAATTTAGAGCTATTCTTGAAAAATTAGAAGTTCTTATAACGTGCCTTTATACGTAATAAATGTAGTAAACAACCCTAAAATCCTGCTAAAATACGGCGAGAAAATAAAATTGGTATTAAGAAATTATGTACTGGTATCTTTTTTTATAACATCTAAAGAAAAGTTTCTTGATGGCGCTTTGGTTAAATAGATTTAATCCAATTTCATTTGCAGTGGCGCTGTTCCATAGTGTTTCTTGCCCCTGCTTTCCTCTGAGCACTTTGTGTGCACTGTCTTTTAGACGAGGTGATATGCGTGATTGTTACCGTAACACTCAATGCATCCATTGATAAGGCGTACTACTTGGACTCTCCTGTTGTAGATGGAACGGTACACAGAGTCTCGGTAGTAGATAACAGTGCGGGCGGCAAGGGTCTTAACGCCTCACGAGCCATTACAACTCTTAACTACCCCGTTTGTGCCACAGGATTTGTTGGCGGTAATAACGGAAGATACCTTGTTGAGCTGGCTCATAAAGATGGTATTACCAGCGATTTTATTTACACTGAGCAAGAAACCCGCTCATGCATTAATATCCTGGAGCCAAACGGGCAATCAACTGAATTCTTAGAGCCTGGACAGCCTGTACTTCCTGAAGAATTCCTTGCTTTCAAGGCAAAGCTTGTCCAGCTTACCAAAGAAGCCGAAGTTGTTACCTTTAATGGCAGTGTTCCCAAGGGCATTTCTGCCGAAAATTACAAAGAACTTATTGAAGAGACCATGGCTGCGGGCGTGCCTTGCATCGTAGACGCATCAGGTACACTACTCACCTCCTGTATTGATGCCCTTCCTACCATGATCAAACCAAACACCGATGAAATTGGTCAACTTCTAGGAAGAGAAGTAACTACAGAAGACCAGGTCATTGAGGCAGCTCAAGAGCTGCACAAACGCGGCATTAAAATTGTAATTGTATCACTTGGTGCAAAAGGTGCGCTCATGGTTTCTGATGAAGGAACTTTTAGAGCAAATCCTCCAAAAATTGAAGCTATCAATCCTGTTGGTGCAGGAGATACCCTTGTTGGCTCATTTGCTGTTGCACTTGCTCAGAAAAAGCCAACTTCAGCGTGTCTTACCTTTGCGCTGTCATGCGCTACTGCAAGTTGCCTATCTGCGGGCACCGGTCGCTTTGATCAGGATATTGCAACTAAGATTCATAAGCAGGTCGCAATCAAGAAGATTGCTGAATAAGATGAAGCAAGACGGGTTTCTCGCCAAAGGTTACAAAGACAAAACTATTTCTAGAAAAGTTACGTAACAGAGTAAGAGAAACGTTACAATTTTTTTCAGTCAATCAAAGAGCCCTTTAGGGCGAAAGGAGCAATAGATGTTCGTTACTACTAAGCAGATGCTTCTTGACGCACAGGCTGGCCATTATGCTGTTGGCGCCTTTAACGTTGAGAACCTTGAGTTTGTAATGGCTGTTGTTAGGGCAGCAGAAGAGCGCCGCTCCCCTGTTATTCTTCAGACCACTCCTGGCACCATCAAGTACGCAAGCCTTGATTACTTTGCTGCCATGGTTCGTTGTGCTGCTGAAGAGGCAACTGTTCCTGTTGCTCTTCACCTAGATCACGGTGACGGCTTTGACCGCTGCATCCAGGCAGCTCGTGCCGGTTACACCTCCGTCATGATTGACGGCTCTCACGTTCCATTTGAGGACAATATTGCACTTACCGCATCCGTAACCAAGTTTGCTGGTCCTATCAACCTTCCTGTTGAGGCAGAGCTTGGCAAAGTTGGCGGCAAAGAGGACGACGGCCCAGCTGTTGAGGGCGAGAACCCCTACACTGATCCAGACCAGGCTGAGGAGTTTGTCGCTCGCACTAACTGCACTTCTCTCGCAGTTGGCGTTGGTACCGCTCACGGCGTCTACCACGGCACTCCTCACATTGAGCAGGGCGTCCTCAAGGCAATCCGTCAGCGCCTTGATATTCCTCTGGTTCTTCACGGTACTT
This sequence comes from Lancefieldella sp., assembly GCF_057237245.1. Taxonomy (NCBI): domain Bacteria; kingdom Bacillati; phylum Actinomycetota; class Coriobacteriia; order Coriobacteriales; family Atopobiaceae; genus Lancefieldella; species Lancefieldella sp. Next base: position 222,129 of record NZ_DBHHJM010000001.1, read on the forward strand.
CTGGCGTTCCAGATGACCAGGTAGCAGAGGCAATTCAGAACGGTATTTGCAAGGTTAACTACGCAACCGAGCTCCGCCAGGTCTTTACCGCAGCCTTCATGAAGTACATGTCAGAAAACCCTGGCAACTTTGATCCAAAGAAGCCTTCCGTTCCTGGTATGGAAGCAATCACTCAGATTGTCGCAAGCCACATGGATAACCTGGGCTCTTCCCACAAGGCATAAGCGTCAAGGCATAGCCGTCGCACGTATCCTGCTTTTACAGATAAAAACAAGGCGAGAAGATCGATTGATCTTCTCGCCTTTGTGTTAAAAGCAAAGCGCTATTGAAAACACAAGCCTTAGCAAATCTTGCAAATCCAGTCTGCCTCTGGAGCCTCAATCTCGCCAGACTGAATGCTGGTCAGCGTGTTGCGGAGCTTAGACATAACTGGTCCAACAGCCTCCATACCAACGCCAAAAACAATCTCTTTCTGTCCGTCAACAACTTTGCCAACAGGAGAAATAACAGCAGCAGTACCGCACATGCCGCACTCAACAAACTGGTCAAGCTCGTCAAAGCGAACAGGACGCTCAACAACCTTCATGCCCAGCAGGTCTTTAGCAACCGTTGCCAAAGAGCGACGGGTAATAGAAGGCAAAATGGAGTCAGTGTAAGACTGTGGAATAACCAGGGTTCCCTCTTTATCAACAAAGAGGAAGTTTGCGCCACTGGACTCCTCAACATAGGTACGAGAGCCAGAGTCAAGATACATACTGTCTGCAAAGCCCTGCTCATGTGCCCAGGTAGTTGGGTACAGAGACATGGCGTAGTTAAGGCCAGCCTTGATGTTACCGGTTCCGTGAGGAGCGGCGCGGTCATAAGGAGAAACGGTCAGTGCAACAGGAGCAACGCCGTTGGAGTAATAAGCTCCAACTGGAGTGACCATAATGCGGAACTCATAGGTAGGAGATGGCTTAACACCAACAGTATTTCCGGTACCAATCATAAAGGGACGAACATACAGCGTAGCGCCTGTGCCAAATGGTGGAACCCATGCTGCGTTTGCAAAAACAACCTCTTTAACAGCAGCAACAAATCTATCCTCAGGAAATGGTGGCATGACAAGACGAGATGCAGAGTTAACCATACGCTGAGCGTTAAGGTTTGGACGGAAGCAGACAATATCGCCAGAGACTGTGGTGTAAGCTTTTAAACCCTCAAAAACTTCCTGGCAATAATGGAAGATGTTTGCGCACTCAGACAGTGTAATGCTGTGGTCGGTGGTAAGGCCACCCTCATCCCAAGCACCGTCTTTGTAGTGGGCAACATAGCTGTAGTCACACTGCGTATATGCGAAGCCAAGCGCTGTCCAATCGATGTCTTTCTTCTCCACTGAGTTTGCCATGGCTTTCCTTTCTCCGTGGGTTTTAAAGAATGAACTTCATCATAAACATGCGGATATGAATACCTAGTCCTATTAAATAGTTTGTAACCGAATAGATATTTTGCGGTATAACGTACATGAGCTGAAGGGAGCAAAAATGAATATCAACCTTAAGAGGACTTACGATGCGCCAGAAGCTGACGATGGGTATCGCGTGCTGGTAGATAGACTGTGGCCTCGTGGTATCAAAAAAGAGAACCTACACGCTGATGAATGGGCTAAAACCATTGCTCCTACTACTGAGTGCAGAAAAGCATTCAACCACGATCCAGAGCGCTTTGATAGCTTTGTGTCTACCTATACAGCTGAACTTGACAGCAATCCTGACGCAGATGCCTTTGTCGAACAGCTTAAAAAGCTTGATCAATCTACCGTAACACTGCTTTTCTCGGACAAAGACACTACGTACAACAACGCAGTAGTGCTCAAAAAGTGGCTTGAGACTAAGCTTAAGTAATACGCTTACCCAGCCACGCTTACATATCTTGCGAGAAAAACTCCTGGTAGAACTCCAATTCTTCAGGAGTATCTATGCTTGATGAGAATAAAATATCAGGCTCTACGACGCTATTGTTCTTGTCAGCAGCGACATCTGCAGAAGCAAGTAGGTTTTTCTGCTCAAGCAAACGCTTAAGCTGATGAGCAGCACCTGCACCACCATCAAAAAATTCTACGTCTCCTAAAACGGAGCTAATTTGCTTTTTGATAAAGGGATAATGGGTGCAACCAAGAACCACAGCATCTACCTGACCAGCATAGTCTCCCAAAAGCTCAGTCAGGCGGCTATGCATCTGCTCTGAATCAGCCTGACCAGATTCGATAAGCTCCACCAGGCCTTCTCCTGGAATAGAGATGACCTTTGCAGAAGGATGTAGGCGCGACTCAAGATTGTGATACTTCTGCAAAGAGAGCGTTGCTTTTGTAGCCAGAACAACCACTGTTCCATGAGGATATGCAGTTACTGCAGGCTTAAGAGCTGGCTCAACACCCACAATAGGTACATGAGGATAGGTTGCCCTCAGCTCGTCTGCAGCAGCAGCTGTAGCAGTATTACAAGCTATAACCAGCGCTTTAGCACCCTCATCAATAAACTTTTTAGCAATAGCACTAGAGCGCTGGGCAATCTGCGCTTTTGGTTTAGTACCATAAGGAGCAAATGCAGAATCGCCAAAATAATGAAATTCCTCGTGAGGCATTTGGGCAACAAGGTGTTTAAGCACACTCATGCCACCAACGCCCGAGTCAAATACACCAATAAAATTATGAGGAGCTAAGCGAGCTTCCATTACATACCTTTCAAACTGAATGTAAAGTATTTTATACCTTTATCATTCAAAGGTTGATTTGCGTCACTCTTGGGTAGAATGCCAAAGATATGTTTTTAACGATTGGAGTTTCATGAGCAACGAAGGTAAAAAGGTAAAGGTCCACTACGTAGGCACTCTTGATGATGGAACTAAGTTTGACTCCTCCCGTGATCGCAACGAACCACTGGCATTTACCTGCATGGCTGGTCAGATGATCCCTGGTTTTGATGAGGCTGTCAAAGATATGACCGTTGGCCAGATTGTTGACGTCCACATTCCAGCAGCAGAGGCATATGGTGAGCGCCATGAGGAGGCAGTGCAGCCTGTTCCCGTAGCTCAGCTTCCTGGCTCTGAGAATCTTGTTGCAGGTCAGCAGGTTACTCTGGGCACTCCTGAGGGATACCCTGTTATGGCAACCGTTGTCTCTAACGACGGCACCACTATCGTCTTTGACACCAACCATCCAATGGCTGGTAAAGACCTTAACTTCAACATTGAGCTTCTCGAGGTTGAAGAGTAATCCACTCCCCCTGTATAGGGCGAGAAGGGCGTAGGTGCTTCTGGCATCTGCGCCCTTCCTTTTTGCGTCAAAGAGACATCAAAAAGAGCTTGGTTGCATGCAACCAAGCTCTTTTACATAACAAGTTATGAGGGGCCAATGCCTTAGCTTAGGACAACGCCGCCAAGCCAGCCCCACCTTGGAGTACTCAAAGCACCAAGCTGAGAAATCCAAGAACTCAAGCTCTGGCTTCTTACAATACCAGAGAGGCAGTGCCTGACCATGCCGCCACCAATGTAGATGCCAACGTGGCCGTAAATCAGAGCTGCAGCAGAACCACCAAGGGTTGGAACAGCAATAATCATGCCAGGCTCAATAGCGCTCTGATCAGTAGAGTAGCACCAGGAATAGTACATATCACAAGCGTTGCCATAGAAGGTGCCAACGCCTGCGTTTGAGAAGACATTGGAAACCCAAGCAGCACAGAAGCCAGCACCGGTAGATCCGGTATAGCCTGCAGCATTAACAACTGCAGCGGCAGAACCGGAACCAGCAGAAGAGGTTCCTCCGCCGCCGCCACCGCCATAGTAGCTACTACCACCACCGCTGTCGCTTGATGCAGCAGCACGTTGAGCAGCAACACGCTCTGCCTCCTGCTGAGCAGCAAGAAGTTCAGAATCACGCTGGGCAATAAGCTCTTTGACATTGTCATCAAGATTTGCAACAACGTTTGCTGCGTCTGCCTGACGAGCAGAAATGTCATTAAGCTGAGACTCCTGAGAAGCACGGAGATTCTCAAGCTCAGCCTTCTTATTCTCTAGCTCGGTCTTCTCGGACTGAAGAGCAGCCTTATCAGACTCAAGAGCGGCCTTCAGGTTCTTAACTTCCTCAATCATCTTCTGATCGGACTCAGAAATCTTGTCGAGGTAGTAAATGTTAGAAGTGAGCTCCTCAAAGCTTGCAGAAGAAAGAATCATCTCCAAAGCACCAGCTGGGCCAGCCTTGTAGTTGCTGGACATACGAGCGCCAAGTTCTTTTCTCTTCTCGGCAATCTGAGCTTCCTTTTCAGAAATCTCTTTCTGCTTAGCATCAATCTGATTCTGCTTATCTGCAATCTGATCAGAAATAGCGCCAATCTGAGAGTTAGTGTCATTGAGGCTTGCTTGCATGTTGGAGACTTCATTAGAAATCTCATCGAGTAGCTTCTGAGCAGCATCGTAATCGCTACGAGCAGCATCAATCTGAGCCTGGGTAACACCAAAAGCAGGACGGGTGTTGATTAGGGATGCAGTAACGGCAGCGGCAGCAATGCCCATGCCGGCAAAAATCTTAAGAGCATCACGACGATTGAAAAGAGCAGCGCTCTGCTCCTCAATGGTGGTGCTTTGCTGTTTCTTTAAACTCATAAGGGTCTCCTAGAACGTTTAGTAGTACGGTGTGACCTTTGAGAGACTATTCTACCCGAGATACACGATGATATTCAAAAAGATACGTAATTTACAAACTCTCCGAAACAAATTTCGGGGAGTTTTGGCTCTAAATTGTGAGGTCAGAGATAGGATTTAGCGGTTTTCAATATGTGCAACATTTTTTATTGATATGGTAATCCTACCGTCAGACTCGTGAGAAAATTCTAGGTAACCTGGACGATCCGTTAGGTTTGAGGGGAATGAAATCTCAATTCCTGTATCAGTGCGAATCTTATGATTCTTTGCAATTCTGTTAGCAACACCGCGTTTAACAGGAACTTCTTCAGGGAGCTCTCTGCTTGCCACCTGAGCCTCGTACTTTTCCTGAATCTCAGGACGCTCCTCAAAGATGCGCTTACCAACCTTGATAGGATCAACTACCTCTTCTACCTCTGCTGCTTCTGCAACGGCAGCCTTGGCACGAGACACCTCAACGGCAGGCTCAAGACCATATTCTTCTGCCAAGTCTTGAACAATAACAGTTACCTCGCCAATAACTTCATGACTAGAAGCCTCCGATGAGCACTCAAGGAAGAGTTCTGGGATGATGAACTTTCCCTCTCCCGCTACAGAGCGATCATGATCATGAAAATCAATAGCGCAAGTGTCCAGATCAATGACTGCATACGAATCAACTTTTTGCGTAGGAGAAGGCAGTGTTGCATCTTGGCGCAAAATCTCATTTGCAGAACCGTTTACGTCATGAATAAAGGCCTGCTTACGCGGAAGAAGCACAATGGCAAAAAGACGTCTTCCCTCGCCCTCAAATGCCTCAGCCTGAGCGTCCTCATCGTCTGCAGCAGCACTAGCAAGCGCCTGGCCAGCATCGGTATCAAGGTAGTCCGCCACAAGTAGATCGCACTGCTCAACGTCATCAGCACGACGAAGCTCTTCCCAGAACCACTGGGCAATCTGATGAGAAAACTCTACAAACTCAACGTCTCCGTGAGCATACTCCTGAAGACCTCCAGCAAAATTGCTGGTAGGAGCAAACTCTCCGTGCCTGGACTCTGGATTTGCCGTAATTTTACGCAGTCTACGCTGTACGTACGACTTTGTCTGACGATCCTCTAAATCCAGAGTAGATTGAGAAAAGTATTTAGTTCCCGTCTCAAAATCAAAGACGTGAAGAATTGCCTTAGTAACTCTAAGCATGTAAAACCTCGTTTATTGCAGATGTTTTGCTGGCGAGAAACCCTAGTGCTTGACGCACATCAGAGGATCGCCAATCTTAACCAGTGGACGACCACCAATCAGTGTTCCAGACTCGCCAATCAGATCAATGCGCTCATACTGGTCTGCATTAACAACGGTAACAACTACAACGTTCTCATATCCTGCTTCTTCAATGGCAGCAGCATCAAATGAAATCAGTGGAGTACCGGCCTTGACCTCATCGTTAGCGTGAACGTAACGGGTAAAGCCCTTGCCGTTCATCTCGATAGTGCCAACACCAATGTGAATCAAAATCTCAATACCAGTGTCTGTGGTAAGGCCAATTGAGTGATTGGTTACGTTAGTTGCGGTAACGCGAGCATTGCAAGGAGCATAGACGCAATCAAGGCCAACAGGCAAAATGCCATAGCCCTGGCCAAAGAGACCGCTTGAGATTACCTCATCGTGAACCTCTTGTACGCTTACCAGGACACCAGAAACCGGTGCATAGATAGTGTCTTCCCTGGTAGCAAATGTAGCCTTCTGAGGCTGCTCTGTTCCGTTAGAAGGAACAAACACATTTTTAACCTTTGACCAAAGACCCATGATGCCTCCTTGAGTATGTGCTCTGCACAGATACCATCTGACATAACGTTTCTATTTTACCTAAGCGAGAAGGACGAATGCTCCACAGAGGAACATCCGTCCTTCTTTCACGAATTTACAACACGGCGACGCAACTTACTGCATTCTCTTGGCACCTCTAAAGATGATCGAACGTGCAGCAAAAAAGGTAACCAGGAAGTATCCGCCATACAAAGCAGCTACTACTGCAACCACTCCACCAATGCTGCTAGCTACATCAAAGTTGCCAATCGACTTAATGACAGAAACCATAATGGACATCGCACAAGTAGCGTGCGCAGCTGCCATAAGCAGTGGGAACAGGAAGTACACACCAATCTGAACAAAGAGTGCGCGACTTGCAAGGCCCTTCTCGGCACCAAGTTCTGCAAGAACTTGATACGCACGAGCGTTGTCCGATGCCTCGGAGAGCTGCTGAAGTGCCAGAATAGCGGCGCACGCAATGAAGAGTACCAGGCCAATGTACAGCGCCAGATACGTCACAATACCAGAGAATCCAGCAGTCGATTGAATGTACTCGGAAGCGGTGACCACAAGCATTAAAGAATAAGGATCGGAATCGCTACCAGTTACGGCACCATCACCAAAGTACTGCTTAATTTGACCCTGGAACTGCGTTTCAGAAGCATCGCCTGGGGTTTGATAGTTGCCTAAGATATATGAGTTGGTCAAAACGGTGCTTGAAGGGAAACTTTGATCAGCAACAACCACAATTCCAAATGCGGGCATAAGAGCAGGTCCGCCTTGTGTTTGCGCAATGTCGAGTGTTCCGCCAACAGCATGAAGTTTGTGACCCTCAATGGTGAGTTCAGGATTATTAGCAAGAGAATCCTGCCAGTATTTTGTGAGATTAGTATCAAGCGTCCAAACCATATAGCCGTTTGTACCAAAGTCAACAGGCTCAAGCCCAGATGCAACGCGCAGTTTGTTGTACTGAGAAGCTCGCATCAAAGTTACGTTTTTCTGCGCAGGATCTTCCTGGCCACTATAGCCGGTAAAGTAATCACTAAAGCGCTTGCCTGTTACAGCATCAATAGAACTATACGTAAAACTAGGCGTTGTTGGATCACTTTGAGCAAAGTATGTATCTACCTGGAAGGCATTTTTGATAGTTTTATCCCACTCTGGATCAAGCTTCTGCACTACAGAGAGATAGTCATATGAATCCGCTGGGCCAGGAGTATAACTGCGCTCTGAGCCTGGATTGATTGATACAGAAACATCGTACGTTTTAAGCTTGGAGAAACTGACGTTCAAAGAGTCAACAAGCGAGAAACCCGTACCAAGTCCACAAACTGCCACAAAGAGCATGGCGCAGACTAAAGAGATGGAAACCCAAGCAGTATTAACGCGGGCATTAAACTGACGCAGGATAAATGAGTGAAGACCCTTGTAGTAGAAGCCCTTCTGCATCTGCATGAATCTGAGCAAAAAACCAGAGATTGAGAAGAAAAAGAGTGCTGTGCCCACAGATACCAAAGCAGTAGCCATGGCAAACTCGTCATCTATCTGTTTTAAACCATTGTGCTGAAGCAGGATATAGGAATAAGCAATGATTCCAAGAGAGGTCAAGAAGAGCAGCACTGAGACAGTAAGATTCCTTACCTTGACGGTCTGAGTTACTTTGTCTGCGTTAAGAAGGTCAATAAGCTTATAGCGGGACACCGTGGTGACGTTAAAAATCAGTGCAACCACAAACATGACCACAAAGTAAATAACCGTTTGAATCAACGCAGCTTGCGAGAAGACAAATTTGAATGAATCAAGAGTTGTGTTGAACATGTGGGCCGTTGCAAACATCATAAATTGAGAGATAAAAATACCTGCAACAAGGCCAACTACCAGGGCGAGAAAACCAACAAACAGTGTCTCAATACTCATAATCTTAGAGACATTTCTCTTGGTCATGCCCAGTATCTGATACATACCAAATTCTTTTTTCCTACGACGAATCAGAAATTGATTAGCGTAGACAACAAGAAATCCCATAATAACGGCAAGAAAAACGCTTACTCCAGAGATGGTATTACTTAAGAGCTGAACAATGCGTCTCTGATCTTCAGAAAGATTCAACACCATAGATTGTTGAGTAATTGAATTGAAGGAATAAAATAGTGCAACGCCTACTGCCAATGTCAGAAAGTAAATGCTGAAATCGCGCAGTGATTTCTTGACGTTACCAAGCGCGATTTTACTGTACATCAGCACCCTCTCCTCCCAGGAATGAAACAACGTCCATAATCTGGTCAAAGAACTGCTTGCGGGGTTTCTCACCACGAACAATCTCATTAAAGATGCGGCCATCCTTAATGAAAATGACGCGATGAGCATAAGAAGCTGCATATGAATCGTGAGTAACCATAGCAATGGTTGCACCGTTACGATTGAGGTTCTCAAGGCTTTCAAGGAGCGTGCGGGCGTTCTTTGAGTCAAGTGCGCCGGTTGGCTCGTCTGCAAGGACCAGCGAAGGGTTGGTAACAATTGCTCGGGCTGCGGCAACACGCTGGCGCTGACCACCGGACATCTCGTAAGGGAACTTATCAAGCACCTCAGAAATCTGAAGCAGCTTGGCAACGTTTTCAACGCGCTCCAAAACTTCCTGTGCACGGACGTGACCAATGGTTAAAGAGAGCGCGATATTCTCACGAGCAGTAAGGCTATCAAGCAAGTTTGCGTCCTGGAAAATAAAGCCTAAGCGGTCGCGTCTAAAGGCAGAAAGCTCTGCGCCGCGTAGTCTGGAAAGCTCTTGGTCATCAATAAAGATGTGGCCCGCAGATGCCTGATCAATGGTAGAGATGCAGTTCAAAAGTGTAGTTTTGCCAGAACCGGAAGGACCCATGATAGCGATAAACTCACCGCGAGCTACAGAAAGATTAATGCCGTCCAGCGCCTTAGTGACATTTCCACGAGTTCCATAGTACTTCTCGAGGTTTTGGCAAACCAAGACGGTGTGAGGGGTAAGTGCTGAAGATTGTCCAGCCACAACAGTTGGCTGAGTTGGAGTTACTTGAGTAGCTGCCATGTTGCGTCCTTTCGTTGGGAGCGAGTAAATCTTGAGATATATACTCCCGCACTACCGTTTACGTTGCCATCGATTGACCTTACGGAAACCTTACGCTTTTCTCACTTTGATGTGTCAAAATATCACTATCAAGCATACGGGAGGGGCATGCTATGCAGTTAGTAATTAAAAGATTTGGGCAGCTTACCGCTAAAGAGTTATATCAAATTCTTTCTCTAAGAGCAGAAACGTTTATTGTTGATCAGCAGATTATGTACAACGATCTTGATAACGTTGATCAAGTTTCTACCCATGTCTTTTATCAGGATACTGACTCGGTAGCTGCATATTTACGCATCATTGATACAGGACAGTCATACAACTCCCCTCTTATTGGGCGCGTATGTGTCAGCAACAAAGGCGCCGGCATTGGCTCAAAGCTGCTGCACGATACCCTCGATTACCTGGCACAAGAAAGTAGTGCTTCCAAGGTGTTAGTTGAGTCGCAACTCAAAGCTCAGCCCTTCTATGAGCGAGCTGGATTTACGCAGGTATCTTCTAAGGTGCTTGATCACTTTGGCGTCCTCCACCATGTGCTCTCTCTTGACCTTGATGCATATCGTCAGACGAGAAACACAATTAATATTGATGACGTGCACGTTTCAATCCGACCGCTTGAAACAGCCGATTTGCGCACACTGCAGAAGCTTAGCGTTGAGACATTTGTAGACACTTTTATTGACTCAAATACAGCAGATGATTTAGCAAGTTGCATTGACTCGCTCTACAACACAGAAAAGCTTACCCGTGAGCTTGCTGCTAAACACTCATATTTCTATTTTGTTGAGGTAGAAGGTCAAGTAGCTGGTTACCTGAAGCTCAATACGCGTTATGAGCAAACCGAGGGTCAGCGCGATGACTCGCTTGAAATTGAACGCCTGTATATCCTTCCGCGTTACAAAGGCCTACACCTTGGATCAAAGCTCATGAAATTTGCCCTTGATTTAGCAAAAGAGAAGGGTAAGAAGCGCGTGTGGCTGGGTGTTTGGGAACACAATGAGCCTGCTAAGGCATTTTATTCACATTGGGGATTCAAGCGTTTTAGTCAGCATACCTTCCCAGTAGGAAGCGATCCTCAAACGGATGAATTGTGGGAGCTTCTAATTGAGAACTAACGCAATTGCTGCTAAAAGGCTCATAGCCAAAAGTGCATAGGTGATTACTTTTCTTTCTCTTAATTTGACTATCCTAAAAATTTGCAAGAGGAAGATAGAGACAAAAATGCATGCATTTATCTGCTGTGGATAAGGGAATACTTCTGGATAAAAATGAATTGCTGTATTCAGTACGAGCAAAGCAGCTACGATGTAGTCTGCTTTGCTCGTACTTTCATTATTAATTAGTTTCATTTTAAATCCGTAAAAGACTGGTTGAACGTAATAGAAAAGGTTGAACCTTTACCAATTGTACTGCTCACAGCCAGCTTAAGGCCCATCTTATTACAGAGTTCATAGCAGAGATAGAGACCCATACCGGTAGATTTTGCGTACTTGCGACCATTTTGACCGGTAAAACCCTTATCAAAAATACGGGCAAGATCCTCTTCAGGAATACCGATGCCATTATCCTTAATGAAGAGAGTGGTTGAAGTAGTTCCCTCACGTGGCTCTGAGACAGAGACAGAAATCCAAACGTTCTTCTCGCCAGGTGAAAGCTCTGGATTTGAATACTTTGCAGCGTTAATGAGGAGCTGTCGCAAAATAAACTCAAGCCACTTTGGGTCAGCCTTGACCACGTGGGCCAAGTCATCAAAATGCGGAGATACACCAGCGTCAATGAAGACGCGTGCGTTGTTTTTAAGAGCATCTTTTACGATGGACTGCAAATTGACGTCTCGAATAGAAAAATCTCGATCTACAGATGCGCTGCGTGCATAAAAGAGCGCCTGCTCTACCAGAGTTTCAATCTTGGTAAGTTGCGTTTGTACATCATCCATAGGTAGTGATGGATTATTCTGAGCAACCAAATGAGCTGCAGCAATGGGAGTCTTAATCTCATGCACCCACATCTCAATGTACTCGCGATATTCCTTTGATCGCATATGCTCATCAGCAAGCTGATCCATCATAGACTTGGACATGCTTGAAAGCGCGTCCCTAAAAAGCTTTTCCTCCAGCGTTGAAGGTGTGTCCAGCATGGTAGGAACCAGATAGCTCTCTTTATCAGTTGCCGCCAAATTCTCAGCAAGCTGCTGGTAGAACCAACGACGATGAAAATAATCGGCTAGAAGTGCCGCCACTCCTACTACCCACAAGACCAAGATACAGTAGGCAATAGCAAACGCGTTAAGTCCAACGCCCTTAAGCATAAAGCCAATTAACGTGCTGCTAGCTATAAGCGCAAGAAAAAAGATAGTCCGATTTTTTAGATACTTAAAAAACGTCATGACAGCCTACTCAATAACGTAGCCAAGTCCGCGGCGTGTCATCACAAAGTCCTCAACGCCAATGCTTGCAAGAGTATTTCTGAGGTGGCTAATGTTGACCGTCAACGTATTGTCATCAACAAACTCGTCCGACTGCCACAGCTCCTCTTGAATACGCTGGCGAGAAACAACCGTTCCCACATTTTGCATCAAAAGTGAAAGTATCCTAAGCTCGTTTTTAGTCAGCTCAACGCTCTTCTGATTTGCAGAAACTTTGCAGGAAGAAGAATCAAGTGTCACGCCTGCATGTGAAAGCTTTGTTCCTGTTGTGACATCGCTATTTGCACGCCTCAAAACCGAGGTTATGTGCATAAGCAAAATCTGAGTGTTATAGGGCTTGGCGATAAAATCGTCCGCTCCTAACGAAAGCACCATGAGCTCATCAAGGTCAGTATTTCTGCTGGTAACTACAATGATGGGAACGTTTGAGAGCTGTCGTACTTCTCGACAAATCTGTTGTCCGTCAATACCTGGGAGGTTAAGGTCCAACAGAACCAGGTCTGGATGAGCAGCAACAATTTGTTGAGGTGCAGACTCAAAAGACGTGAGAGCCTGGGCCTCAAAGCCGTTTCTTTGTAGCAGGAGCACCAACTCTTGCTGAATCTGATGGTCATCCTCTACTACCAGGATTTTTGTCATATGTGCTCACCTCCTACTGTGCTATGCAAGTCCTACAAAGCGCTGGGCGTTTTCCCACAGTATGGTATACGTCTTCTCTTTGGGGATATCAAGTCGCTGCCAACGAAGCTCCGCCAAGCGCTCAACCGTGTGCACCACCATCGCTGGCGTACACTCCCCTCCACGTAAAGGCTCTGGTGCCATGTAGGGGAAATCAGTCTCTGAGAGCAGTTGTGCCTCTGGGCAGGAAATCATTGCAGCTCGAATATCATCTGAGCGCTTAAAGGTTGCTGCGCCACCAAAGGCCACGAAGCAACCAAGATCTGCAAAGGGCTTCATGATCTCAGGACCATCGGTGTAGCAATGCAGGTCACAGCCAGCCTTAGGCACTCCCATACGGTTCAAAATTTCAAGCGCCAAATCATGAGCATGTGTATCATCAGCACCATCACGTAGGTGTAATTCAACGCGTTGATTATGCTCGTGTGCAATGGAGAGCTGGCGCTCAAATACTTGGCGCTGGACCTCTTCTGAAACCTCGCAGTACGGTCCAAAATCAAGGCCAATCTCTCCCACGCCAACACAAAGAGGATACTCAAGCAACTCAAACAAGCGCTGTTCAGCTTCTTGGTTGTAGTCTGGTGCACTATACGGATGTGCACCAACTACAAAATACGTGTGCTCAAACAAATACTCTGCAGGTAAATCGCAGGGTATGCAGAGATTTGCCTCAGCCAGCTTTGTATAAGCAGCGCGAGCCTTGTTCAAAGTATCCTCAAACCATGCAATAAAAGCGCTGGTATCTGCCCACTTACGAGGGAACTCCGTTGCAATGTCTACGGGCACAATAAGCATGCGAACGCCCGCTGCTGCTGCTCGTGCAAGAGACTCTGCAGCGCTGTACTCGTGAAGACTGCCCAAATGACCATGGGTATCGGCAACAGGCGCCAAAACAAGCGGTGTCGGCCGAGGCGTACCGTAAATATCGTGGAATAACTGACCGTCAGAAAACGAAAGTGCTTCCACTTCTTCTGCTGGTAGATGATGCTTTTTCTTACTCACTCAAAGGCTCCAAAGCAGCCGCAAGACAAATAAAGTCTTGGCTGGTCAAAACTTCTGCACGCGCCGTAGGCGCAATTCCTGTGGCGAGAAACGCCTGGTCTAGCTTGTCTTTATCAAAACCAGAAGCACTCATTGAATTACGAATGGTCTTTCTACGCTGTGCAAAGGCGGCGTCAATGACCCTCATGGTATGCAAGAGCTCTTCCTCAGAAAGAAGCTTGGAGGTCACCGGGTTTCTCGCCTGGGTGCGATCAAGACGGACCACAGCAGAGTTGACGCGTGGTGGAGGCATAAAGTTGCCAGGACCCACTTCAAATCTGCCAGTAACCTGCGCAAATAAAGACAACTTTGCAGTGTAAGCGCCATATGCCTTGGTAGAAGGCTTGGCAGCAATTCTGTCGGCTACCTCAGCCTGCACCATGACTACCGCTCGCTCAAGTGAAGGAAGCTCCTGGAAGAACTTAAGGATCAGCGTAGCTGCCACCTGATACGGCAGATTAGATACAAACTTAGTTGGCATCGGGGCAACCGGGATTGCGCTCTGAGTAACGGCAGGAAGTGCACCGTAGGCATCGGCAAGCTTCTGCGGCGTGATTGCCAGAGCATCTCCCATAACCAGCGCAAACGAGTCTGGATGAGGCTCTTTGCAGGTTACCGCCAAGACTTGCTCCAGCTCAGAGTCTGCTTCAAGCGAGCAAACCGCACGGGCGTTGTCGAGCAAGGCCACCGTAAGGGTACCCAAACCGGGCCCAACCTCAACAATCACGTCAGTAGGCTGAACCTCAGCAAGCTGAACGATCTTCTCGATAACGTGTTCTTGTACCAGGAAGTTTTGGCCCAGCCTATATTTGGTGGCAAGGCCAAAACGTTCCAGCGTTTCTTTAGTGGCGCGCTGATTGGCAAGCCACGATGTTTGATGCGATGCGTGCTCCACCACGATTACTTGCTTGCAAGACGTGGGAACAGAGCGTCTCCCTTAGAGACAGCCAGGCCGCCCTGAAGCTTGCCCCATACGCACTCGCTGCGGGTATCTGTGGAGTTAATCTCTGCCTCATCAAGGCTCATACGGCGCAGGACCTCTGCAGACGTAGTAGGCATAAATGGCATAAAGAGATGTGCGCAAATGCGGATAGACTCAAGCAGCGTATAGATAATCTCTGCAAGCTCTGATGCGCGCTCAGGGTCTTTTGCTACCGTCCAAGGAGCAGCGTCTTCAATGTAGTGGTTAGCTGCATGGACAAGCTCCATGATGATGTTCTTAGCGCCCACGTAGTCCATCTTCTCCATGCAAGCGGCGTAGCGGTCATAGATGCCCTCAGCTAGCTTGCGCAGTGGATGGTCTGCAGCAACAGAAGAACCATCAAAGGTTGGGGTGACACCCTCAAAGTACTTATCGCTCATGTTAAGGGCGCGAGAAACCAAGTTACCCCAGCTATTTGCCAGGTCGGCGTTATAGACCTGCTCCATGCGCTCGAAGGAAATGCCCGAGTCCTCACCAGGGGTGACATCGGTCATGAAGTAATAGCGGTAGCCCTCAACACCCAGAAGATCCAAAACATCCTTAGGTGCAATAGCGTTTCCGCGAGATTTGCTCATCTTCTCAACAACGCCGGTCTCAGAGTTACGGACGTTAAGGAAGCCGTGAGCAAAAATGTGCTCAGGCACAGCCTCACCAAGAGCCATAAGCATTGCAGGCCAAATGACGCAGTGGAAGCGGATGATGTCCTTACCAACAACGTGCATTTGAGCTGGCCAGAAACGCTTTCTCATGGCAGCAGCCTCTGGACTATCATCACCATAGCCAACAGCGGTGTAGTAGTTAAGAAGAGCATCAAACCAGACGTAGGTTACGTGAGACTCATCAAAAGGAACTGGAACACCCCAGTCAAAACTGGTACGGGATACAGAAATATCCTGAAGACCAGACTCAACAAAGCTGCGAACCTCGTTGGCGCGGAAATCTGGCTCAATGAAATCTGGGTGCTTAGCATAGAGCTCAAGCAGTTTATCCTGGAATGCAGAGAGCTTGAAGAACCAAGACTCCTCAGAGACACGCTCAAGCTCACGATGGCAATCTGGGCAGAGATGTGCGTCCTTGCAACCAGCCTCTTCATCTGCCTTCTCTACCTGAGTCTCGGTGAAGAAGGTCTCCTCGTGGATGCAATACCAACCATCGTAAGATCCCTTATAGATGAAGCCAGCCTCACGCATGCGCTCCCACAGATACTGGACTGCTTTTACGTGGCGCTCATCGGTGGTACGGATAAAGTCGTCATATGAGATATTCAGCTCTTCATAGAGTCCCTTGAAGAAAGGAACCTGCGAGTCACACCATGCCTGTGGAGACAAACCGTGATCAGCTGCAGCAAGAGCGACCTTCTCGCCATGCTCGTCCATACCGGTGAGGAAAAATACATCGTAACCAGCAGCGCGTCTAAAGCGAGCCTGGATATCGCAAAGCAGGGTGCAGTACGCAGTTCCCAGGTGTGGCTTTGCGTTGACGTAATAAATTGGGGTGGTAATAAAGTATGACGGCTTGGCCTCGGGCATAATGACTCCCTTTGTGTAAGTTGCAATAACTTATCCAGTATAGAGCAAATGCTGGGCGTTCTTTGTGTTGGTATGGTGATTATGCCTTGTGAGCAAGAATTGCCTGGTATGCCTCGTCACGCGCAATACCAAACTTCTGAGCAAGCTCCTTGGCCAGGGCTGATTTTCTAGTACCACCAGCAAGACCAGCCTCTATTGCATCTTCAAGCGAGAGCTGAGACTCTCCTTCTGCCTGCAATGATGCAGAGGCAAGCTCTTCATCTGTGGGAGCCGCGATAACCAAAACACACTCGCCTTTGAGGTTTTCTTTTGCAGCAAGTGTCTCAACAAGGCAAGGAGCCACGTCACGAATCACTTCTTCATGCAGCTTAGTAAGCTCTCTGACAAGAGCCACCTGCCTGGTTGGAAACACCTCGGCTATGGCCTCGACCGTTGCGAGCACCCTAAACGGAGACTCATACAGCACAATAGTGCCAGGAATTTGCGCAAGCTGCTGCAAGCGCTGAACAATCTGCCCGTGTTTTCTGGGCAAGAATCCTTCAAAGAAGAAATGCTCACTTGCTAGGCCCGATGCAACAAGCGCACAGGTTACCGCAGAAGGACCCGGAATAACTTCCGTTGCAAGTCCTTCTGAAAGCGCCGCATCAACCAAATGCTGACCCGGGTCAGAGATGCCTGGCATGCCGGCATCTGACACAAACGCAACACGCTGACCCGCGCGAAGCCTCTCAAGCGTTGGCTCAATTTGCGACTCAATAATATTTTGATCACAGCGCTGTAGCGGTACATGAATGTCAAACGCCGAGAGGAGCTTTGAGGTCACGCGCGTGTCCTCACATAAAATGACATCTGCTGCTGCAAGCGTTTCTTTAACGCGCGCTGACGCGTCCGAAAGGTTACCAATAGGCGTGCCCACAATAGACAGTTTACCTGCTAAAAGAGTAGATTCTGTCATTACTCGAGCATTCCCCTCTCAAACGTTGCAAGCGCAACGCGTGCGTCCCATGCAGCCAAAAATGCGGAGGTCTTCCAGGTCTGGAAGAACCATGCAGGACACGTATTGTACACTTTGAGCTGGCCGGAAGTGTAAATGCGCTCAAGTGCAATTCTTCCCTCTGCCGTCATAGCGCCGTCAATGCTTGGAAGTGATGCTGACCACTTACCCACCATGACCGGCAGACCGCCTGAAGCAGAAGTCTTCAAATACGCTTCGTTTTTATCAATAAGCTGCTGTACACCGCGAGGACCTGAGCAATCAATTCCCTCGCAGGGTTTATCAAGGTGTGCATCAAGCCAAACGTTTTGATAGGCCTGCTGGCTCATAAAACGCCTAAATCCCTGAGGCCAGCCACCATCTGGAAGAATGACCACAGGCTCTTCTCCCGCCACAGATCTAA
Source organism: Lancefieldella sp. (assembly GCF_057237245.1). Taxonomy (NCBI): domain Bacteria; kingdom Bacillati; phylum Actinomycetota; class Coriobacteriia; order Coriobacteriales; family Atopobiaceae; genus Lancefieldella; species Lancefieldella sp. The sequence continues at coordinate 239,743 of NZ_DBHHJM010000001.1, forward strand.
TGGTCTCATAAGCACGGCGATAATAGTTTCTAAGCGAGTGACCAGGAATACCATCTGTGAGCTTAAAGCCCCTGCGCACACGAGGCTTAACCTCATCGGCTACCTCAATGCCATAAAAACCGCTGCGGTGAGCATAGTGAAGAGCAAGTTTATGCAGAATAGAAAGCGACTTCTCCCCAGAAATTCTCGTGCGCGGAGCACCACCTGGCTGGTCATTCAAGCCATCAGGCAAACCTGGATTTACTGCCAGTACAAAAATAACGTGCAGGCCAAGTTCTTCTGCCCATTCAAGAGCTCTATCAAGCTCGGTAATGCAGCTAACATATGGAGTCCCCGCAGCTTCTTCATCAAAAACGTACCAAGGCACAGAAATTCTTACCGCATTAAAACCACGAGCGGCAATGCTGACAAAGTCAGAACTCTGAATAAATGAAGAACGATGCGCTTTAACAAGATTGTGGTAGTCCTCAACGCCCAGCGCTTTAATGAGCTGAGCCTCATCAACGCACCCTGTGCGTGCAAACGGCTCAGGAGTTACCCACGGTTCAAGCGTAAGCCAACCAGTTAAATTGACACCTCGCAACGCTCCGTGAGCCATGAAATTCCACCTCGCCAAAAGATAAAACCTCTACATACGTAGAGTATACCCATCGAGGTTACGTTGCTCGCACGAGCTTTAAAAAACAACAGGTTACTTCATATTTTTTAAATATATGGCGCAATTGTTAGGGGTCTCATCGACCTCAACGGAAGAGACAGGCAAACCTTCTGACTCAAGTTGCTCAAAGAGATACTTAGCCAAGTTTTCTGCTGTTGTTCTAAACGGCAAAATAGTGAGCGAGAAACCCTCTTCTTTAAGACAAGTCAGCGTCTTTTCAGAAAGAGAACCCTCCTCAATCAAAAACGTATGATCAAGGGAATCACATAGCGCGCGGACCTTGCGCTTAAAGACACCAAAGTCCATAACCATATCTTTTTCTGTACCAGACTCACCAAGCTCTGCAGCAGAAATACAAGCAGTCACATGCCAACGATGACCATGCAGATTCTCACACTTGCCATAGTAGTTGGTAAGAAAATGCGCTGAGTCAAAGGCATATTCAGTCTTAAGCGTATACATTACGCGTTGTCCTTTGAACCGCGACCGCGATCATCGCGTCCAGTTCTTCTATGTCTACGACGTGCAGCGTTTTGTGGCTGAGTGTCTCTAGATGCAGCGTTAGGTGCACCATTAGAACCAGAAGCACTCTGTGGGGCGTTCTGGGTCTTCATGCCCGCCCTATCACCTGGACGACGAGTCCTTTTTGCACGAACTGGTGCCTGTGCCTCATCGGCTTTCTGTGGTGCCTGAGGAGCATCTGTCCTTCTAAAGCGCTTACCCTGTGGCTGCTTCTGTGCAGGAGCTGAACCCTGCTCATTTTTCTGAGGAGCCTGAGTATTTGCAGTGCCCTCTTCTGTTGCGTGATGACGGCGGCGGGTACGACGAAGCGTATCTGTTGCAGCATCAAAAGTACTAGAACCAGGATTTACCTGAGCATTCTTTGAAGTTCTTACACGACGGGTGCGAGAAGAACTTTGGGCGCCTTGCTCTTCTCGGGCATTTCTTGCACCAGAATTCTTGGCGTTTTCCTGCTTATTTGCAGAGTTCTGCTCAAAGCGTTCACGTTTACGCCTTGGAGCCTCAGTAACAAAGAGGTCTGGATTAATCTCTGGCTCTTCATCAACAATGAGGCCGTTTGCTCGATCAAGCTCTGCCAGCGCCATTTGAACCTCAACAGAGTCGAGGCGCTCAAGTGCAGCGCGAGAAACGCTGTCTGGCCTGCAAGAACAACCCAGGTCTTCCGACTTCTGCTGTGCTGCAGGCGAGGCGTCCATATCAGCAAGAGGAATGCGTACTACCTTGCCACTCTCTAGGCGAAGGGCAATCTCTTCTTTTGGCGTGTTGTATTCAACAATTTTTGCCATGCCCAAAGGAGTCTCAATAACGGCGTTGCGCTTTGGAGCACGGTTTTTGAAGTCACGATACGCTTCAAACTCATAGCGCAAGCAGCACATTAAGCGGCCACAAGCACCGGAAATCTTGGTGGAGTTCAGCGGTAAATCCTGCTCTTTTGCCATGCGAATAGAAACTGGCTCAAAAGAGAGGCCAAACCTTCTACAGCAGAGCTCTTGTCCACAATGACCATAACCGCCGATAACTGCTGCTTCTTCTCTGACGCCAATCTGACGCATATCAATGCGCTCGTGAAGCTCGTGAGAAAGCTCGCGCACAAGTTGCCTAAAGTCCACGCGATCATCAGCCGAGAAGTAACACACGACCTTCTCGCCATCAAAAAGGTACTCGACGCCAATTGGCTTCATCTCAAGTTCTTCTTGAACAGCAAACTTCCTGAACACAGGAAGCGCAGCCTCGCCCTTAGCGGCAAGCTCTTCTGCGCGAGAAAGGTCCTCGTCAGTTGCTACACGAATAACGTCTTTGAGCTCGGCTTTATTTGTCTTGTACTCAAACTCCTCTTGAGAAATCTCACGAGGATCAGCAACAGCAAGACCAATCTCTAGACCGCGCTCGGTCTGGCAGATAACGTGGTCACCTTCAAGAACGCCGGACTCCTTTGGATCAAACCAAAGGTCGCGCGCGGCGTATTCAAATTTCACCGGGACAACGGTGGGCATGTAAGTGCCTCCTTGATATGCAGCAGCATAACCTCAAGGGTTAGCTGGGGAGAAACAGAGCGGTCCAGGTTGTATTGAGCCTCTTGCACCGCAGCAAGAGCCCCCAAAACACCCTGGGTATGAGTTTGAGATGCAACACGGTCAATAATGCCTGCTGCATCCGTATTTACTATCTCTTCATCAACCGCTTCGCAACACAACAGTACGTCGCGAAGAAGCGATTCCAGAATTGCCAACATTTCTATGATACCCGAACGCTCGCGCGCTGTGAGTTCTCGCTTATTTGCCGCCTCAACCTGCTTTAACGCAGCGCTGGTAAGAAAGTCTTCATTTTGAGCGAGGGCCTCTTCTTGAGCTCGCCTTACGTCACCAAGAGGAATTTTTGCAGCTTCTATCAGCTCTTTTGCGGAAGTGAGTACATCCCACGAGTCATTTCTGAGCAGGTTGCCAAAAACATCAATGAGCTGTCTGCGAATGTTTTTTCTCGTAGAAGACTGCAAAAACTCCACAGCTCTACCAGGGGTTCCTGTTGCTGCAAGCGCAATACGAGCTTCCTGCTCTGTGGCGGAAATCTCTCGCATAATAGCGGCTTTAGCAGCAGCGTCAGTGAGCGTTCTAAACGCAACTACCTGACAACGAGAAACAATGGTGGGAAGCACCGCAGAAGAAGAACGTGCAGACAGAATAAAGATGGTATCTACAGGTGGCTCTTCAATAGTTTTGAGCAGTGCATTTGCAGAATTTTCTCTGAGCAAATCAGCGCGGTCAATCACGTAAATCTTATGAGTTGAGCGCATAGGCGCCAGACTAACATCAGCGATGAGCTGACGAATCTGCTCAATGAGGTAGCCATTTGCGGAAGCTGGAGTAAGTACGTGAACGTCAGGGTGAGTACCGCGAGAAATACGAATGCAGTCGTCACAGGCAGCGTCACCGCCTTGAGCGCAAAGCACGCACTGCGCCAAAGCTTTAGCTGCAAGACCTTTACCCGAGCCAGGAGCTCCTACAAACAGATAGGCGTGGCCAAGCTTGTGCTCATGAAGTGCGCGCGCAAGCAGATTTTGAACTTGAGGTTGATCCTGAAGACGGGTAAGTGCCTGAGGAAGTGGATAGGTGCTATGAGTAGTATGTGTGCTCTCTTGAGTCATAAACGCGTCACTCACCAAGCTCACAAATACCAGGAATAAGATCTGCTAACAGCTGACGAGTACGTGCGCGAACCTCATCAATTGTGCCATCTGCATCTACAGCTTTTACACGCTCTGGCTCATTTTGCAGAAGTTGCTTATAACCAGCAAAAACACGCTCTTGGAAGGCAACGCCTTCTGCTTCTAGTCTATCGGCGTCATTTTGCGTAGCACGCGCATGAGCAACTGTTGGCTCGAGCATAAAAACAAGAGTTCTATCAGGAGAAACCCCACAGCTTCCTAAGCGATTTGCGCGGTGCACGAGGTCTGTATCAAGACCGCGACCAGCTGCTTGATAGGCAAAAGTGGAGTCATAGAAGCGATCACACAAGACAACTTTGCCCGCAGCTAGAGCTGGTCGGATAACCTCTCCTACCAGCTGGGCACGACTTGCTTCATAGAGCAACAGCTCGCATTCATCGCACATCATGCCGTTTTCTGGATTAAGTACCATGCCTCTAATCTGCTCAGAAATAGCAGTGCCGCCAGGCTCACGAACAAAGACCACGTCAAAGCCAAGAGCTTCAAGATCTTCTCGCAGAAGAGAAGCTTGTGTTGACTTACCACAGCCATCAACGCCTTCAAGCGTGATAAACAAGCCTTGAGATGTACGTGCGTCTTTGTTCATGCTTCCCTCCCTCTTAACTATCTCACGATACAGACAGATTGTGTTTCTCGCCATGAATATTCTAAAGGTTTTGCGCATTTCCACATGAAGAGCGCTCAAAAATGGGTAAAAATACGTATGGAGCGGGCGTTGGAGAGGGACGCTCGTTCTTCCGAAAACGGTGCACCTCTCGATGCACCGTCATACGTTTACTTTTTTGCTGCCTTGGTGGATTTGGTGCCCTTAGTACTCTTACGAGCGCCTCTACGCGAGGCAGTTTTCTTTTCTTTACCAGGGCAATCATAGTTTGGACAAAGCTTCCAAGGACCACGCTGAGTAGTAACAACCACCATAGGAGCACCGCAGTCTGGGCACACCTCATCGGTCTTCTCGAGCTTTCCACGAGCAGGCAGAGGATAGCTGGTCTCGCACTCCTCGTAGTTGGTGCAGCGAATAAAACGCTTACCCGTGCGCTCTGACTTATGAGCTACCAGATCCCCATGCTTGCCATTAGCCTTACAGGTTGGGCACTCGCCCACAATAAGGTCTGGCTCCGCATTTGTAGGACAAGCAGGATTAATGCAAGTCTCATACGCGCGCTGTCTAAACGGCTGAACCTTTACGCGAGGGGCACCACACTCGGGGCAAACGCCAGCCTCTCCCTCAAGCGGCTCCACGCGTCCCTGAGGCAGTGGATAGGTAACATCGCAGTCTGGCCAACCCATGCAGCCAACAAAGCTTCCACGGGTCTTCAGAGAGCTCTTAGCAACCAAGTCTTTGCCGCACTTAGGGCAGGTTCCCACCTTCGCGTCAGCAGTAACCGCATCTGCAATAGCCTCAGACAGGTCTTCTTTGTGGTCAATGAGCGTATCAATCATGCCTGCAAGTAAAGCTCTTGAGTGGGTAACAACGCCATCACGCGTATCCTTGCCCTCAGCAACGCTTGTCATATCGGACTCAAGCTCTGCTGTCATATCAGGCGAGGTAATGTGTGGTGCAAACTGCGAGAGTGCATCAACAATTGCCATACCAAGCTGACTGGGCTCAACAGGATCATTTTTGAGGTATTTACGCTGGTAAAGCGTATCAATAATGGAGGCACGCGTAGACTTTGTGCCTAGACCGCGTTTCTCCATCTCTTGAATAAGCTTGCCCTGGCTATAGCGAGCAGGCGGCTCTGTCTGCTTAGCGTCAAGCGACAAAGACTGAATAGAGACAATCTCTCCCTCGCCGACATCAGGAATCTGATCGTCTTTTTTAAGGCCGAAGGGATAAATCTCTCTAAAGCCTGGCTCAGCCAGTACGGTTCCATTTGCAACAAACGGCTGACCAGCAACATCAAGCGTGATCTTAGTGCCGCTCATAGTAGCCGGACCCATAAGAGTTGCAAGGAATCTACGAGCAATCAAGTTATAGAGCTTCCAAGCTGCAGGCTGCAAAGAATCTGGATTTGCTGCTGCCGTTGGATAAATTGGTGGGTGGTCAGTAGACTCCTGCTTACCACGAGTAGCGTGAAGCTTTGGCTGACCCAAAAGCTTTTTGCAGGTAGGAGCATACTGAGGAACTGCAGACAGCGTACGGACACAGTCCTTCAAGTCAAGCGAACTTGGATAAACGGTGTTATCAACACGAGGGTATGAAATCAAGCCGTCCATGTACAGAGACTCTGCCAAACGCATAGTTCTAGCTGGCGAGATACCCTCTGCAGCTGCAGCTGCCTGCAGCGACGTGGTGTTAAACGGAGCTGGTGGCTGCTGCTTTCTGCTACGAGACTCAATCTCGACAACCGTTGCCTGCGTCTGATCTTTAACAACTGCGTAAGCTGCATCTGCTTCAGCTTGATCCCAGAACCTTGCGGTCTGATGAACCATCTTAAAGGTTGCATCCGCATCATCTTCTGGAGCAGCAACACCAGAAATAACCCAATAATCTTCTGGCTTAAATGCCAAGCGCTCACGCTCGCGCTCAACAACAAGTGCCAGCGTAGGAGTCTGAACACGACCAGCAGAGCGCGTATTGCCCAGACCTCCAAAGCGTGCAGTGGTCAGGTAACGGGTCAGTACAGCACCCCAAATGAGGTCGATATACTGCCTGGACTCACCTGCTGCAGCCAAGTTGTAATCAAGATCCACCAGGTTATTGAAGGCAGTCTCAATCTCTGTCTTAGTAAAGGCGGAGTAGCGTGCACGAAATACTGCCAGATTAGGATTAACCGAGAGAACCTGTGCCAGCGCATCAGAGCCAATAAGCTCTCCCTCGCGGTCAAAGTCTGTGCCGATAATGACAGACTCTGCCTTCTTAGCAAGGTTCTTGAGGGCGCGAATAATTTCTTTTTCTGCAGGCTGTTTATCTACAGGAGCCCAAATCAAATAGGGCAAGCTGGGGATTTTCCAGCCCTTAAGGTCAACGCCATCTGCCATAAAAGGCTTGCGCTTAACCTTATAAGGAGGACGCTCAAGGCCATCTGGAACATCTGCAGGAAGGTGTTCCCCTTCTGCAGTTTCTCCATACCAGCCCTCTTCCTTGTCAAACTTGAGAGCCAAAGGAAAATCCGGTTGCAGAATATGACCACGAAGACCAATAGCAACATGGTCTTCTCCGCCACGTCTAAAACGATAAACAGGAGTGTTGTATACCTTGTCTGTCTCAGGCTTACCCGATTCAGACAGAAGGCGAGCAATCTGCTGCGCTGCGTCGTTTTTCTCGGTAACAACTAGAATCAAAGAACAACACTCTCCAAAGTAAAAATGAAACTATTAGATTTTGTCTAGCTCATGCTGCTCGTAGTCCTCGCGGCTCCACTTAAGAGCGGCTTTGCCATCACGGGCAATAATGACGTAACGAGCAACGGCCAGAGCAACTTCGTACAGCAGAATAAGAGCTGCAAACATCAAAATCATGGTGACAGGTGATGCGTCAGGAGTGACTACTGCAGAAAGAATCATCAGGCCAACATAGACATAGCGCCACTGCTCACGCATATCCTTGTAAGGAACAAGGTGAAGAATAGCCAGGTAGAAGATAACTAGTGGAAGCTGGAACGCAACGCCAAAGCCAATCTCAAACATCATAATAATGTTGAGATAATCGCTTGCCTCATTAATAGTTCCTGCAAACTCCTGCGACTGACCAATCATCCAACCAATTGCAGTGTTCAAAATGATGAAGTAGCAGAACAGCATACCCAAGAAGAACAAGGTAATCATGGCTGCCACGGTAGGAACAACCCACTTGCGCTCTTTAGCGTTAAGCGCAGGCAAGAAGAAAGCCATAATCTCCCAGATGATAATAGGTGTGCAGATAATCACCGAGAAGAAAAAAGCTACCTTAAACCTGATACTAAAGCCGCCGAGGACCGAGATAACCGTAAGCTTACCATCGGTCAAAAACTCCCTGATAGGGTCAATCAAGATCTCAATCAATGCAGGCGTTGCAAAATAAATAATGATCGCGGTAACAAAAAGCGATACCACCACAATGGTCACGCGGCGACGGAGTTCTCCCAGGTGATCAAAAAGTGGCATACGAGCTGGAGTAATAGGCATTACACACGAAAGCTGGACTTATGCGTCCTGGCTTTCTCCCTCCTCTCCAGCAATTTCTTCTTTCTTGTCTTCTGCCGTGGAGCGAGAAGAACGTGCAGATCCAAGGTTATAGAGGTCTTTTGCAGATGGAGCTGCAGCAGGAGTTTCTTCTGCAGCCTTAGGTGCCACGTGCTTAGTTGCCTCTGTAGAATCATCGGAGAAAGCAACAGAAGACGTAGCTTGTGGTGCAGCAGCAGGAGCTTCTTCAGCAGAAACGGCCTCTGGCTGCTCAGCCTCCTGGGTCTGCTCAGCTTGCTTATTCTGCTCAGCCGCCTCAGCAGCAGCCTTCTCAGCTGCCTCGCGCTCCTCCTTGAGGCGAGCACGACGCTCAGCAAAGGTCTCCTGATGGTCAGTATCCTCGCGGTCAGCATCAGATGCAGCATTTTTGAGCTGCTCGGAGCGCTTGGGCTTCTCGTGAAGTGCATCCGCTGCAGGGTCAAGTAAGTCTGCACGGACAACTTTATTAAAGCCTTCTTGCGCGTTCTGGAACTGTCTAAGAGCACGGCCAAGCGTGCGACCCATACCAGGTAATTTATCAGGACCAAATACTAAAAATGCAAAGAGCAAAATTAGTACGAGCTCTGTTTCTCCAATGCCAAACACAAGCAATACCTTTCTGGAACAAACATAAACAAGCTCTTTGAACCGTTTCTCAAAGAGCTTGCAAGTTACCAAACCTACTTGCGAACGTTAAGGTCTTTATCGACCCCAAGAAGCGAAAAGACACGCTCCACGTTTTTCTGAGGATTTGCAACAACAAGCACAGAACCACTCTCTTGTGCTCGATGTGCGGCACCCACTAAAACGCCAATGCCCGTCGAATCAATATAAGCTACCTCAGCAAAATCAGCTTCAACTTCTTTTGCTCCATCGGCGAGCGCGGTATCCAAAGCATCGCGAAGCTCAGAGGCGTTTGATACGTCTACCTCGCCCTCAATGCGAATAATGGCCTTTCCATCTGTAATTTCAGAGCTTATTTCTAGTGCCATAACTCCTCCTTACTTAGTGTTATTTGAAGAGGCAGAGGTGTTACCGTTTAATGCATCAAGAACTTTCTGTGCATTATCCCTCACACCGGCGCTATTATCGGAATCTTTCTCAATTGCCTTCTGCAGTGCCTCTTTTGCAAGATCTACTTGATCAGTAACACGATACATCATTCCCAAATTAAGCCAACCGTTAGCATAGTCTGGAGAACGATCTGTTACTGCCTTAAGTGCCTCAACAGCGCCTGTTTGGTCTCCTGCATAGAACTGCGCAATAGCCCTATCAACACGAACCTCATCAGAATCATTTGAAGCAAGATACGTATCGTACTCGGCAATTGCCTTGTTGATCAGCTGTAAAGACTGCTTCTGAACAGAGTCATCTTGAGAGGAGCTCTTAAGTGCCATTCCCCAGCCTAGATACGTACGAGCCAAATCAAGATGTGCTGGTAGATTATCTGGATTGGACTGAATAGCAGACTCTTTTTCTTCTGCCTGTTTCTGATAGACCTGGTTAATAGCCTCAGGAGAATTCTGATGGTTCTGATTCTGCTTTTGGGAGTTAGAGAAAATGCTGGCCAGGGAAGGCAACATCATAGAAATAGCAATAAAGAGCGAGAATACTCCAATAGCAATCTTCATGCCTGTAGAAGGACCTGGTTTTTTAGGAGCCTCATCGGGCTTGCGGTCCTTTGCCTTCTTTTTTGCGGTCTGGTTTGCCATAGCAACCAGCTCTTTTTCTGCCTTCTGTTCTGGTGTAAGTTCTGGCTTTGAAGTATTAGTTGGCATTCAACATCCAATCGCTTTTTCTAAACATAGTTAATCAAGATACGGCAGAATGGGCTTACTTTCAAAGTAAATACCAAAGTTACACAAGCTATCCCCAGACGCTCTGACCACGATCAACTTTTGCTAGTCGAGCACTTACCTGTTTAACAGCAACGATAAAGACATCAAGTGCCGCATCAAGCTCTTCCAGCGTTGGGTAACTTGGAGCAATTCTGATATTAGTATCAAAGGGATCCTTGCCACTTGGCCACGTAGCACCTGCAGGTGTCATAGTAACGCCAAGCTCATGTGCGCGAGAAACAATTGCACGCGCAGAGCCAACAGGGCCATCAAACGAGACAAAGTAGCCGCCCTTTGGATGAGACCAGGTTGCAACAGCTAAATCACCCAGTCCTTCCTGCAGCTTGCGTTCCACCAGATCAAAACGTGGCCTAAGCAGTTCAGCATGCTTTTGCATATGAGCTTCAACGCCTTGAGCGTCTTTGAGGAAACGTACATGTGCCAGCTGAGAGATCTTCTCGGGAGAAACACGAGCAACCTTGAACGCGCTCTGGATTTCTTTAATGTCCGCAGGGCTTGCGGCAACCCATGCCATGCCTGAGCTTGGGAAGGTTACCTTTGCCGTTGAGGCAAAAGCAATAACCAGGTTCTTTTGAGCATCGTCTACAGCAACCTCTGCAAGTGCATCAAAGATATTGAGGAGCTGAGGAGCCTCAGATTCTGGTACAAAGGCATGAATTGCGTAGGCGTTATCCCAGAAGATTCTAAAGTCAGGGGCTGCAGGTTTGAGGTTTGCAAACGCACGAACAACCTCGTCTGAATAGGTGATACCGGTGGGATTAGCAAAACGTGGTACGCACCAAATTCCCTTAACAGAGTTGTCGTTCTCAACAAGCTCCTTGACCACGTTCATATTTGGACCATCTTCAGTCATAGGTACGGCAACGTTTTCAAGTCCGTAATGCTGTGTAATAGCAAAATGGCGGTCATAGCCTGGAGCAGGGCACAGGAACTTGAGCGTGGTACCCTGAGCCTTTGCAGACGCCATCTGCTCTGCCCAAGAAGGCTGACCAGCAAGACCATGGGTTACGGCATGAGAAATGATGTCGTGCATAAGGTTAAGGCTAGAAGAGCCGTTTACGATGACCTGATCAGCAGGTACGCCTGTGAGCTCTGCAGCAAAAGCTCGCGCAGAAGGAAGACCCCAAGGGTCTCCGTAGTTATCTGCAAAAGAGCCGCTGTCAGTCAGATCGGAAGTAGAGTTCAGCTCGTCAAGCATAGGCTTAGACAACGCCGTCTGTGCAGGGCTTGGCTTTCCGCGGGCCATATCAAGCTTGAGGTTTTTCTCGCCAAGTGCACGAGCTTCTTGTCCAATAAGCTCAAGAGCCTGGTTAAGTTCAGCATCGCTCATCTTTTGATAAGCGTTTTGCTCAGAGGTTGACTTTGGCTGGAACAGCTCGCGAGAAACTAGCTCAAACATGACACTCCCCTTTTCGATCTCTGCGTGATACAAAGTATAGGTGATTTGAAAATCGACGCGACAAGGAGAATCATGGCAAATTCTGCACAGCCTGGCATGCGCTCGGAGGCATATGGCGAGCTCCAGCACCTTGTTGATAATCTTTATAAGCGCAAACCTTCGGGCACAGTCACTAAGGTTGACGTGCTGATTCAAGCTGAAGTAGACGATCTTGAAGAAGATTTGCAAGAAGTTATTGAGTTGATTCCCTCTGGCACATATGTCCGCGCTCGCCTCTGCGATCAGATTAACTCAATTGTTACAGCGCACGGTTGGGGCTTTACCTACGGCACTGTTGAGTAACTATAGCTTATTGATTTTATATAAGTGATAAAATTGCATATATACGGGGTCTTTTTCTGACAAGTTGGAGGCTCGTTATGTATGACTCTTGGAAAGATTTTTTCATAAGCATCTTTAATAGAGGTATATTTTTTGATGCTTCTACTCCAAGAGCTTATCTTATTAATAAGATAGTCAATATTTGTTTACTTCTTATATGGCTATTCACCATTGTCTTGATGTGTCTCTCTCCTGCAGGACAAGATGCCTCAATAGGCGGAGTGAACATTCTACGTGCCAGTTTTTTAATAACTTCTGCGTATTATTTTGTGGGGCTCTGCATTTTAATAGTCAAGGATAGAAAGAGTCGTACGTCTCATTAGGTTCATTCTTGTACGGCGTCTTCCCTTAAGCTACTCTGCCTTTGGCGCTTGTAAAACTCTGCGAGGTGTACAAAAAGTAGGCCCAAGATAGCTGAAGCAAATGATGCAGCAAGAACGGCTACTTTAGCTGCAAGAATCTCTCCTGCATCTGGGAATGCAAGGTTAGAAATAAGAATTGACATGGTAAAGCCTAAGCCACCCATCAGACCAACGGCTGCAATCTGAACCCAGTCAACCTTTGCAGGAAGTTTGCAGATTTTAACCTTTACCAACAGGAATGTCACAAGAATAATTCCCAATGGCTTTCCAAGAACGGCGCCAAAGAATACGCCGTGAGCAATGTTACTGCTAAGAAGCGCACCAAAATCAGCACCTACCAGCGTAATCTGTGCATTAACAAACGCAAAGATAGGAAGAACAACAAAGTTTACAAAGACGGAAATATAGTGCTCAACACGCTGAAGCGGTGGAGTTACGTGGTGCATGACCTGCTCAATAGAGTTAGCACCATGTGTAAAGTCATGCTGACCCAAAACGTGATGCTCATCGTCGTAGTGATCGTCAAGCTCACGAGCGCGTCTTGAAAGCCAGCTTCCCAGCTTGCTCAAGCGAACATCAGAGTGAGATGGCAAGAAGAAGGCAAGAAGAACGCCTGCAAGGGTTGCATGAATTCCCGAGTGGTACATGCAGACCCAGAGAACCAAACCAACAAGCAAATAAGGACCAGAAGAATAAATCTTCAGGCGATTCATTCCCCACAAAATAACAAGAATACCAAGAGAAGCTGCTAACCAGGCAATATTTGGCGTGTGACCATAGAAAAGCGCAATGACCACAATAGCCAGGATATCGTCGGCAATAGCAAGTGTCTGGAAGAACACCTTAGTCTGCGGACTAATTCTGTTTCCTAAGAGCGACATAACGCCAAGCGCAAAGGCAATATCGGTTGCAATTGGTGTTGCCCATCCATGAGGGGCAGTGCTTGCGTTAAGCGCCAGATAAATAAGAGCAGGAACTGCAACGCCACCAACAGCCGCAAGCATAGGAAGCATTGCCTGTCTTGGCTTTCTAAGCTGGCCAACAGTTACTTCATACTTGAGCTCAATACCTACCAGCAAGAAGAAGATTGCCATAAGGAAATCATTCACAAAGGTTTCTAGAGCCATATGTGCATGAATCATTCCAAGCGAGAAACTCATTTGCACTTCAAGAATTTCTCGAACCACCTCATGAGCAGGTGAGTTGGCAACTACAAGCGCAATAAGAGCTGCAAGTACCATGACTGCTGCCGCAATAGTGCTGTTAGAGGTGATTCTCTTTAGAGAAGAGCGCTGACTAATTCTTCTTACAACTGCGGGCTCTCTATAAATACTAGACATTATCTGCCGTTCTCTCTTTATCTAAATGGTATTGACCGTTAGCTATGAAAGTTTTTCTCGATGTATATGCCTAGTGTACCGTCTACCTACCGTTGAGGGCAACTTGTCATATCTCAAGAAAACGGGGTATATCTCTATGTAAAATGTGGGTAATAGAAAGTCAACGTTTAGCTACTTGTAGCACGTATATATTTGGAGCGGATAATGGACACTAAACGAATTGCCATCATCACAGACTCAGGAACTAATGTCCCACCTGATTTTGTTGCTGAACACAATATTCGTATCACCCCACTTCGCATTAACTATTCTGACGGCTCTTCCTACGAGTCTGGTATTACCATCACGCCAGCTGATCTTGTTGCTCGCTTTGAAGAAGAAGTTCCTAAGACATCACTTCCTTCTCCTGAGGGCATTAAAGCTGCCTTTGATGATGCAAAAGCAGCGGGGTACGAGGGTGCTGTTTACGTTGCTATCTCCTCTGGACTTTCTGCTACCTGCGATACTGCTCGCATGATTGCGGAGTCCATTACAGACTTCCCTATTTATGTTGTTGATACCAAAAACATTGGCATTGCTTCTGGCCTTATTGTTATTGAGGCTCAACGCCTTATTGAACAAGGCCTTTCTCTTGAAGAGATTGGTCCCAAACTTGATCAAGCCTCTCGTAACACACGTGTGTACTTCTCTGTTCCAAGTCTTGAGTACCTGCGCAAAGGCGGTCGTATTTCCGAGACAATCTATCGTATTGGCTCCATACTAAACATCAAACCAGTTCTTACCTGCGATGAAAACGGTAAGTACGTTATTGCTAAAAAGACTCGAGGTTGGCATAAATCTCTTGAAGGACAAATTTCTTTGGGAGCAGCTTTTGCTCAACAGTTTGATCACGTTCATGTAGGAATTTGCTGCTCTGCTCCTAATATCATTTACTCCGAAATGGAGGCAATGATTAAAGAAGCAATCCCCAATGTCACCGACTTTAGGTATGTTGAGGCTGGCTCGGACCTTGTTGTTCATACAGGACCAGGCCTTGTTGGCTATACCGTATTTGGCTACTAACCAGCACTCCACCCAACTAAGAATAGCCATCCATACGGGAGTCAATTCCTAAAATAAAGAATACAGCGAGGAGTTTGGCTTGTCCGAAAAAGCCGTCGAATTTCTGAAACGGGCAAAAGAAACGTACCCGCAGACAGACCTTGAATCAACGCGAACGATGTCGTATCTGAACGAGCCACTCTCTAACAAGGAGTCTTATGAATTTCTAGATGCCCTACATTATCATGTTGAGGGTCTACGGAAAATACAGAGCATGACAGATGAAATGAAGGCGCATTTCAAAGGGCTGGACATCGATGGCTATTTCCTGTGGCAACTTCATATGTTCGTACAGGAATTCATACATAAGATAATCAAGATGCTCGGATTAGATATAACGGCAGAATAAAAAGTGTCAGCAGTAATGGCATAATCAAAGGGGTAATAGATATGATTACAAAATCCAATTTCAAGAATTTGCTACTCTCATTGGGCTTTGTAAACAACGGGGAGCGATACGAAAAAAAATTCCTTCATTTCGGTGCTTCTATGAGCGTGGATTTTTTAAAGAAGAAAATATATTATCCTGATGCTATAAAAGGCAGAGAAAGAAATGACGGGTTTGATGCGCCGGAGAATTTTGTTGTATTTGAATGCGTAAACCGTCTTTTTGAAAAAGGATACCGACCGGAGCATATCGAGCTGGAGAAAGAATGGCATCTTGGACATGATGCAAAAAGCGGACGTGCCGATATATGCGTAACGGATGCAAAAGGTTCCATGCTTTTTATCGTTGAATGCAAGACTTGGGGACGAGAGTTCGACAAGGCATTAAACGACACAAAAAATGACGGTGCTCAGTTATTCTCGTATTGGCAACAGGAACAGTCATGTAGATGGCTTATTTTGTATGCGTCGGATTTTAAAGGCGGTACTGTCGAATATAAAGCTCCAACAATCGATTGCTCGGATGACGCGAACATCATTCTTCTCGCAAAGAAAGATAAATCCATTAAACTATACCGTGACGCACATACTGCGCCGGAAAAACATGAAGCGTGGAAAGAAACCTATTCTGGGCAAATTCACGATGATTTGGTTTTCTCCGATGATTCCATTGCATATAAAATTGGCGTCAAGCCGCTTCTCAAAAAGAGTCTGCGGGATTTTACGCCGGATGATAAAATCGTCAACAGATTTGAAGAAATCTTACGTCATAACAATGTCAGCGACAAAGAAAATGCCTTTAACCGTCTGATTGCCCTGTTCATATGCAAACTTGTTGATGAAAGCACAAAGGGCGAGGATGACGAGGTTGAATTTCAGTACAAACAAGGAACAGATACCTATGAAACTTTGCAGGATCGCCTCCAGCGTTTGCATCGTGACGGCATGGAAAAATTCATGCGTGAAGAAATATACTATGTATCTGCGGATTACCCAGAGTGGCTGTTTTCAACCTATACAGGGTCAAAAAGGAAAAAGGCTATCGAGGACTTGCAGAATACCATTCGTATCCTGAAGTTCTATTCCAATAACGATTTTGCCTTTAAGGATGTCCACAACGAGGAGCTATTCTATCAGAACGGAAAGATACTCGTAGAAATGGTGCAACTGTTTGAAAAATACAGAATCGTCTACCCGTCAAAGCATCAGTTCCTTGGCGATCTCTTTGAACAACTTCTGAATAAGGGCTTTAAACAGAATGAAGGGCAGTTCTTCACACCGATGCCTATTACCCGGTTTATATGGGATAGCCTTCCCGTTGACCGCATGGTGAAATCCGAGAGAGGAACGGTATACCCTAAAGTTATAGACTACGCCTGTGGCGCAGGGCATTTTCTTACAGAGGCAGTCGAAGCCATCAACCATTTTGCATATTCAAATGGTGACAACTCGTGGGCAAGAGATCATATCTTCGGCATCGAAAAGGATTATCGCCTTGCTCGTGTTGCGAAGATATCGCTGTTTATGAACGGTGCCGGAGAAGGCAGTATCATCTTCGGTGACGGTCTTGAAAACACTCCTGACAAGGGGATTGAAAACGGTTCGTTTGATATTCTTGTTGCCAATCCTCCGTATTCAGTCAAAGACTTCAAACAGCATCTTCAATTGAAAAATAACTGCTTTGCTCTTCTTGACCGCATTGGATTGAATGGTGGAGAAATCGAAACGCTTTTTGTAGAGCGTATCGGACAGCTTTTGAAGCCGCAAGGTATTGCTGCGGTTATCCTGCCAAGCTCTATTCTTTCAAATGACAGCGCAAGCTACACCGGTGCCCGTGAACAGTTCCTGCAGAATTTCTATATCCGCGCAATCGTAGCATTCGGTTCCAAAACATTCGGCGCGACCGGGACGAACACTGTGGTTATGTTCCTTGAGAAATTCAATGAACCGCCGAAGCAGATTGATCTGTCCTCTGATTCCGTGGACGCTATATTCAGCGATGCCGAGCTAAAGGATTGGAAGGATAAAGAAATTTTCGATGCGTATATTGCGAAGATCGAAGTCGATGAAGATGTATACTGCTCATTCCTAAAAAAGAATTATTCTTTGGATGAACTAAAGGATATAGATTATTTCAAAATGTATGTGGGAGCGTTTGCAGAGTCAGCGGATGCCAAAAACCTGAAGAAAACAAAGGCGTATAAAAGCAAAAGTGATGACGAGCAAGCCGCCGAATATCTTGAAAAATTCTATGACTATGCCCGTTCCGTTGAAGCAGAAAAACTGTTCTACTTCTCACTGATATACCAGCAGACAACGGTAATCATTACTTCTCCCGTGGACAATAAGGCTCAGAAAGATTTCCTTGGCTACGATTGGTCCAACCGTAAAGGAAACGAAGGTATTCAGATTATCACGCCCGGTGGCAAAATGTATGATGATTCTGACCGTGAGGCGGAAGGTACACTTGCAAGTGCAATTAAACAGTCTTTCAATGGTATGATGCCGTCCTTTGATAATGAGCAGCAATCATATGCTTCCGTTGTCAATACAAAAGATATGATGGATTTTTCTCGTGTTGGTTTTAATAAAGCTATGCGTTTAAGTGTAGAAGGGTTAATTGAACTAAACAGTAAATATCCTTTGCTTGCTCTCGGCAAGGTTTGTGATGTTGCAATTGGTGGTACTCCATCAAGAAGAAACCCGGATTTTTTTACAGGGAGCAATTTATGGGTATCTATTGCTGAAATGCAAGGGCAAACCATTATAGATACAAAAGAAAAAATCACAGATGAAGCTGTTGCTGCATCAAACGTAAAACTGGTCCCAAAAGGAACAACATTATTAAGTTTTAAACTCAGCATAGGAAAAGTAGCTATCGCAGGAAGAGACTTATATACAAATGAAGCCATTGCTGCACTAATCCCGTCGAATCGGGCAGAAATACTCAACATGTATCTCTATTACCTTTTTAAGGGCAAACTGATTGATCTCGAAAGAGTAGAAAACAAAGCTTTTGGTAAGAGTTTAAATTCAACATACCTTCGCGAAGAGATAAGAATCCCAGTTCCCCCCATTTCAGTTCAGCAACAAATAATTGATGAATGTGCCAAGATAGATGTCGAATATGAAACCACCCGTATGTCTATCGTAGCCTACAGGAAGAAAATTGAAGACCTGTTCGCCAAGTTAGACATTGCTAACAGGGGGGGGTACAGACTGAGTCTCGCTGATAAGAGTAAGTTTGATGTATCGATTGGAAAGCGTGTCCTTAATAAGCGGCTTGTTCCGGATGGAAATATTCCTGTGTACAGTGCCAATGTAACAGAAGCTTTTGGATACATAGACGAACTGCTGATTACCGATTTTTCTGTTCCATCTGTACTGTGGGGTATTGACGGAGACTGGATGACAAGCTTTGTCCCGGCAGATTCTAAGTTTTATCCCACTGATCATTGCGGCGTGCTTAGATGCAGAACGGATGAAGTCAATCCTCGCTATCTGGTTCATATTCTTGAAGCAGAAGGCAGAAAAATGGGATTCTCCCGCTCGTTTCGCGCGTCTATTGATCGGGTTCAGGGTATAACTTTCACTGCTCCGGATAGAGCAATACAGGATGCCACAATTTCAAAAATCGAGGAAATCGAAGTCCTGATAGTTGCAGCGGAAAAGAAACTCGAATCTTTGACTGGTAAGACAGCGGATATTCTAAACAGCTATCTCAATTAAGAGCAAACCACACAGGAGCAATTCTGAACTGCCTCCCATTTCTTATGTCCAAGAAATGGGAGGCAGTCCAAAGACGGCGGTTTTCTTATATCACGTACTTACGGCAAAAAGATCTTCTCGCCCTATGTACCTAGGGCTGCAGCAATGGCTAATCTGTAAAAAATCCTTGATCGTCAAGAAGATTGGAGCCGTCAGCAGCCTCAGTTGCCAGCTGATCACAGCGCTCGTTAAGTGGATGACCAGCGTGACCCTTGACCCATTTGAAGCTCACCTCATGATCTTCCATAGCAGCAAGGAGGCGCTTCCAAAGGTCTACGTTTTTGACAGGCTCTTTAGATGCTGTCTTCCAGCCTTTTCTAATCCATCCCGAAACCCATTTTTGATTAAACGCATCAACAACGTACTTGGAATCGGAATAAAGCTCTATCTGACAAGGGCGTTTAAGAGCTTCAAGCGCAACAATAACACCAAGGAGCTCCATACGGTTATTGGTAGTAGTTTTATAACCCTGGCTAAACTCTTTTGTATGCTGCTGACCAGAAGGATCGGTATACAGAAGCACTGCCCCATAACCACCAGGTCCAGGGTTTCCTCTAGATGCACCATCTGTATAGACGGTAACGTGCATGTATGAGGTTGCTGCCTCCATATAAAATCTCCTCTAGAACGTAGTACTTACGCATCTACTTTGCTTCAGCCCAGTTAGAACCATAGCTGACATCAGCAATTAAAGGAACTCGCAGAGTCACAACATCTTCCATGGTCTCTTTAACCAGCTTAGAAACAGTCTCAATTTCTGACTCTGGAACTTCTAGATCAAGTTCGTCGTGAATCTGAAGAATTAGCTTTGACGTAAGACCTTCATCACGCAGGCGTTTCTCGACATTAATCATTGCAATTTTGATGATATCAGCAGCACTTCCCTGCATAGGGTGATTCATAGCGGTGCGCTCGCCAAAGGCAATGAGCTGGCGATTTGACTGGTTGAATTCTCTGATATGGCGCTTGCGACCATACATGGTAATAGCGTAGCCACACTCATGAGCAGTACGAACGGAATCGTCAAGGTATGCTCGAACACCAGGATATGCGTCAAAGTAACGGTCAATCATCTCCTGCGCTTCCTTGCGAGAAATCTTAAGAGATGTTGCCAAACCAAAGGCCTGCTGACCATAGACAATACCAAAGTTAACTGCCTTGGCACGGCTACGAAGTGCCGGGGTGACCTCTTCAACAGGAACGCCAAAGACACGCGCGGCAGTTGCTGCGTGGAAGTCGGCGCCAGAATTGAACGCTGCTACCAGATGCTCGTCAGCAGAGAGATGTGCAAGCAAGCGAAGCTCAATCTGGGAGTAATCGCAGGCGAGAAAAACGCTACCCTCGGGAACGGTAAAGGCAGTGCGGACACGATGACCCAGCTCAGAGCGGGTAGGAATGTTTTGCAGGTTTGGATCAGAGCTGGAAAGTCTGCCGGTAGCAGCAACAGTCTGATTGAGTGTAGTGTGGATGCGCTTGTCGCCACGAATAAGTGCAGGAAGTGCATCTAGATAGGTTGATTTGATCTTGGCGCGCTCACGATACTCAAGAACGTCAGCAACAATCTGGTACTCCTGCGCCAGGTCTCCAAGCACCTTTGCGTTGGTGGAGTAGAACCCGGTGCGCGTCTTTTTAAGGCCATAAGTTGGAAGCTTGAGCACGTCAAACAGGATATGTGAAAGCTGGCTTGGAGAATCCAAGTTAAAATCCTCGCCTGCTGTCTGGTGAATACTTGCCACACGCTGCGCAATATCTTCACCCAGCTCCAAAGACTGCTTAGCAAGCTCTTGAGGATCAACGTAGAGACCACGACGCTCCATCGCAGCAAGTACAGGCAAAAGTTGCATCTCCAGAGAAGTAAAGAGCTCCAAAGAACCATCATCTTCAAGCTTTTTAGTAAGCACAGGCACAAGAACCCTAGCAGCTACAGCTCTTAGTGCTGCAGCGGGAATCTCATCTGTAGGCTCAGGAAGCTCAGAGCCAAAGTACAGCTCAACCAAGCCGTTGATATCAAAACTTGAACGATCGGACTCAAGCAGATACGCGGCAACACCCGTGTCAAAAAGTCGATCAGAATCAATGGTCTCAATATCCAGTTTCTGTGGCTCAGACGAATCAACAGGGCTTACCTCGTGAAGCAGTGCCTTAACATCATCTGCGGCAACACGGGCTTCTCGCAAAATACGCAAGAGCGCTGCAGTTGCGTTTTCTCCCTCAAATTTGAGGAGTGCCTTTTCGGTAGACACCCAAAGTGTGCGAGAAAGGCTAAAGAGCGCTCCGGAGTCCGCCGCAGAATCCTCTGCAACACCAATCCACTCCTGGTTCTCAATTGCAGCAGTGAGTGCAGCAGATGCGTCTCCTGCCTGCAGAAATTCTGACGGAATAGGAAGTGCGGGTGTAGCGGAGGCAGTTTGTGTGACTGCGCCAGCAGCAGACCCACCAGCCATGCGAGCAAGCCTTGAGGTCATACCGGTAAAGCCCAAAGCCGAGAAAGCCTTGACTACGTCATTTGGATCAAATGTTGGGAACTGAGCGTCGTCCAGGTTGATATCAAGCGGCGCATCAGTGCGAATAGTTGCCACCTTACGGGAAAGCAGCGCGTCATCAATGTGGGCGCGAAGGTTTTCTCCCACCTTGCCCTTGACCTCGTCAGCGTGAGCAATGACCTGGTCAAGCGAGCCATACTCCACAATCAGCGCAGCGGCTTTCTTGGGGCCAATTCCGGGAACGCCCGGAATGTTGTCGGAAGAATCTCCCTTAAGACCATAGAAATCTGGAACAAGCTCAGGCGTAATACCTGCATAGAGATCTGCCACAGTCTCTGGTGTCATAATTGAGACGTCAGAGACGCCCTTGCGCGTAGAGACAATCTTGACGTTTTCTGTGGAGAGCTGATACATATCGCGGTCGCCCGTGAAGAGCAGCATCTGATAGCCCTCTGCCTCACCGCGGCGAGCAAGGGTGCCCAAGATATCGTCGCCCTCCCAGCCTTCAAGCTGGCAGACAGGAACATCAAGCGTCTTGAGCAGCTCCTTGACTATGGGAAACTGTGCATGCAAAGCGGGGTCCATCGGAGGACGCTGAGCCTTGTACTGAGGCAACATATCAATGCGAACCTGTGGTTTACCCTTATCAAAGGCGCAAATGACACCATCTGGCGAGAAGGACTCAACAAGCTTGATAAACATGTTGAAGAAGCCAAACAACGCGCCAGTTGGCGTACCATCTGGAGCTGCCATTGGCTGACGGATTGCATGGAATGCTCGGTGCATGAGCGAGTTTCCGTCAATAACGGCAATGGTCCTACGTGGTTTAACTGCACCTTCTTTGATTGATGCAACCTCGTTTTGATCTGTAGTATCAACTGGCATAGTAGTATCAGACATACCTGCTCCTCTTAGTTTTGTGTGCTTCTATTGTACTAAGAGTTCCTCTGCTTATGCGCGCCAGAGCCCATGGAAACAAAGCCCACATCTCATTTGGGCAGCGGCCAAAATTTTTTGTAATCGTTATGTTTCTGTTTGTATCCTCGCCACTCTGCCTCTGCCAAACGTGCGAAAATAACAACCAACATAACGTGCCCAGCACGCGAGAAAACAGACTAACTGCCAGCATTTACCCACAAGGAGGGGCTGTGGCTCACGACAAAGTTTCTCAGGAATTTGGCTCACTTCTCTTTACCGACGCAGACATGCAAGAACGTCTGCCAAGGCCAACGTACAAGAAACTTCGTAGTGTCATCCAGGACGGCAAACCGCTTGACCTCGACATTGCAAACGAGGTTGCACATGCCATGAAAGAGTGGGCACTTGAAAAAGGTGCTACTCACTTCACGCACTGGTTCCAGCCTCTCACAGGTATTACTTCCGAGAAGCACGACAGCTTTATGACTCCTCAGGGAAACGGCACCATTTTGATGTCCTTCTCGGGAAAAGAGCTGGTACAGGGCGAGCCTGACGCATCAAGCTTCCCTTCTGGTGGTCTTCGAGCCACGTTTGAGGCTCGTGGTTACACGGTTTGGGATCCTGCAAGTCCAACCTTCATCAAAGACGAGGTTCTCTGCATTCCAACTGCATTTATTTCATACACCGGAGAAGCTCTGGATAAGCGCACCCCTCTGCTTCGTTCCCAGGTTGCCCTAGAAAAGCAGGCCAAGCGCGTTCTTGCCCTCTTTGGACAAGAGCCTTCTCGCGTTGTCACAAACATTGGTCCTGAGCAGGAGTACTTCCTTATCAAAGAGGAAGACTTTGAGCAGCGTCCTGACCTTATCCTTTGTGGTCGTACCCTCTTTGGCTGCGAACCAAGCAAGGGTCAGGAACTTGACGAGCACTACTTTGGCGCTATTCGTCCAACCGTCAACAACTTCATGAAAGAACTTGATGACGAGCTCTGGAAGCTAGGCATTCCTGCAAAAACCAAGCATAACGAGGTTGCTCCTTGCCAGCATGAGCTTGCACCTGTCTTTGAGCAGGGAGCACTTGCTATTGACAACAACCTTCTAACCATGGAGAAGCTTAAGCTTCTTGCTCCTCACCACGGCCTTGCCTGCCTTGAGCACGAGAAGCCCTTTGAGTACGTCAATGGCTCCGGTAAGCACGACAACTGGTCACTCTCCGCAGATAACGAGAACCTGCTTGAACCTGGCGATAAGCCTGGCGAGAACCTCCGCTTCCTAGTCTTCCTTGCGTGCCTTGTTGCCGCTGTTGACTCTCATGCAGACCTTCTGCGCATGTCGGTTGCATCTGCTGGAAACGATCACCGTCTTGGCGCAAACGAGGCTCCACCAGCGATTGTCTCAGTCTTTTTGGGTGCTGCGCTTTCTGTAATTGTTGATGACCTCATCACTGGCTCTGATGTTCACGGTGCAAAGCGCACTCGTATGGATCTGGGCGTACCAACACTTCCTGCAGTTCTTAGGGACAACACAGACAGAAACCGTACCAGCCCCTTTGCGTTTACTGGTAACAAGTTTGAGTTCCGCATGTGCGGCAGCCAGCAGAATCTTTCTGACCCTAATGTTATTTTGAACACCATTGTTGCTGAGCAGTGTGACCGCTTTGCAAATGACCTTGAAAACGTTTCTGGGGAGAACTTCACTAAGGAAGCTTTGAGCTGGGTTATTGACACCTTTAAGGCTCACGAGCGCATCCTCTTTGAGGGCAATGGCTACTCAGGCGATTGGGAGAAACTTGCCGAGGAGCGCGGTCTTCCAAACCTCCGCACCACCCCTGAGGCACTCCCTGCAATGGTTGCTCCAGAGAACATTGAGCTCTTTGAGCGCTACGGCGTTCTTTCTCAGGCAGAAGCACAGGCTCGCTACATTGCAAAGGCTGAGCAGTACACCAAGGTCCTTAACATCGAAGCTCGTACTATGCTATATATGACGCGCCACATGTACCTGCCTGCTCTCTTTACCTACTCAAGTGATGTTGCCTCTTCAGTTGCTGCTAAGCAGGCCATTGGCATCAAGAGTGCAGCAGAGACAGAGATCGTCGAGAAACTCACCGCAGGTATTGACGAGATTTACGCAGCTACCAACAGTCTTGATGAGATCAACACCACAGCTCACCAGATGAAAGATCAACCTCAGGAGCAGTGCGAATACTACTGCAATGAGGTTCTTCCTGCTATGGCCCGCCTGCGTAGCGCCGTTGACTCCATGGAGCTCATCTGCGGACATGACTGGTGGCCAGTTCCTAGCTACAACAAGATGCTCTTCTACGTCTAGTTCTTCATCAGAGCTTCTTGGCGAGAAAACCGGTCTTCTCGCCACTCCATCTTTAAAGCAAAACGGCTCAGTTTACCTGGGCCGTTTTTGGTGTCCAAATGCTTAACGTTTAGAAAGAGCTATGTGTTAAGAGCTATCCATTGATCAACTTACTGTAGAGAGCATGAACGTCTTCAAGCTTGATGAGATTGCCTTCTGCATCGGTTGGAGCAGAAGCTATCTGCATTGATTCACTTACTGCTGTCAAATTCAGACGATCTGCATACCAAGGCGTTGGTGTTCCCTCAATAACTGGCGAGAAGAACGAGTCCATTTCTCCCATGTGTTCAGCAGAATCTCGCTTAGTAATAAATTCCTGCCATAAATACGCTGAATACGTATGTTTTGACCCCTGACATACAAATGACCTTATCGTAGAGAAATAAGAAGTGCCTGGCAGAATAACTGAAAGATTATCAAAATCGTCTTTAGTAATTGCCCTATAAGCAGCGCTCAGCGGACAAACACAAGCCCTGTACCTGCCAAATCCTGTGTCTCTAATAGCTTGATGGGTACTCTCAGAAAATGCGTCAACATTTTCAAACAAACTTTGGATAATTTGAGCGCCTTTATCCAGACCATACTGGCCTAAAAAGAGCGATTCAAACTTCTTGCCCGTATACGTAAGTGCGGGGTCAGGAATAACATACCTTCCACGCAGGCCATCTGTAAGAAGATCGGTCCATTCGTGAGGACGCAAAATCTTTTTCTCATTAAGGCGTTCTTGATTTACCAGTAAAACCAATGGATCTGCAGCGTAGGCATACCAGTGTCCGTTGGCGTCAAAAAACTCAGGGCGCACGTACTGGTCTGTTGAAGAAACTTCAAACGGTTGACAATATGCGGAAGTCTCAAAATTTTGCATAAGAGCTTCGCTTGCCAAGAAAATGACATCGGGTTTCTCAAAACCCCAATCAGTACCAGATTTGGTATCAGAAGTTTCAGACTCCGAACTCTTACCAGAAGTATATGTTTGCTGAATAAACTCCTGAATTTCTTCCTCCGTTGCCTCACCCACCGTAACAGGCATAGAAAACATTCTTGAATATGTTTCTACCAGGGGCTTTACCGCATCTTTGGAAGTACATAAAAGATTGAGGGAGCCCTCTCGTTGCGCAAGTTGAATAAGCGCTCGAGCGTAGCCTGGAACTTTTGAATTAAGCTGTGGAGGAAGAAGCTCCTGCTGAACATAAGAAATTCCTGGACTCAAAACGTTTGCTACCGTAGCTATTACAGGTGCAGCAACCGCCGAGACAGCCAGGATAATAAATGAGGTTCTTGTAACAGAAGTGGCAGTTGGTGGAGTGATCTTCTCGTCAGGGTCTTTTGGTCCAAAAGTTTTATGCATCTTCTGGCGCAGACAATCTGGGATAAACTTCACGCTACCTCCTTACCTGCTACATAATCCGTCTGGTCAAACAGATTTTATCCAAAAAAGGCTTTTAGTCCAATCAGGATAAGTACTATACCGCCCACCATCTCGGCACGGTCGCCCAAAAGCGAGCCGAGTTTTTTACCAATGAACAATGCAATAGTGCAGAGGATAGCGGTAATAATGCCAAAGAGTGCTGAGGCAACCAAAATGTCTACGCTATGTGCCCTAAAACTTACCCCAACAGCAAATGCGTCGATTGCCGTAGCAACAGCTTGAAAGAGCAGCTTTCCATAAGAGAGCGTCGTAGCACTTTGCTGGGCTTCTTCCTCATCTTCCTCAGAAGCGTCTTCTTTGAGCGCCTTATAGCCGCTGTACAGCATGTTTGAACCGATGAAGCCAAGGATGACTAAAGAGACCATTCCTGCATACTTTTCAATCAATTCTGCTGCAATGCCGCCAACAAAATAACCGGCAAGAGGCATACCAAACTGAAAGAGGCCAAAGAAAAGAGGCATGCGCATGAGGCGAGAAAACCTATGGTCATCGAAGGCAAAAGTATTAGAGATGGTGACAGAGAACGCATCTGTTGCAAGCGCCACACCAAGCAGAAAAATTTCCAGTAGACCCATGTGTGAGTTCCTAGGTATCATTAAATCTTGTAACACAAAGATGAAATTTTAACGCCTATGAGCGTTTTTCAGCTACTCTTATACTGAAAAACTACAAGGAGTGTTATGCCTGCTTTAATAACCCACTATCTGTTTGGTGCAGAGGTGGTTAATGATTTGCCCAAAGAGCTCATTGCCACTGAAGCTGAGGTTAATGCATTTTTGCTCGGAAACCAGGGGCCTGATCCCTTCCTTGCACGTCATCTAGCCTGGCCAAACCACTCACTTGCCTGCAATAGGCTGCATCGTCGTATGCACGCAGGCCATATTGTTGACGCATTTTTATCCATTCGCGATGGGGTTTCTCGCCTCCCGCAGAGCGACATGCCAGCTGGTCGTGCGTTTGCACTTGGCCTCTTAGCACACTACGCACTAGATAGGATTGTCCATCCGTTTGTGTATTCCCAGCAAGATGCGCTGATTGAGGCGGAACCATCTCTCAAAAATGCCTACAGAGAGCTCCATCCTATTATCGAAACGGATTTGGATTCATATCTTCTTTGGCACATGCGCCACACTACCGTTGAGACGTTTCCACCAGCTGAGGTGCTTGAAGCCATTGAATCCACCAAACACGTTGGTGGCGCGCTTTTCTCGCAAGTAGCGCTTCAGGTATTTGGCCTTAATGTTGGCGTTGGTGAGTACGAGAAAGCCCTCCAAGACTACGCTCGCATTTACCACACGGTAGAGCGTACTGATCCTAAGTACACTACCAAGCTTCCTGACGTTTTATACAAGACCGAGAAGTTCATGCGCCCTTCAAACAATTCGTACGTTGCCGCAATGGCTCACCGTATTGTTATGACTGAGGACTTCCCTACCGCTAATCTCAAGCGTCTTCCCTGGAAAGAGCCTTACACAGGAGAAATTAAGACTGAAAGTATTCTTGATCTTATGGATGAAGCTCGTGAGTTCTACAAAGAGCTTGTTCAGGCAACTATCTTAGGTCAAAGAATCACCTTGGAAGAGCTGGTCGACGGTATCAATTACATGGGCAAACCCGTTGTAGAAATGGTTGATGACGAGGACTAACTCGCAGCAAAATACAAATGCGTTGAGCATTCAAACACGTAAGAGAAAAGCGGCTACTTGAATAGCCGCTTTTTTACTAACGCTTATCTGCAAACTGATGCATGCTGAAGAAGCTGGTTTTACAGAAGTGCTTCTTCCCATGCAGACTCTTTAAATCCAAGAAGAATAGTATTGCCTGCAACAACCAATGGGCGCTTGACCAGCATGCCTGTAGTGGCGAGCAGCTTATAGGCATCGCTATCGCTCATACCTGCATCAAGCTGCTCCTTGATGTTATTATCGCGATACACCATGCCTGAAGTATTGAAGAATTTCCTGATGGAGAGACCGCTCAGTTTGTGCCACTCAGCAAGCTCTTCTGCAGTTGGGTTCTCCTCTTTAATATCGCGCAGCGTATAAGAAACACCATGTTCATCAAGCCATTTAAGAGCTCTCTTACAGGTAGTGCAGCGAGAATAGCAAAGAACCAGAATGCTTTTATCTGCCATAGCTGTTCCTTTTGAATCAATTATCGATTACATAAAGGCAATCTTTTTTGAGTTACAAGCAATCCCAAAATCAATATTCCTAGAGAAACGCCATAGATCATACCGATAAAGAGGTCATTAACGTTTGATGCTGCGCCCAGGATGATTGCTAAAATCAAAAACATCATTCCAAGAGAAACATACTTACTTTTTAGTAGGTTCATTTGGTCGCCTCCTTTTTACTGACGGTAACGAAGCATTATAAATCAACACCTTGTTACTGACCATGCACATTTATGCAGGTGCCTGACCTGTTTCAAGAATTTGCTGGAGCGCGGCCTCATCAAGTACAGGAACGCCCAAGCCCTCAGCCTTTGTAAGCTTAGATCCCGCGGCTTCTCCTGCTACTACAAAGCTTGTCTTCTTAGATACAGAGCCGGAAACCTTTGCACCCATAGCTTTGAGCTTGGCGCCAGCTTCATCACGTGTGAAGTGTTCAAGAGTTCCCGTTAAAACAAACGTAAGTCCAGCAAGAGTCTGAGGAAGCTCGTTTTCTGCCTTCTCTTCCTCTAGCACTACGCCTGCCTGACGAAGACGCTCAATAACGGCAACATTTTCTGGTATCGAGAAGAACTCGTGTACAGATTCTGCAATCTTGGGGCCAATACCTGGGATTTCAGCGATCTTCTCGACAGGTGCTGTAGCAAGCGCCTGAATAGAGCCAAACTCCTGGGCAAGCAGCTCTGCGACGTTAGCACCAACGTGCCTCATGCCAATACCAAAGAGCACGCGTCCAAGACCGCGCGTCTTTGATTCCTCAACCTTTGCCATAACCTTCTTGGCAATTGTGTGACCCACAGGAATGCTGTCGCCAGAAAGGTGATCTGCAGTATCAGTATCGTAGACACGACCTGTAGGCATGCTTGCCAGCGTTTCTTCAGTGAGCTTATCGTAGAAGTCGGCAACGTCAGAGAGAACACCCTCTTCAACCATACGGTTAATAAGCTCGTCACCAAGGCCGTCAATGTCCATGGCCTTACGGCTGCCCCAGTGAATCAGGCGCTCAACTGCCTGAGCAGGACAATCAATAGAGACGCAGCGGAAGGCCACTTCTCCTTCTTCCTGAATAACAGGGCTGCCACAACTTGGACAGGTAGTTGGCATCTGGAACTCAACAGCATCTGCAGGTCGAAGACTCAAAACTGGTCCAACGACCTCTGGAATAACATCTCCTGCCTTGTGGACAATGATGGTGTCGCCCTCGCGCACATTTTTACGACGAATCTCATCAAGGTTGTGGAGAGTTGCGCGCGCAATGGTAGAACCCGCAACAGTAACGGGATCAAACTCAGCAACAGGAGTAAGCACGCCCGTACGACCAACTTGAATACGAATTTCTCGCAAAACAGTCTGCTTTTCCTCTGGTGGAAACTTAAATGCAATAGCCCAACGAGGAGCACGAGAAGTAAATCCTAGAGCCTCTTGGCTCGCAAATGAGTCAACCTTTACTACCACGCCATCAATGTCGTAGTTAAGATCTCCTCGCTGCTCAAGAGCTTGCGCACAGAAATCGTGGACCTCCTGAGCGCTCAGGCAACGACGGGCATGAGGATTAACATTAAAGCCGCAGCTACGAAGCCAATTTAAAAACTCCCACTGGCTGTGAACATCAAGAGGGCCTTCATCGGCTACTGCGTAGATAAAGGTCTCAAGGTCTCGGTGTGCTGTAATCTTTGGATCCTTCTGGCGCAAAGATCCAGCAGCTGCATTTCTTGGGTTAGCAAAAGGCTGTTTACCAGCAGCGTCCGCATCCTCATTCAAACGAATGAAGGAGTGCTTTGGCATATAGACCTCACCGCGGACCTCAATACTCTGGTTGAGGCCTCTATTCTCTACCTGCTCAAGACCAGCAAGCGCAAGCTCTCGTGGGACGTCAGAGATAGTCAAAACGTTTGCTGTGACGTTTTCTCCCGTGCTACCGTCGCCTCGTGTAGCAGCTCGTACAAACTGACCGTCACGATACGTGAGTGCAACACCTAAGCCGTCAATCTTAAGCTCGCAGGTATATGCCACAGGATTAGTGGGCGATGCACCAAGAGCTTCATCAGTTCTGGAAAGCCATGCATCCAGCTCTTCCAGATTCATGGCATCGTCCATAGAATACATACGAGCAGCATGCTGAACAGGCTCAAACTGCTCAGAAACATAGCCGCCTACGCGCTGCGTATAGCTATCCTCAGTTACAAGCTCTGGATATGCTGCCTCAAGCTGCTGAAGCTCAATAAGCAGTCGGTCAAACTCAGCGTCAGTGAGTTCTGGATTATCAAGAGCATAGTAGGCATATGCCGCATGGTTCAAGATTCTATTAAGCTCCGCTGCACGAGCGGCATCTTTTGGCGAAAGTGCTGCCATAACTACTCCAAACATAAAAACGTAGGTGCAAGAAATCTTGCACCTACCAGGTATTTATTTGCGTCCTCTTAAGGTTCTACCAAGGGCCTTAAGGGCTTCTCGCCTTGCGCTACCATATGGTGCAATAGGGTCAATAATCTTGCGCAGAGGACTTGCATCAGAAAGCGCACGCTCGTGGAACTCCGTGACATCTGCATCGCTTCTGGCGCCTGGTACCATGTCCTGAATAATAACCTCGTAGAACGGGGTGTTGCGCGCGTACTTCCAGAAATAGGAAGCCATGTCGCAGCTAGCGTTCTGCCAAGGCTTAATAGCGCCAGCAAAGTGAACAATCTTTGGAGCACGACGTGCTGCTTGATAGTCATCAAAGACGCTATTTGGTGCCATTGGATAGAGTTTCTCGGCACGGCCAAAGATATTATGCGTAACGTTCCAGTCAGCTGGTAGATAGACAACACGACCCTGGCACTCGCTGTTCAGAATATCTTGATCGTTGTAGATAAAGATCGGATTGGTTGCAATACGTAACCACTCCGGAACAGTGTGATAACGGCGCAGCTCAGCAGTATTGAAGACCATAACTCCTGCCTGGAAGTAGGCATAAGGATTCTTAAGATTAAGCACGTCAAGGCTGTACTTCATGCGGTCTCCGCCGCGAATATTAAGGTTTGCCAGATAGTCAATATCAAGCGTTGCGGCAATAAGATTGTTGCCCATTCTTACGTCATAAAGCTCTGCGACATTACCGTTAACCACAAGGTCAGAGTCAAGATAGACAACCTTATCGTAAGCAGAAAGAATGTCTTGAGCCAAGAAGCGGAAGTACGTTTCAACACTAATATGAGCGTTATTAGTGTCTAGCTTGTAGTCTTTGACCATGCGCCACACGTTATAGAACGTAATACGAGCATTCTTATAACGCGAGAAGTGCTTCTTAACCAGCTCCTGCTTTGATCCGCCAATATTGGTGTTGAGAACGACCACATCGTAGAAACGGTTGGGATCGGCATTTTCAAGCATTGAGCCCATAGCGCAGGTAAGAATTGGAACATAGTTGTTGTCTGCTGCAAAAACAACAGGAACAACGTTCTGGCTTGCAATCTCAGGCTTCTCTTCAAAGAGAGGAATAAACTTCTGACGAGGCTCTGGATTAGTAAAGTGAATGCACTGCAGCTCTTTTACCTTCCAGTTTTTGCCCTCTGTACGCAGCATATGCATACGCCAGATATTAAAGAGGCGCTCAGTCAGATGACCTGGGGTTCTTAGGGCCTCTTTGCTATAGGTAGACATATCAGTACGGGCGGTCCACTCGTCAACAAGTGGGAACACCCATGCTGCATAGCGATCAAAGAGCTCTTTACGCATGATATACATGTTGCAGAAGCACTGCTGATGACCGTTGAGAAAAGTGTTTACGTCCTCTGCATACTCTGGATGACGCTCAACAATGAGTGCAGCCATAGTATCCATATCCTTTGGATGGAGTAGCGGAGCGGAATGGTACTGCTCAAGAGGTGTATTAGCGCTTCCAGGGAATTTGCGAATATCCTTTACCCCAGTAGTAATGAGGTCATAGCCCTCAATGCACTGAGCAATGGTCTGATCATCAAGACCATATTTCTTGATGGCATCCTCATCAATGAAGTCATCCATAACCTCACCAAACGGATTTTCTGGATAAACCGTATCGGTGAAATTGAAGTAGCGACGATAATGACCAAAGCCAACATAGCGAGCATTGGTGATGTTCTTCCATGCCCAATACTGTGTAGTCATCTCACAGTACATAGGGTTTTTCTCGGTAATGTTATCGCCCTCATCATCATGGAGCATATACGTAAAGCGATTGGTCTTCTGGCCTGGTCCTACCTGGATAGGCTGAAGGTAATTACTTGCGGGAACATCAACATCTTTATGAGAAGTAATCAGAATGCGAATAGGCTGCTGCTCAAACATCTTTACCATGTGCTTTCTCTCTAGATACTCCATGTGCTCATCGGCAATCTGTTTCATGCGAACTGCCCTATCAAACGACAGTCCCTCATCCTGATTCATCAGATCCGCATACTTTTTTGCATACTTTCTAAAGCGATATGCATCGCTGTCTTCTGGAAGCTCAGTGCCAGTGGCAATGGCCTCGTATGCCTCATCTCTTACAAAGCGATAGAGCTCTCGAGCAGCTACCGATGGTCCAAAAAGAATGGCAAACGGCTCAAGGGCTGCTTCTTGATCTTCAGGAGCAAGACGGAATCTCCACTCAGCACTCAGAAGCTCCAACAGTCTATGCTTCATTCCCTTAAAGGAGTTGAGATGCGCAATGTTATCTGATTTACCAATATAGAGTTCTACCTGGTCAATGTTGTCCAAGAACTGATAGCAGAACTCTCCAAATTTATCTAAAGAAATACGAGAAGCGCCAGTTACACCAATACCATAGTGGTACAAAAAACCTCTGCAAGACTCAAAGCCATCAGCGGTCTGAGCCTTATCTGCCAGGATAAATACCTCATAGGCATCTTCTGCTCTTACCAGGCGCTCCGAAGTCATCTCTGCAAAGGCAGAGCGGAAAAGTTCTCCGCGATACAGGCGTTGCGTAGCTCGCCAATCAAGCTTCTGTCCATAGCCTTCATCATAAATAATGCGAAGGATATCGTCACCCTGAGTAAAGTCTGATTGTTGGTTAATGTAGCTCTCAAAAGACTTTGCATCAGTTGGGTCAACGCCATTTTCTGGAATAACAGTAATGCCAAGGTGGAGAATATCAACAGGGTTCTGATCAATACGAGCAACTACCTGCTCAAGAAAATCAGCAGTAACCTCATCATCACCGTCTAGGCAAAAGACCCACTCGCCTTTTGTATGAGCTGCAGCAGTTTTACGTGCCAGATGGAGACCTTGATTGGTTGGATGAGTGACAACCTTAAACCTAGAGTCATCCCCTACTGCTTCTACGATTTTCTCTGGAGTGGAATCTGTTGAGGCGTCATCAACAATAATTGCTTCAAAATCACCAAACGTCTGATTCTTTACACTTTGAATACAACGCCCAATGTATGATTCGATGTTGTATGCAGGAATTACAAAAGAAACCTTAGGCATACCAACTCCTTATAAGTAAGCAATCTCAACTATCTTCTATCTTATCTAAAATATGCCTCTCTTGGGCGGGCAAAAGATGTCTACTCGACGCTCTTCAAACTCTCAACCATATCAATATTTTTGAGCTTAGGTCGCATGGCAACATATACCAACAGCGAGAAGACAAGCGTAAGTCCAAAGGCAAACCAATAGCTTGGTGCATGGATAGCTCGACCAAACATAACAAGGTCAATCTCGGCAGTTTGAACTACAAATCCCTCAAGGTATGTTCCTAGAACAAGTCCAAAGAGCGCTCCAAAGATGGCCAACAAAGCAATCTCTCTAAAGACATAGGCATCAACTTCATGACGCGTAAATCCAAGTACTTTGAGGCTTGCAATTTCTCTAATGCGCTCTTCAATATTGATATTGGTGAGGTTATACAAGACGATAAATGCCAGCAGAGCTGCAGCCACAATAAGAATAGCTACAACACGGTTAACTACGGCAAGTGATTCTCTATAGGTGCGGATGGCTTCATTGACGTCATCAACAGTTGCAACTCCTGTCTGGTTAATAAGCTTTTCTCCAAATGCCTCTCTCGTTACTTGATCTTCGGGAAGCGTTGCATACCAGCCGTCCGCTGCTTGATCTTGAATACCTAGAGAATGCCATGATGAAGATCCCAGATACAGATACGACCCAACGTAATTCTCGGCAACTCCTGTAACAGTAAGCGTACTTGGCTCGCCAGAAGCGTTTCCGATTCTGTCTTGAGCATAGACCTGAATGGTATCTCCCACGCCTACACCCAGTCGTTTTGCAAGCTTTTCTGTAATTACAACCGAATCTTCTCCAAGCTCTATTGCTTGACCAGAAAGACGATTGCGCAGGGTAGCTAAGCCCGTGAGGTCTTGAAGAGAATTGCTGGTCATAATAGTTGTTCTTGTCAGTGAGCCTGCCTTTTGTGTAGAAGACTCAAGAAGAACGTTTTCTCTGGTTATGCGGCGGATATTTGTAGCACCCACCTGAGTAAGCTCTGCATTAATCTGATCTGCTTCTTCCTCAGAAACATCAGAAGTCATTCCTACTATGTAGTCATAATGCGAGATAGCTGGCCATTGGTTATCAATGATGTCGCTAATGGAATCTCTAAGACCAAAAGCCACCAATAAAAGCGCAGTACATCCTGCAATTCCTACCAGCGTCATAATCAAGCGTCGCTTATAGCGGACAAGGTTTCTGATTGTAACTTTCCACGAGAAAGACAATCTGGACCATAGAGGCTCAACGCGTTCAAGCAAAATCTTTGAGCCCGCTTTTGGAGCTTTTGGAAGCATGAGGCTAGATGGCTCTTCTTTCAAGGAAGATAAAACAGCAGCCATGGTTGAAAGAAGCGTAATGCCTATACCGGAAAGTCCAGAGAGTAGCGCACTATC
The DNA here is from genome assembly GCF_057237245.1 of Lancefieldella sp. Lineage (NCBI taxonomy): Bacteria > Bacillati > Actinomycetota > Coriobacteriia > Coriobacteriales > Atopobiaceae > Lancefieldella > Lancefieldella sp. The sequence continues at coordinate 274,623 of NZ_DBHHJM010000001.1, forward strand.
AAGCTGAATAGAATAAGGAGCTCCCCCATTTGGGATGGTATAAATTGACCCGTATGCAGAGATGATAACGCCTGGCAACACTTGACTTAAACATGCTATGCCAATAACGGCACCCAAAAGTGAGGCGAGCAAGGCATATAACAGGTACTTTGCCGCAATCTGAGCGGTTGAATAACCAAGCGCTTTATGAACACCAATAAGCGTACGCTCTTCAGAAACCATACGCGTCATACTGGTAAGTGAAACCAGAGCTGCAACCAAGAAGAACATCAGCGGGAATACATTAGCAATATCATTGATACGCTCAGAGTCTGCTTGATAAGCTGCAACACCAATCTCTTTTGTGCGATCAAGTACATACACATCAGGCTCTTTAAGTTCATCAATCTTCTTTTGAGCTTCATCAAGCTCTTTCTGACCGTCAGCAAGTTGTTTCTCAACCTCAGCGCGTTGCTCCTCAAGACTCTGTCTTCCCTCGTTAGTCTGAGCTTCTGCACTTTGGAGGGCTGTTTGTCCTGCGCTCAGGCGACTAAGCGACGCGGCAAGTTTTTCTTGAGCCGCAGACAGCTGATCTGCAGTAGCACTTCTCGCCTCACTCAAATCCTGACGCGCCTGAGCCACTTGTGACTCTGCCTCATGCAGTTGAACTGTGCGCTGATCAAGCTCTTCCCTCGCAGCTGCAAGAGTCTGCTGCTGGGTAGCCAATTCTGTCTCTGCAGCCGTAATCTGCGCTTGTGTGGCGAGAAGGGCGTCCACTTGCGTAGTTGCCAGACCTAAAGCGCTGAGCCGTTGCTGCGCTTCTTCAAGACTTGAAGCGGTGATGCCTTGCGCAGCAAGCCCCGCAAGATACGCATCTCTACCCGCTTCAAATGCACTCTTTTGCTGTGTAAACGTTGCTTGTCCTGCATTATAGGCAGCAAGACCAGCCTGATACTGGGCCTCTCCTGCACTGAGCTCAGCTGTACCCTGAGCAATCTGAGCCTCTGAGGCAGTAATCTGAGCCTCCGCTTGTGCAAATTGCCGCTCAGCACGGTAGCGAGAAGCTGTAAGCTGCTGACGTCCCGCATCATATTGACGCTGACCATCAGCCAGTTTTTGCTGTTGAGCGGAAATCTGCGCTTCCGCGTCATCAAGCTTCTTTTGAGCATCCCCTAGTTTATCTGCGGCTTCCTGCCTTGATTGCTCCAGCTTTTGACGAGCCTCATCAACTTGAGTCTGAGCGTCATCTTTGAGCTCTTGCAAACGAAGTGAAGCAAGTGACGGATTCATCTGCGAAATGCGTTCTGCAACGCTATCAACGGCACTCTGATAGTCTGATGAGCCGCTTTTATAGCCGGTAGCACCCTGAACCGTTAGATACGCTTCGGTATAGGGGTCATCGTTTGCAAAAGCTTCTTCAGTAACATACACAAATTGCTGGACAATACCGTTGCCTAACGATGTGGTGCCAAAATTGCTTACATACGGATACGTTGGCGCATTTACAAAACCAACAACCGTGTACGAACCACCCTTTAAATGAACGCCGTTTGAAGTGTCAGGCAGCTCAATCTGTTGACCAAGGCTAATATCTGCACGTTTCTTGGGATCTGCGCTCATCACGCACTCGTAAGGCCCTTGAGGAAGCCTTCCCTCCACAACTATTGGTTGATTAAGCTCACCAGGTCTAAAAGAACTCACACGAGCAGTAGATTGCGAAGATGTCAGTGTAGCCATAACGTCTACCGTGCGAGAAGGCATAACTGCCTCAACGCCTTCAACTGACGCAAGGGCATGAACGTCCTTCTCGCTTAACCCAAGCGTAGAGATTACACGCAGGTCGTAGAGATGTTGGTTTGCGTAAAACGTATGAGCCGCTTCTTGCATGTCAGGGCTGGCCATTTTGAGTCCTGCAAAGAAGCCGCAGCCCAAGGCAACAATTCCTGCAATTGCAAGAAATCTGGCGAGAGACCCTTTGATGGTCCGAGTAATCTCGGTAAAAAGAGCGTGTGGCATGACTACCACTCGACAGTAAGCGCGTCAGCTGGGTGCTGATTAATTTCTACCGATTGAGCCTGACCCTCTTTAACGTGGATAACCCTATGAGCAATTTGAGTAAACGCAAAGTTATGCGTGACAATAGCCACGGTCTTATGCTGTTCTTTACACATATCTTGCAGGAGCTTAAGAATTTGCTTTCCTGTTTTATAATCCAGCGCACCTGTTGGCTCATCGCAAAGCAAAAGGCGTGGATTTTTTGCCAAAGCGCGCGCAATAGAGACGCGCTGCTGCTCTCCGCCAGACAGTTGAGCTGGGAAGTTATCCATACGATGCTCAAGACCAACAGCGCGTAGCGCATCTTCTGGCTGCATGGGGTCAAGACAAATCTGTGACGCAAGCTCAACGTTCTCTTTTGCGGTGAGGTTAGGAACTAGATTGTAAAACTGGAAAACAAAACCAATATCATGACGACGATAGAGCGTTCTTTCTTTTTCTGAAAGCCCACCAATTTCTTTTCCGTCTAAATAAATAGACCCGGAGGTACAGGTATCCATACCTCCGAGCATATTCAAAACAGTTGTTTTACCGGCACCTGATGGGCCGACAATTACGCAAAGCTCTCCCTCTTCTATGGAGAAGTTCATGTCATGGACAGCGTTTACCTTGACGGAGCCCATGGTATACGTCTTTGTTACCTCTTTAAATTCAACAAAAGACATACGTTTCTCCTATGAGAAAAGATAATTCTCCTGAACAAGAGGGGGTGTGCGTGAGGAGCTACTCCTGTGGAGCCTCTGGTGCCGCAGGAGCCTCTGGAGCTGCAGGAGCCTCAGGTGCAGCTGGTGCAATGGTTGCATCTGGGACAGATGCTGCTGTAGCCTCTGCAGTTACAGGGACAACAGGAGCAACCTCTGCGCCCTCAGTAGCAAGAGGCATTGGAGCAACAACAACCTCTTCCTCCTCAAGATCAGCCTGACGCTGGTCAAACTCTTTCTTAGCACGAACCCAAATGAGAAGTGCAAGAAGAGCGGTAAAGAGCAGGAAGGTAACAATCATGACGTTAAGAATAAGGGTGGTGAAGTTCACTGCCTGGCTGATAGAAATCATCACAGAGAGCTCTGTAAGTGCGGAAGTTAAACCAACTACAGAGAGAATGGAGAGACCCCACCTAAGACGAGGACGGAAGCCCCTCAGAAGACCTGAAACCGCAGCAAATAGGTAACACAGGAAAACAATGTAGGTGACACGTGCAAGTATCAGGGAAATTGGACTTGTCTGACGAGTTGCAAAGTTAAATACCGTGTGGAAATAGCTGAGATACTGAACTGGTGCAACAAAATCAATGACGATAAAAATGAGAGCCACAATTGCTGGGATGGCAATTTTTGCTTTGGGGTTCATGAAACCTCCTCGATTTCTTTATACGACCTGTCTATTTTATCGTATAAACCTATGACCAGTGCGGTAAGTCATGAAAGTCTTTTATATGGTCTTGAGCTTCTTGTTCTCTTTCTGCTAAGGTCTCTCTTAAACCCTTCAATGCATCAAAGGGCATAAATATTTTTGCCCTGTTTGCCCGAGGCATGCGAGGATGTCCGTAGTGCATCTGCGATGCAAACACCTCCTCTTTTGCACCATCTTCCGCTGGCGAGAAATCCTGTCTAGGCTTCATTGGTTTCTTCTCCACTACGGTGTCCTCCAATCTGAGCATTTCTCTGTCGAGCAGTTGCTTCGGGAAGTAAGTCCATAGCTTTGAGCAAAGAGTTCTTTCCAAACTTCTTCTTTATGGCGTTGATGGTATCTTGGCGCTGGCGCTCTTTCTCTAAAACGGTAGTGTCCTGAAAAAGCGACGTCTGAATACCTGAGCCCGTTTCTTCTCGAGTGTTTCCAAAGGTAAGGCCAACGCGATGCACGCTTTCTGAAGGTATTACTCGCTCGTCAAAGAAAGACAAAACCTCTGCCATAAGCTCATCTCTAGAGTTAGTAGGGTAAGAGAGTTTCCTAGTACCACTGCTGGAGGGAATATGTCTTCTCCAGTTTCTATAATCCCCTGTTTGCCTCAGCTCTTCCATCTGGCCCTCTGTTGCCGAGTAGCCAATATAGATGCCAATAGAAGAGCAGACCAGCTTTTGCGTTACAAGCTCTAACGTCAACGCCTCAACCATCTCTTTAAAGATAAGACGCGCGCCCTCTGTGTCTCTGTTGTGATCAAAGACCTGTGCTGTTGAAACTGAATGGCTTTGAGACTTATAGGACTTAATATCTGCAATGGTAGTTGGTTCAATGCCCCATGCGTGATCAATAAGAATTTCTGCATCAACGCCAAATTCTTTATACAAAGGTTCTGTAGGAGCCATGGCAAGCTGCCCCATGGTGTGAATATTCATTGCCGCAAGACGCTTTTGAATACCTGCACCAATATGCCAAAAATCAGTCAAAGGTTTATGATTCCAAAGTTTAAGTTTGTACGACTCTTCATCAAGCTCACCAAAGAAATTTGGGCTGTGCTTTGCTGTAATATCAAGCGCAATTTTTGCCAGATACAAATTTGGGCCCAAACCACAAGTAGCAGGGATACCAGTAGTTTTTGCTACGTCTGCACGGATCTTCTCGCCTAGCTCTCTTGCTGTGCATCCGTAAAGCGATAAGTACGGTGTTACATCGATAAATGCCTCGTCAATGGAGTAAACGTGGATGTCTTCTGGGGCAATGTATTTGAGGTACACCGAATAAACGTCTGCAGAGCGTTCCACATACAAAGCCATGCGAGGAGGAGCCACCTCATAGGTAAGATTTTTGGGAATCTCAAAAACGCGACAACGTCCAGGAACACCCAACGCACGAAGCGCCGGTGAAACCGCCAAACAAATTGTCTTTTCTGTCCTAGTAAGATCAGCCACAACAAGCTTAGCCTTCATGGGATCAAGGCCCCGCTCAACACACTCAACCGATGCGTAGAAACTCTTTAGGTCAATAACCAGGTACTGTTTTTGAGAAGGTGTCATGGCTTAGATAAGCACAATACCTTGAGAAACTTTTTCTGCCACGTCATTACCTACAAGATAACGGACAATCTCTAGGCTAAACTTAAGAGCGGTTCCTGCACCTTGGCTGGTAATGAAAGAGCCATCGACACAAACCGCATCTTGCGAAAGATTGGCGCCATTCTCTGAGAGAAAGTGCTGGAAACCTGGGTTGGAAGTGGCCTTTTTACCCGTAAGTAATCCACGCTTTGCATAAATTGAAGGAGCAGCGCAAATTGCGGCAAGCGCACGACCATCTGCTGCAAACGCATCAACTGCCTGCATAAGTGGCTCACAAGCCTCAAGATTAGTGGTTCCGGGAAGACCACCAGGAAGCACCAACATGCTGTAATCATCAAACGAGACCTGACTGAGCAGCTTGTCTGTTAAAAAAGTAACCTGGTGAGAAGAAGTCACGCTCAAAGAATCAGATATAGACACTTTGTCACAAGGAATACCTGCACGATACAGGACGTCAACAACGCTCAGTCCCTCAATCTCTTCACAACCATCAGCAAAAAAGACAGCAACGCGCTTGTCAGTACATGGTGTAAACATCTGACTCCCTTCTCGACTAAAACTAGTACAAGTGTACGCCTTTTTACATAAAAAAGGACACTCAAGTTTGTGCTTGAGTGTCCAAAATTTTACCCAGTTAAACTGTTACAGAAAGTACCCGTCAAGCTCCCTATAGCCTGGCGAGAAACCCTACTCCTCGCTAATGCCCTCGTTAATAGCCTGAGCAATAACTTCCTGATCATTAGAACCACGGAGCAGAGACTTAAACTCATCTCTCATCAGAAGAACAGCGGTCTTAGAAAGAAGCTTGATGTGAGTGGTGCCAGCCTCTCCATCTGGAACAAGCAGTGCAATAGCAACATCAACGGGCTTCTCGTCAAAGGAAGGCCACTCAAGAGGGGTGCTGTTCTTGAAGACAAAGACAGCTGCATCCTTGATGGCAGCATCTTTTGCGTGAGGAACTGCAAAGCCGTCAGTCATGCCGGTCTCGCCCATTTCCTCACGAGCTAGGAAAGCATTGTAAACAGCGTCTGCATTATCAGTTACGCCAGCCTCCTGAGCCTTATTGGCAATAAAACGCAGGACATCATTACGGCTCGCTGCGTTCTGATTAACAAAAACGTTGTCTGCTTTAACAAAACCGCTCATGAATCTTCCTTCCGTATGTTTGAGCTTAGTGGCTCAGTAACTTCGTATGTAGTAATAATACCCGCAATGAAACAAAATTTACCTTGAGAAACTTTACTTTAGAGCCATCCTCAGAATCTGTTGAACATCTGCTGTTTTAAGCTGCATAAAGTTACCTGCATGATCTCCACCGCGAGCGGCAATAGTGCCCTCAGCCATCTGAAGAATATCCTCTTCAGAAGGGTCTACTCCAAGCTCTGCAAGGGAGGTTGGCATACCAATTGCATGACACCACTGATTCCACGTTTCAATTCCTGCAAGGCCTGTAGCGACAGGATTATGGAAATTGTTTTGAACTCCAAAAACATTGACCGCAAACTGTGCAAAGCGCTCTGGATCTTGGCCCATAACGTAGCGAGCCCAGCTTGCCCAAATAGCTGTGAGGCCAGCACCATGAGCGACGTCATACTTTGCGCTGAGCTCATGCTCAATTGCATGAGAGGCAAAATCGCTTACGCGACCAGTGCCGGTAAGTCCGCAGTGAGAAAGCGACGATGCCCAGAGCAAATCTGCGCGTGCAGCGTAGTTCTCTGGTTCTTTGACAGCAACCAGAACAGCTTCTTTTACGGTACGCAAGAGTCCCTCAGCCAGCTCGTCAGTGAGTGCCACGTCCTTCTCGAGCGTAAAGTAGCGCTCCATGGTGTGCATCATGATATCTGCGCCTGTTGATGCCGTCTGATAAGCGCTTACAGAGTAAGTGAGCTCTGGATTCATGATGGCAAAGCAAGGACGACCGCTCTGATGGTGATAAGAACGTTTAAGCACGCGACCGTCGGCCAGCGTAATGTTCATGACAGAAGAATCTGAGGTCTCAGAGCCAGTTCCTGCGATAGTAGAAATGACACCAATAGGAGCTGCCTTTGAAACACTGACCTTATGCAAATAGAGGTCTTCAAGAGAGACTTCATTGGCTAAGCCATATGCAATAGCCTTAGCGGAATCCATGACAGACCCGCCGCCGATAGCCAAAATGAAGTCAACACCCTCGCGTTTACCCAGCTCTACAGCTTCTTCTGCAAGCTCTAAACGAGGGTTAGGAACAACTCCACCACAGTCAACATACGCAATTCCAGCATCGCTTAAAAGCTGGTGAATCTGGTCAAGCAAGCCGCTCTTTACCACATGATTGCCACCAAAATGCACCAGCACCTTGCTGCCTCCATGAGCAAAGACAAGCTCTGCCGCACGAAGCTGAGTATCTTTTCCAAAAACAACCTGAGTAGGTACAACGTACTCAAAATTAACCATGACTAAAGCCCTTTCTTACCTACTCGAGCAACATCTTAAGCGCGAGGCTCTTCTCCCCACCAGAACGTTGCAACAGTTCCAGGACCAGTATGAACGCCAATTGTTGCACCAATAGTAAAGATGTTGATATCGCCTATCTGAGGAAGTTTTTCTTTAATAAGCTCTTTAACAGCCTGAGCATCAGAAGCGCACTCGGAGTTAGAGATAAACACCTTACGCGCATAAGCGTTTCCCCGCTCAGCAGTCTGAGTCATAATCTCAACAACGCGAGCAGTTGCCTTCTTTTTGCCACGTGCCTTCTCTTTAACAGCCAAAGAGCCGTCGGCCTCGACATCCATAACAGGACAAATGTTAAGCATGCCGCCAAGCAGGCCAGCTGTCTTAGAAATGCGACCGCCGCGAACAAAGAAGGTCAAATCTGTAGAGAAGAACCAGCCATACACACGATGACGTGCTTCTTTAGCCCATGCAACTGCCTCGTCAAAAGACAGGCCTTCATCGCGTTTATCGGCAAGACCATCTACCAAGAGACCATAACCAGAAGATGCCTGCAGAGAGTCAACAACCTCAATCTTTCTGTCAGGGAACTCCTGCTCAATCTCTACCTTTGCCTGGCAAGCAGACTCGTATGTTCCAGAAACGCCCGAACTCAACGAAACATGAAGAACATCTTTGCCTTCCTCCAGGAAAGGACGCCAGAAGGCCATGTACTCACCAATTGATACCTGTGAAGTGCGGCACTCAGCACCTGCAAGCATCTTTTTAAAGAGATCAGCTGGTGCATTAGTGCGACCAAAGTCATCCTTGCACTGAACACCATCAAGTTCGTAGTTGAAATATACGTATTTCACATCTCGTGACTGAAGGTACTTCTCACTTACATCGGCCGTAGAACAACAGGTCAAAACGTAGTTGGACATACAAGTCTCCTTGAAATATCTTCTTGCATAAAACAATCGCACACACTTATTTTTCTTGCAGATGTGAGTATACTTCTAATCTCATTTTTATGCTGCTTGTGGGGCGTTCCAAGTGCAAAATCACGTATACTTGCACGCGTTTGATTTTCTCAAAACACTACCTATACCTTAACTTTTACCTTCGACGGGAATGGATAGCGCGTGGCATCATCAGATCTTTCTACTAGAAACTCTTCCAGACTCACACTAGATACTTCTTCTGCGCTTGTATGGAAGCTTGCTCTTCTTGTCTGCGCACTTATCTGGGGCGGATCTTTTGTTGTTATCAAAGATGCAATTAGTTACATCTCGGCAGCTTGGCTTATGACCTTACGTTTTGTCTTTGCTGTAGGTATTGTTGCCATCATCTTTAGAAAAAACCTTAAAGAACACTTGGATGCCACCCATATCAAATACGGCGTGCTTTTAGGCGTTCTTAACGGTTTAGGATATCTCTTCCAAAATGGAGCTCTTGCTTATACCACTGCAGGCAAAGCTGCTTTTATTGCATCAATTTATTGCGCGATGATTCCGTTTGTAAACTGGCTTATCGCAAAGAAAAAACCTCATGGAACCAGTATTTTTGCAGCCTTTTTATGCGTAGCTGGCATTGGTCTTATCTCACTGGGCACTGATTTTTCGTTCTCGTTTGGCTTGGGCGAGCAGATGACATTGCTTTCAGCTATTATTTTTGCCTTTGATTTTGTGCTTATTGCCGAGCTTGCTCACAAATACGACATCATCACACTTACGGTGGTGCAGCTTGGTGTGAGCGCCCTTCCCTGCCTTGCCTACGCGCTTTGCTTTGAAACGGTTCCCAATTTTGCGGTATTGCCCACAAATGCCTGGGTTGCTCTCGCCTACATCACTCTTATTGCAACCGCGCTAACCGGTGTTTTGCAGAACCGCGCACAGAAGTCAGTTGCTCCTGTTCAGGCCTCACTAATTATTTCTCTGGACAGTATTTTTGCAGCAGTTTTTGGCGTTATCTTCCTTGCTGAAATTATTACACCTACGATTTTCCTGGGCTTTATTGTTATCTTTGTGGCAATCTTTATCAGTGAGCTTGGCGAGAAACCCGCGGAACCCCAAACTTCTTCAGAAAACTAAAGCTCTCTATACAACACGACCCTAAACAAAAAGCCTGCATACGCGGGCTTTTTTGCGTTTTGGAGCTCTTACATCTCACGAGAGCTCAACATAGGCCCATCGGACCAAAGTGTAATCTCTCCTGAAGCAAGCGTTTTAGGAACATCAATAAGACGCTGGTTGGAAGAGCCTCTAAAACGCAAGGTAATATCGTGGAGACTCTGAACCCATGGACCGTCCACCAGTACATCAATACAAGACAGAATGCGGTCAGTGTACTCTGTGTGCCACTTTCCCTCGGTCAGCTGATCCCAGGTGTGACCCGAATACATCCAAATGCTCTTTTGTGGGTAGGTAGCTCTGACCTTCTCGACAAACTCAACAAGGCCTTCTTGGTTTTCTGGCTCAAAAGGCTCTCCACCAAGGATGGAAAGACCGTTGATATAGACAGGTGCAAGAGAGTCAATAATCTCTTGCTCAACTTCTGGAGTAAACTCTCCGCCGCTCTTGAAGTCCCACGCCTCGTAATTAAAGCAGCCTTCACAGTGCAGACGGCAGCCTGAAACAAACAGAGTTGTTCTTACGCCAACACCATTTGCAATATCTGAAAACTTAATATTTGAATAGTTCATACATAACCTTTGATGGGTAACTTCCACATATTGTGGATGTTACCTGATAGAGATAATAAAAACGAGCAGAAGGGCCAAGGCGCTCTTCTGCTCGTTTGTCTAGTACATAAATCTTAGAGGTGAAGGACGCGGTCCTTGATCTCCTGGGTACGGCCCTGGTTCCAGAACTGGGTACCAATGTAGCCACAGGTACGACGAGCAACATTCATCTTGGTCTGGTCACGGTTGCCGCAGTGTGGGCACTCCCAAACCAGCTTACCGTCCTCCTCGACAATATGAATCTCACCGTCATAACCGCACTCCTGGCAGAAGTCAGACTTGGTGTTGAGCTCTGCATACATGATGTGGTCATAGATGAACTGCATGACGCTAAGAACAGCCTCGATGTTGTCCTGCATGTTAGGAACCTCAACGTAAGAGATTGCTCCACCTGGGGAAAGACGCTGGAACTCAGACTCAAACTGGAGCTTCTGGAATGCGTCAATCTCTTCTGCAACGTGGACGTGGTAGCTGTTGGTGATGTAGCCCTTATCGGTGATGCCTGGGATAACACCAAAGCGACGCTGAAGTGCCTTAGCAAACTTGTAGGTAGTGGACTCAAGAGGAGTTCCGTAGAGGGAGTAATCGATATCCTCTGCTTCCTTCCACTCGGTGCACTTATCGTTCATGTGCTGCATAACCTGGAGTGCAAATGGAGTTGCCTCTTTGTCAGTGTGGCTGTGACCAGTCATAGCCTTAACGCACTCATACAGACCTGCATAACCAAGGGAAATGGTGGAGTATCCGCCGTAGAGCAGTGGATCGATGACCTCACCCTTGTCCAGACGAGCAAGTGCGCCGTACTGCCAAAGAATAGGAGCAGCATCAGACAGGGTGCCCTTCAGGCGATCGTGACGAGCGCGAAGTGCGCGGTGGCAAAGCTCAAGACGCTCATCAAAGATCTTCCAGAACTTGTCCATATCGCGACCAGCAGAAAGAGCAACGTCAGGAAGGTTGATAGTTACAACACCCTGGTTGAAGCGGCCATAGTACTTAGGCTTGTTTGGCTCATAGTTCTTAGCGCGAGCAACGTTGTTGAAGCCATTACCAGAACGGTCTGGAGTCAGGAAGGAACGGCAACCCATGCAGGTGAAGGTATCGCCCTCGCCTTCCTTCTCGCCCTTAGAAAGCTTGTACTCCTTCATCTTCTTCTCAGAGATGTAGTCAGGAACAAGACGGCGAGCGGTGCACTTTGCAGCCATCTGAGTGAGGTAATAGTACTTGGAGTCCTCGTAAACGTTGTCCTCTTCAAGAACGTAAATAAGCTTAGGGAATGCAGGAGTAATCCAGACACCCTCCTCGTTCTTTACGCCCTGATAACGCTGACGGAGCATCTCCTCAATGATGAGTGCAAGATCCTGCTTCTCCTGCTCATTCTTTGCCTCATTGAGGTACATGAAGACAGTAATGAAAGGAGCCTGGCCGTTGGTGGTCATCAAAGTGACAACCTGGTACTGAATGGTCTGAACGCCACGAGAAACCTCATCACGAAGGCGCTTCTCAACCATCTCGTTGAGCTGCTCAGCAGAGAGCTCAACACCGACGGAGTTCATCTCCTCCATAACGGTCTTGCGGATCTTCTTACGAGAAACATCAACAAAAGGAGCAAGGTGAGCTAGGGAGATGGACTGACCACCGTACTGGCAAGATGCTACCTGAGCAATGATCTGAGTTGCAATGTTGCATGCAGTGGAGAAGCTGTGTGGGCGCTCAATCAGAGTACCGGAGATAACAGTGCCGTTCTGCAGCATGTCATCAAGGTTGATGAGGTCACAGTTGTGCATGTGCTGTGCAAAGTAATCGGAATCGTGGAAGTGGATGAGGCCCTCATTGTGAGCAGCAACAATATCTTCCGGAAGAAGCTCACGCTGAACGAGGTCCTTAGAAACCTCACCAGCCATGTAGTCACGCTGAACAGAAACAACAGTAGGATTCTTGTTGGAGTTCTCCTGCTTGACTTCCTCGTTGTTGCACTCAATCAGAGACAGAATCTTGTCATCGGTGGTGTTCTTGTGACGCTTCTGGTTCTGGATGTAGCGGTAAATGATGTACTTACGAGCAACCTCAAAGCGGTCAAGAGCCATGAGCTGATCCTCGACAAGGTCCTGGACCTCCTCGACGGTGACGGTGTGTCCAGCCTTCTCGCACTCATCGGTAACGTTGAGGGAAGCAAACTGAATCTCACGCTCAGTCAGGCGCTGATCCTCAGGGACCTCTGCGTTAGCCTTAGCGATTGCGTTAACAATCTTCTCAACCTCGAAGGTGACCTCTGAGCCATTGCGCTTGATAATCTTCATGTGCAAACTCCTTGAACAAACGTTGGTGAAAGCAACGCTTTCATGCGTGTTTAATTGGATTATCACTGCGGTTCCTAAGCTTTTGCCTAAGCGAGTAGTTGGGAACCCGCTTGTGTGATGAAAACTACTATGCCACAACTTATAGTGTTTGAGTTCGAGAACTATAACAATATATTGTGAAATTTCCACACGAATACAAAATTATGTATTGACACGTTGCGGCAACCAATATCTCTGCAGGTAGAAAATTAGCTAGAAACTTCGCTAATTACAAAATTTATTAATGGTCATAAAATAATTCAATTTTTTGTAAGTAGGCATTCGTCGCCTTTCACAAATGCGCCACAATTCACCCCTCAGTACTCACTTTTGTTGGGCGTTTGGGGACTAAAAAAGCCGACACAAAATGTCGGCTTTGGTGGCTAGTCTAGTGGAGGCTGTGGACGCCAGGTCGCATCTTTATAGATAAGGCGTGCATCCTTCCAGCCCTTTATAAGGCGAGAAAGACCAGACGAGAAGTGTGCTCTGTCTACCAAAATGAGTCGAATAATCTCTTTTGCAAAGGTCAGAGCGGTGCCAACACCAAAGAGCACAGGGTTGTAATCACCGTGAACCTGGAAGTAACGGGCAATATAGCCGCGGTTACGTGTGATGTAATAGCGCGTCATATCAGAGGTTGAATTAAGCTGACGCACAGAACCAATACTCTGACCAGGAACTTCTCGACATCTTGAAAGAACAAAATCTGGAATCAAAATAGGCTGCGTTACCTTGCTGGCCAAATAGCCATATAAGGCGTCATCCCAGTAGATAAAGAAGCGTGCATCAGGTAGGCCAATCTTCTGCACTACAGAGCGCTTAAAGCAGGCACCCTCAAAGCACATCACATTGCACTCGCGATAAGGCACACCGTCAAAGCCAGCCTTTGCCAGCGGATTGTAGATGCCCAGGGCGGTGCTAAAGCGATACTGCCAGAAGAAAGGACCACCATCAAAGTCGTAGCGCTGACCTTGGATAACCTCAGCCTTATCTGACCATGCGTCAAGCTTATCAAGACCATCAGGCAGCACAGCTACGTCATCGTCCATAACCCAGAACCACTCGGCACCCAGCTCATAACCTACGCGCACACCCTCAGAGAAGCCGCCGGAGCCTCCAGTGTTTTGCTCCATAGGTACGTAACACACGCGATTAGCGCCACCGTGAGCGTCGGGATCATCAGTGGTTTCTCCCCACGTGGTTTTGACCTTCTCCGAAAACTCCGACACAAGCGAGGCTGTCACAGAGGAGTTTTCGTTGTCCACAACAATGATGCGCCATGGAGCCTGCGTGAGCTGCGTAATGGAATTGAGCAGGTTGGAAAGCAGTTCCTGGCGTTTAAAGGTGACTATGACAAGGGCGGTGCGCTTCATATTTCCTCAAAATGTGACTTCGTGAGTGAGTTGATGCCTATATAGTATAAAGCAGCAATCAAAAGGAGTTTAGATGAGTCACGCTCAAAACCACCAACCTTTGGTTTCTCTTGTTGTGCCCATATACAACGTTGCAGACTATCTGGAGCAATGCCTGGCAAGTATTCAATCACAGAGCTACACAAACCTGGAGATTATCTGCCTCAACGATGGCTCAACTGACTCGTCTTTAGCTCTTTTGGAAGCATACGCTGCCCGTGATGGTCGCATTGTCATCATTGACAAAGAAAATGAGGGTTACGGAGCAACGTGTAATCGTGGCATTGCCGCAGCTCACGGCTCATGGGTGGGTATTGTTGAGCCTGACGATTACCTTGAGCCAACCATGGTTCAAGAGCTTGTTGATCTTATCCAAGCAAACGGCGGAGAAGACCAGGTAGATATTGCCCGCTCTGCCTATTGGCGCGTATTTGGCAATCAAAAAAATGGCCGTGCGGGAGCAAAGTCGCAGTTTAGAGCTGCTGCCGGCGCTGCCGAGTACAGAGTTCCCTGCGCATATAAGGGCCGCGTCAAACCCAAGCAGCAACCTTGTTCAATTGATCAGATGGCACAGCTTCTATTGCATCATCCCGCCATTTGGACGGCGCTCTATCGCAAGGAATTCTTGACCCAGAACCACATCAATTTCAAAGAAGTCCCCGGTGCAGGCTGGGTGGACAACCCCTTCCTCATTGCCTCGCATTGCTGCGGAGCTCGCATAGTGTACACAGACTCTGCGCTCTACAACTATCGCGAGAATGGCTATGCAGAAGCCGCTACCTTTGCGCAGCGTCAGCCTAAAATTCCGCTTGAGCGCTGGAACGACATGATGGATGTTGTGGACGCACGCAACATTACCTCAGACGTGGTGCTCAACGCACTCACACTGCGCGGCATCAACTACGCGCTGCTTACAAAAAACGCGCTTACCTGGCGAGAAGAACATGATGCTGCAGGTGAGGTTGACTCAGAAGTGCACGATCTTCTCGCCAAGAGCTTTGAGCGCATGGACGCAAAGCGCGTGTTTGAAAACCCAGCAATCTCAGGCTTTGGAAAAGCTTTCTTTGCACAGGTACGAGGTATTGCTCTGCCAAAAGATAACAAGTTTGCACGCTATGCATATCTAGCCAAAGAGGGATTTTTCCGTGTCAAAAATGACGGCATAGCACAGACGTTTAAATCGCTTATGGACAGGCGTTAAGACTGGCCCTAAAGACTGGCTCTAAACACAAATCGCCAGGCTACTCTAGAATCGCACGCTCAATTTTTGATGCTGCTTATGTGTCGCTGCAGCTTATACAAGTGGAATGCGCATAAAACGTGCATACCATACGGCTCGGCGTACATAGGCATAGCGAGCTCGTGTTGTAGTAGACAAAATAGCACCAAGCAAGGCATGAGCTACCAGTCGCGGAGAAGTTGCTTCAGTGACAATAAGGTGCGCTACAGGATTAGAAAGAATCTTGACAATAAAGTTTTCTTTTTCCTCATGGCTGAGCTGGGATTCTTCGTTGAATACAGGATACATATTCTTAAGAAGTTTGCTAATCAGGTAGCGGCTAATCAACTTTTGAACTTTTTTAGAGTTTGCAAAGCCAAGATGTTTGGCAAGAGCCATGAGCGCCTGACGCTCCTGAGTAAGTTCATTCATAGAGGCAGCAATAGTTTTTTCTTCCTCAGAAGATTCCACTGGTACATCAACAAAAATTGCTTCTGGGGCGTACGTGACATTTTTTGCAATCTCAAAGCAGTAGCCAACAAAATTGCACTCACCATCAGTTTCTGGCTCATGCTTAATCTCGGCCAAAATGCGCGTTGAGCAGAGCTTTCCACTCATAGACGTCAAACAAGGAAGCTGTGACTCCTCAAATACCTGCGACAATGCAGAAGCCTTTGCACCAAAAGCCCTTTTGCATTCCATAGGTGAATTGGCAGTTTTCATGTGTGCAATAACAATATCTGCCGCTTTAGGTGAACCAACAGGACCGAGAGCAGTAGCTGCAGCATAGAGCTTCTGCAAAACATGGGGATTAAACCTATAAGAAGGCTCAGTAGTAAGCGTATAAGCTCCGCGAGCACGACCCTGAGCAATCTCAAGCGCAACAAAATGACTAATGCCCGATTGACACAAGACATCTAAACGAGGCTCTTGATTGGCAAGGTTATCTAACATGCGAGCAATCTGGGGATCGGAGCTATTGTCAACGATGATGAGCTCCCAATGAGGATATGTCTGCTCTTGAAGTTGCCTAATGACCGTTCTAATAGCATCAGCATCATTATCAGCAGCCATGAGAACCGAAATCATATGTGGATTGTATGAGCGCTCGTGCATTCCACATCCCCCAAACTGGTCCTAAATTTTAGATACCAGTTTACTCATAAAAAGTGAATTAAAAAGACATTTTTATTCTATCAAAATCTCTCCACATATCGTGTTTAACTGCTGTTATGTGGACATCTGACCGTTTTGTAGGGGCGGCGCTACACACAATGCTCATAACGTCTATACAAGCATGCCAACAAGCTTTCCTAAGGCCGTAGCGTCAACGGTAGTGCCACTTGAACCTTCAATAACAGGAGCTTCATCATGCTCAAGATTAGACACACCAATTGGCTGCACAATCTCTGCAAGCTCAAGAAGCTGATTGGGCTTCATATCGGTAACCATGGAGGACAGCAGGCTGGAAGCATTGCTTACCAGTGAGCGAGCGCCCGAACCAGAAAGTGCCGAGATTTTCTCCCACACATCATCTGTGGCAATGATAACGTGTGTAATCTTGATGTTGGTGATAGAAGCAAGCGCGCCAACAAAAGCACTTTGGCCGTCATCTTTGTAAATATCTGCCAGTGTTTTAGCATTTGAATCTACTTCTGCATAAACATCAGTAGGAATAGACACTATATGACCAGTTCCCTGTGTGCGATCAATGACCAGAAGTTGCACAGACTGAAGCGTTGACTCCCCTGCCTTAAGTGAATTTGTGCTGATAACGGCATAGGTAAGAAAATCATCATCAGATTGTGTAGTGCCATCCGGATTGCCTGAAACGCTCTGGCTCTTTACAGCCTTGTTAAGCCCATGGTCTCCCAAGTGAGACTCAAGCTGCACGCGGTCCCAAATAGTTACAACGACAATACCCACAAGCACGGCAACAATGGCAATTACGGCAAGGCCAATCACATTGGTATAGGGATTCTGGCGCGGAACATCACTGCGCTCAAATCTTTCTCTTTTCCTAAACATACTGGCTCCCTGCCTCACTGTTCATCAGTTCTGCAAGAGCTCCTAAAAAAGACGCTCTCTTCTATGATGCTATTTCTTTGCGAGGGAAACCACCGCACACAATACAAGTGGTAGAAAAGACTTCGTAAACGGCGCGAGAAGACCGATGGAGCTGGATTGGCACACAGAAACTACGACGCAATCAAGGAACCGAAAGCGCTACCAAGGTTGCAAAACGCCCTCTGGATAGCGAACGCTCACAAACGTGAGGCCCTGAGCAGGCGCACAACTACCAGCGGCAATTCTATTCTGGGCGGCTAGAACCTCGTCGATCCACTCAACAGGCCTGTGACCTCGGCCAATCTCAACCAGCGTGCCCACAATCGTGCGCACCATGTTATGCAAGAAGGCGTTGCCCGTAATATCAACTGCAATGAGTTTCTCGCCAGCCTCTTCAATTTCTTCAACGGTAAGGCGCTCCACAAAACGATGCGTTGGCTTACCCTCAGCAGAAATTGCCTTGCAGAAGCTCTTGAAATCGTGCTCTCCCACCAGCGCCTGCGCCGCCTTGTCCATAAGCTCTGCGTCCAAGTGACCGTTGTACCACCACACGTGGTCCCAGCCCAACACGGGACGAGCGCTATCTGCACAAATGCGATAGCGGTACGAGCGAGCCTGGGCATCAAAGCGTGCCGAAAAACCCTGTGGGGCGCGGAAGAGTTGTCGGATAGAAATGTCATCGTCGGTCAGAGCGGTGAGCGAGCGAACGAGTTTCTCGCCAGACAGCGCCAGCTCAGCGCCGTACACAGGCAGGCTCACGTACTGGGCTTGGGCGTGCACGCCGGCGTCGGTTCTGCCCGCGCAGGTGAGCTCGACCTCTCTGCGCAAAACGGTCTGAAGCGCGCGGCGAAGGTCTCCTGCAACGGTGCGCTGGGTGGGCTGCTCGGCAAAGCCGCAGAATGCAGCGCCGCGGTAGCCCAGCTGGATAACAAGCGTAGCTTCAGGCTCAGAAGGAGCTTCAGCGAGAGTCTCAGGAGCTGAAGGCTCAGCCGAAGCCTCCTCGCATGCATCAAAACTGCAATTTGATGCAATATTCTGTGATGTTTCTAAGTTCATGAAGCTCCCTGAAATGACTTGTGCCCACTAGAGTGATTGTATCGTAGGCTCAAAGTTGACGCACTCATTGCAGCTGCTGGACACAAGACCGCTACAGCAATGCAAGGTTGTTCAGCAATGCAAGATCACTACAGCGTTGTAAGACCAAGGCACAGTGCAACCCACAGCAGCAACACTACCCAGTCAATGAGCTGCATTTTTGCGGAGATACGCGTGCGTTTTGCTGCACCAAGACAGCGATCTGTCATTGTTTGCGCCATCTGATCTGCGCGCTGAAAGAGCGAGACGGTCAGCGGCACCAGAAGCGTAAACCACTTTTTGATGCGCTCAACAATACTGCCCGATTCAAAATTGAATCCACGTGCCCTCTGAGCTGCTCTAATTCTGTCGAGTTCTTCTAAGGTAAGCGGAATTGCCCTCAGAGCAATTGAGAGCACAATACTCAAACCATCAACGTCAACACGAATAAGACGCAGAGGCAGCAACAGTACAGAAAAGCCATCAGCAAGCTGCGTAGGTGTAGTTGTTGACGCAACCGATAAAACCAGCGCCAAGGCAAGCAACACGCGGGCAATAGCTACGGTACTTCTGTAAAATCCCGCCACAGAAAGACCAACTGATCCGGAGAAAATGACATCGGGATGTCCAATAAACACCAGCGTATTGGCCACAAATGATATAAGCAAAATGAACGCCGCAGGCTTTGCTACGCGCAAAAACTCTGGCAAGCTTACACGAGCACTCCACAAAATGCTCACACAAATCAAGGCGAACACCGCAAAGGCAAGTGGCTGCTGTACTGAGAAAAGAGCAACAATACCCACAAAAGTGACAACGATTTTTGTCTGCGCTGTCAATGAAGCAAGCGAGAAGTGCTTAAGCAGAGCACAGGGGCACTTAGACATAGCAGGCCTCCAAAAGCTCATGCAATACGCTTACAAACAGTGGGCAATCAAGCTGCGCAGCCTCGTATATCTCTGGGGTTGTCTGTGCTTCTTGCACATTGACGTCTGCAACAACACAGCCCTTCTCGAGAAACACTACTCTGTCAGCAAAAGGAAGCCATTCGCTTACATCATGGGTGATTGCAAGAACCGCTTTGCCTTCGTTAGCCAGCTCACGAGCAAGATGCAGCACCTGCGAGCGCGCCTCGCCATCAAGTCCAGACGTTGCCTCATCAAACACCACCGCGTACGTTGCGCAGGCTAGCGTTCCTGCAAGCGCTGCGCGACGAGCCTGGCCACCAGAAAGCGTCAACGGAGACGCGTCCATGACCTGCTGGTCAAGACCCACACGTGCTGCCGCATACGCGACAAGCGCCTCAACGTCGTCTGGCGAGAAACCCTTGTTAGTTGGACCAAACGCGATATCTTCAGCAACACTTTGGGCAAAGAGCTGATCCTGAGGGCGCTGAAAACACATGCCGACATCTCCAGGGCACACCAGTCGCGCATCGATTGATACGTGCCCGGTATCAGCCTCTATGAGGCCAGCAGCTATGCGGGCGCAGGTTGTTTTTCCAGAGCCAGAAGCGCCTACCAGAACAACAAGCTCTCCCGTAGAGGAAATAGTTACGTCATGCAGAACGGGCTTGTCAAACGCATGAGACACGCCACAAACTACCAGCTCGTGTTCCTCGCCAAGAGCTTGAATTCCGTCAAAGTTGTTTGCTCGCACCACCTCAAGGGCACGCTGATACACAAGGGTATCCAAAGCATCAAACGCAAGGTTATTCTGAACAAGAAACGCAACAAACTCTGATGCGTTAAAAGGCACATCAAATTTATAGCCAGCCTGTGCAGCTATATGCGCTGTTGCTGTGAGTGCATCATCAAAACCAGCGTTTGCGATTGCGTTTGCATCCAAGAGAAACTCTGTGGGAGTTCCCGACCAAACTAGCTGGCCTTTCTCCAAAACAAGTACCTGATCAGCCCCGGGAAGAGACTCAAACGAATGAGAAATCTCAAGCATACCCATTCCGTTTGTAACAAGGGTATTTACCAGGTTAGAAAGGTGATTTCTGAATCGAGTATCAAGCTGCGCAAATGCCTCATCAAGCACCAGATAACGTGGATGCACTGAAAGCGCTGCTGCAATAGAAACAAGCTGCTGTTGGCCTCCAGAAAGCGTGTAGGTAGGCGCATCAATCAAATCGGCAATGCCACAAAGCTCCAGTGTTTGAGTAACGCAAGAAACTATCTCTTCTTTTGGCAAACCAAGATTAGCAGGGCCAAAGGCAACTTCATCAAAGACAGTTGCACAAACAAGCTGCGCTGTTGGATCTTGGCGAACCATTCCCACAACGGAAGAAATCTGAGTAGACGGCACTACGGTCACTGAATTGCCGTCTACTAAAACCTCTCCGGATAGAGGAAAAAGTGATGCATTACAAAGATTTGCAAGCGTTGACTTGCCTGAACCATTGTGGCCAAGCACAACTGTTCTAGAGCCCGGCTTTAGGGTAAATGAAACGTTATCAAGGGTTAGTGCCATTGGGTGCGGAGATTGGCTCTCAGTGGCTCCTATGGCATCTTTAGAAGCAGAGTCAGTCAAAGATTGTGCTGCAGCTGACGTACCGTATGCGAAAGATACGTTTTTGAACTCAATCATGACAACCCTCCTTCATTTGAAAAAGAGGTCCCAGCAAAAAGCCAGGACCTCTTCAGATTCACTTTGACAGAAGTTACTCTGCAGCCTCTTCGGTCTGCTCGGTCTCCTCTGCTGGAGCCTCGGTCTCCTCTTCCTTTACAGGAGCAGGAGCAACCTTGGTAGCCTTAGCCTTCTTGTTGGAAGCCTTTGGCTGAACTGGCTCGGTAACAAGCTCAAGGATAACAACCTCAGAAGCATCGCCCTTACGAGGACCAAGCTTCATGATACGGGTGTAGCCGCCGTTGCGGTCAGCCCACATACCCTGAGCAGCCTTGTCAAATACCTCACGGACAAGCTCTGCGTTACCAACCTTGGCCATAGCAAGACGACGAGCGTGAAGGTCGCCGCGCTTTGCCCAAGTGATGACCTTGTCGACCTCGCCGCGAACTGCCTTAGCGCGGACGTCAAGAGTCTTAATACGATCGTTAGTGAAAAGGGCTTGGATCAGGCTCTTCTTGATGGCCTTGGTGTGGCTAGCATCAGTACCAAGCTTCATGCCCCTCTTCTTATTGTGCCTCATAATTTACATTCTCCTATGCGTGACAAGGCGCGACTAAGCCTTAAGGGACAGGCCCATGCTCTCGAGCTTTTCCTTGACTTCTTCAATAGACTTAACACCAAAGTTTCTGATGTTGAGAAGATCGTTCTCAGAGAAATCAACGAGCTGACGGACAGAGTGAATTCCTGCACGCTTGAGGCAGTTGTAAGAACGGACGGAAAGGTCCAAATCCTCAACCTGCTTCTCAAGCTCGGAATCGTCCTCGACGTCTGCCTTAGCAAAAATCGAAGCCTCTTCCTGAGTCTCGTCAAAATCAGTAAGTCCCATGAATGCGCTCATGTGCTGGTTAATGATGTTTGCAGCCTCAACGACAGCCTCGCGAGGGCTGATTGCACCATTGGTCTCAACCTCAAGCACCAGACGATCATAGTCGGTGTGACGGCCAACACGGCAAGGCTCAACAGCCTTAGCGCAGCGGCGAACTGGCGAGAAGATCGAGTCAACGTGAATGAATCCAATTGGATCGCTCTCACGCTCGTTATCCTCACCGGAAACATAACCGCGACCATTACCAAGACGAAGTCTCATGGAAAGATGAGCTCCCTCAGCAAGGGTGCAAATGTGCTGAGCTGGGTTAACCAGCTCGTAGCCCATAGGAACATCAAGATCAGCACCAGAGACTTTGCAAGGACCATCAACAGAGATGGAAGCCTCAGCCTCATCAGAGTTGTTGGTGTTGCGGAAAACTAGGCCCTTAACGTTCAGAACGATGTCAGTAACGTCCTCATAGACGCCTTCAACCGTAGTGAACTCATGCTGAACGCCATCAATCTGGATGGCCTCAACCGCAGCTCCCTCAAGAGAGGAAAGCAGTACGCGGCGGAGGGAGTTGCCAAGCGTGTCACCATAGCCACGCTCAAGCGGCTCTACGCTCACACGAGCGACGTTTGCGCCGATTTCATCTACCGACACGTTTGGTCGGATAAATTCGGACATTGCTACCTCCAAAACGGGTCGGGCTTACTTGGAGTAGAGCTCGACGATCAGCTGTGCGTCAATCTCAAGGTCGATCTGATCGCGGGTTGGAAGCTGAAGAACAGTGCCCTGCAGCTTCTCAATGTCAACCTCAAGCCATGCAGGAACTGCCATGTGCTCGGAGGAAATGAGAGCTTCCTTGATTGGAAGAAGATCCTTTGCCTTGGAAGCAACAGCGATAACATCGCCGCTCTTTACGCGATAAGAAGGAATGTCAACGCGCTGACCGTTAACGGTGATGTGACCGTGACGGACAGTCTGACGAGCCTCTTTACGTGTACGAGCAAAGCCAAGGCGGAAGATGACGTTGTCAAGACGAGTCTCAAGGATGCTCATCAGGTTGTCACCAGTAATGCCTGGGTTCTTCTTAGCCATTTCATAGTAGCCGTGGAACTGGTTCTCAAGGACGCCGTAAATGAACTTAGCCTTCTGCTTCTCACGGAGCTGCATACCGTACTCGCTCTCCTGGCGACGACGGCGACGTGGCTCACGGTTAGAAGTCTTATTGATCCCCATCACAACGGGATCGATGCCAAGCTGACGACATCTTTTAAGGACCGGGGTCCTATCAATTGCCATTTGCTTGTCCTTTCGTGCTAGTTGCGACGGCGCTTTTTAGGACGGCAGCCGTTGTGTGCAATAGGTGTCTTATCCTGAATACCCGAAACCTCGAGGCCTGCTGCCTGAAGGGAACGGATTGCGGTCTCGCGACCAGAGCCTGGGCCCTTAACAAAAACAGCTACCTTGTGGAGACCGTGCTCCATTGCTGCCTTTGCTGCTGCCTCTGCTGCAAGCTGTGCAGCAAAAGGAGTGGACTTACGAGAGCCCTTGAAGCCGACGGTACCACCGGACTGCCAGGAAATTACATTACCCTGGGGATCGGAAATAGAGACAATCGTGTTATTGAATGTGCTCTTGATGTGGGCCTGGCCCACTGCAATGTTTTTACGCTCGGAGCGGCGGACGCGTGTAGTGCGAGCGTTCTTTTTCTGTGCCATTAGCTACTCCTCGCCTACTTCTTCTTGCCGCCCACCTGACGCTTCTTACCCTTACGAGTACGAGCGTTAGTGTGGGTACGCTGACCGTGGACAGGGAGGCCCTTGCGGTGACGGAGGCCGCGGTAGCAGCCAATCTCCATCAGGCGGGCAACATTTTGACGCACCTCGCGGCGAAGATCGCCCTCGGTGGTGTAATTTGCGTCAATAAAGTCACGAATCTTGGTGACTTCTTCCTCTGTGAGGTCCTTGACGCGAGTATTTACATCGATACCAGTCTCGTTGCAAATCTTGGTTGCACGAGTCTGACCAATGCCGTAAAGATAGGTGAGTCCGACCTCAACACGCTTATCGCGTGGCAGGTCGACGCCGTTAATACGGGCCAACTTGGTGCTCCTTCCTTAGCCCTGACGCTGCTTGTGGCGCGGGTTCTCGCAAATCACGTAAACCTTACCGTGGCGACGGATGACTTTGCACTTGTCGCACATCTTCTTTACCGAAGGACGTACCTTCATGTGTCTTCCTTTCGGTTCTGCTGATACGAACTATATACTCGCCCAGCCGCTGGCGTGAAATACCGACTGTACTTACGTACATGTGCCCTTGCGACGTGCACAAAGACACAGATAACCTCATGCATGGCACGAGGTTTTTGCATTACTTACTTATAACGGTAGGTAATGCGACCCCTGGTAAGATCGTAAGGAGAAATCTCTACTACAACCTTGTCACCAGGGAGAATTCGAATATAGTTCATTCGAATCTTACCTGAGATGGTGCAAAGGATGGTCTTGCCGTTCTCTAACTCAACGTTAAACATAGCGTTTGGCAGGGGTTCTAGTACCTTGCCTTCAAGCTCAATCGCGTCTTGTTTAGCCAACTTTCATCCTCTCGACACATCGACAGCGGTTATCAATAATACATAAAAATGTGCCACTCGTCTATCACTTATTTTTTCAACACAATTAGATAGCGAGAAAAACAATGTATGTGTTACTCAAGACCGCCTTGCATCTCGCACCATGGACCAACTTCATCTTCTGAAACGATAACGGGACCATCGGCAGTAATAGCAACCGTGTTCTCATAATGTGCTGATGGCAGGCCATCATCTGTAACAACGGTCCAACCATTTTCAAGAACGGTGCAATCGTAGGTACCCATAGCAATCATAGGCTCAATTGCAATTACCATTCCCTCACGAAGAACAATGCCGTTGCCTGCACGACCATAGTTTCTGACCTCTGGATCCTCGTGAAGATTGCGACCAATACCATGACCAACAAAATCACGAATGACACCATAGCTATTATCCTCAGCAAGTTTCTGAACTGCATGTCCAACATCGCCAAGGCGAGCACCAGGAACAGCAGCTGCAATACCTGCCTTAAGGCAATCGCGGGTAACCTCGCAAAGTGCCTGGGTTTTCTCGTCAACTGTTCCGCAGTAGAACGTCCAAGCGTTATCTCCTGCCCAACCGTTAACGGTAGCACCCGTGTCAATGGTCAGAATATCGCCATCTTGCAAAATGACGTTAGCTGATGGAATACCGTGAACAATCTGCTCGTTAATAGAAGAGCAAACAGATCCAGGGAATCCACCGTAGCCCTTAAAGGTAGGGGTTCCGCCATGAAGTCTAATAAAAGCTTCAACAGCACGGTCAATCTCGAGCGTTGAAACACCAGGTCTAATCATGGATCCAGCACGGCGAAGAGCTGCCTTAGAAAGGGCGCCCGACACCTTCATTGCCTCGATTTGTTCAGGTGTTTTTATCGTAATCATAGTGCGAGGAGTGTCTTTACGTCGGCGAATACCTCGTCAACAGGACGATCTCCGTTGACCTCCTTCAGAATTCCATGACCCTTGTAGTACTCGATCAAAGGAGAAGTCTGGTTCTCGTATACATCAAGACGCTTACGAATTGTCTCTGGCTTATCGTCATCACGCTGATACATCTCACCAGAGCAATTTGGGCAAGTCTCTGTACCAGCAGGTGCAGTATAACCACACTCTTTGCACGTACGGCGAGAAGAAAGACGCTCAACAATAACCTCTGGCTCAACAGCAACAAGCAGAGCTGCATCAAGCTTGAGGCCCATATTCTGAAGCTCAGAATCAAGGGTTACTGCCTGAGCGGTGTTGCGTGGGAAGCCATCAAGAATAAAACCAGCCTTTGCATCGTCTGCAGAAAGGCGCTCTTTTACCAGGTCAATTACAAGCTGATCTGGAACAAGCTGACCAGCATCCATATACTCTTTAGCCTTAACGCCAAGCTCAGACTGAGCTTTAACAGCAGCACGAAGAAGGTCACCGGTTGAGATGTGAGCAAGTCCATACTCTGCAACGAGCTTCTGAGCCTGTGTACCCTTGCCAGCGCCAGGTGCGCCGAGAAGAACAATGTTCATGCTTCGCCTTCCTTTCAAATAATAAAAGGGGCCTGTTTCCAGGCCCCTTTATGCTACGTATTAAGAACTACTTAAAGAAGCCCTCATAGTTGTGCATCTTAAGGTGGGACTCAATGGAAGAGAGTGTATCCATTGCAACACCGACCATGATCAGGACGGAAGTTCCACCAAACGCCTGTATCAACGAATCGCCTGTGAACCAGAAAATAATGGTTGGGACGATTGCAAGAACTGCCATAAAGATAGCACCGGGGAGGGTGACTCTGTCAATAACAGTCTTGATATACGTTGAAGTAGCAGTACCTGGACGAACACCAGGAATAAAGCCACCCTGCTTCTTAAGCTGGTCTGCTGTCTCCTCTGGATTGAACACCATTGAGGTGTAGAAGTATGCAAAGAAGACAATGAACATAACTGAGAGAACCCAGTTAACCCATCCAGAAGAAAGTGAAGTAGCAAGATTTTGAATCCACTCTACTCCTGGGAAGAACACAGCAACCTGAGCAGGAAGGTACAGAATTGCAGATGCAAAGATGATTGGCACAACGCCTGCAGTGTTTACCTTAATTGGAAGGTAAGTTGACTGACCACCCATCATACGACGACCAACAACGCGCTTGGCATAGTTAATAGGAATACGACGCTGACCACGCTCAATGTAAACAATGAGCGGAATAATAGCGAGCATAACCACAACAGTAACAACAGTAAGAACAATGTTTCCACGAGTAGCTACTGAAGAAATAAGGGCTGTTGGAAGTCCAGCCATGATGTTTGCAAAGATGATAAGACTCATTCCGTTGCCAACACCCTGCTGAGTAATAACCTCACCGAGCCACATAATAATGATGGCACCAACTAGCATGGTAAAGACTACCAGGAAGTTTTCAAGTGCCTCAGGCACGCCCTCCATAGATGCAAAAGATACACCATAGCTCTTAAACAAGAACAGGTAACCAACTGCATTGAGCAGAGCTAGACCAACCGTAAGATAACGCGTGTACTGCGTAATCTTACGCTGGCCGCTCTCACCATCTTTAGCAAGCTCGCCAAGAGATGGAATAACGGACTGCATCATCTGGAAGATGATCTGAGCCGTAATGTAAGGCATAATGCCCAGACTGAAAACAGACATGCGAGAAAGAGCGCCACCCGAAAATAGGTTAAGCACGGCCATTGCGCCATTCTGAGAAAGACCATTCTGATAAACAGAAAGCATCTGCTGGAATGGAGCACCGGGCACAGGAAGATACGCACCAAAACGGTATAGAAGAAGAATCAGTACCGTAAGGAGAATCTTTCCCCTTAGTTCCGGAACACGAAATGCGTTGGCGATTCCTTTACTCACTACTCGGCCTCAACCTTTCCACCGGCCGCCTCGATCTTAGCCTTTGCGGAGGCGGAAACCTTGTCGACCTTAACAGTGAGCTTCTTAGAAAGCTCGCCATCACCCAGAACCTTGACTGGGATGAAGTTGTACTTGATAACTCCCTTAGCAACCAGAGTCTCTGCGTCTACGGTCTCGCCATCTGCAAAGAGTGCATTCAGACGAGCAACGTTGACTGGAGCGTACTCAACACGGTTGTGGTTAGTGAAACCAGGAAGCTTAGGAAGACGCATAGCCAGTGGCTGCTGTCCACCCTCGAAGCCAGCGCCCTTACCGCCACCAGAGCGGGAGAGCTGACCATTCATACCGCGGCCGGCAAAAGTACCATTGCCTGAAGAATTACCGCGACCTACGCGCTTACGATTTTTGCGCGAACCCACTGCGGGGCGAAGATCATTGAGCTGCATTATTACTACCTCTAGTTCTCTTCAACCTCGACAAGGTGCTTAACCTTGAAGATCATTCCACGAATGCTTGGGTTGTCAGGCTGCTCGACGGTATCGCCGATCTTGTGGAGGCCGAGGGCCTTCACCGTAGCAGTCTGGTCCTTCTTGACGCCTGCAACGGCGCCACGGACAAGCTTGATGCTAAGGTTCTTAGCCATCGTTAGTTCTCCTTTCCGACGAACATATCGCCGACGGTTAGGCCACGACGCTCAGCTGCTTCTTCTGGGCTGGAAAGCTCCTTCAGACCCTCAGCTGCTGCCTTAATCATGTTCAGAGCGTTGTCGGTACCAAGGGACTTAGAAAGTACATTGGTGATACCTGCAAGCTCGAAGAGTGGACGAATAGGACCACCAGCAATAACACCAGTACCCTCGAATGCAGGCTTAATAAGAACAGAACCTGCACCGTAGTGACCAGTGACTGCGTGTGGTACGGAACCAGTCTCGGTCAGTGGGACCTTGAACATGTTCCTCTTTGCGTCCTCGACGCCCTTCTGAATTGCCAGAGGTACCTCAGCGGAACGACCCTGGCCAATACCAACGTTACCCTTACCGTCGCCAACGACTACCAGAGCAACGAGTGACATACGGCGGCCACCCTTAACGGTCTTGGAAACGCGGTGAATATAAACGACGCGCTCCTGAAGATCCGTATCCTGCTGGCGCTTACGATCACGTGCCATTGAATCCTCCTAGAACTTCAGGCCCGCGTTGCGGGCGCCATCTGCCAAAGCCTTGACGCGGCCGTGATAGAGACGGCCACCACGGTCAAAAGTGACCTCAGTGACGTTCTTCTCGGCAGCGCGCTTACCGATAAGCTCACCTACGAACTCAGCTGCCTCCTTGTTGGAGCCAACCTTGCCAGTAGAACGGAACTCTGGGTCAAGCGTAGAGGCAGAGCAGAGAGTTCTTCCAGAAGCGTCGTCAATAAGCTGTGCATAAATGTTTGCGTTTGTGCGGTGAACTGCAAGACGCGGACGCTCAGGTGTACCAAAGACCTTGGCACGTACGCGGCGCTTGCGGCGTTCAAGACCCGCCTTTTTCGCCTGCTGCTTGTTCATTCCTTCTCCTTAGAGACATGCCATCACCTAACGGGGTGATGGTCTTTTAGCCTAAAAGTAGGGTTGCTTTACTTAGCAGCCTTACCGAGCTTCCTGCGGATGTGCTCACCTTCGTAGTGAATGCCCTTGCCCTTGTAAGGCTCTGGTGGACGCTTCATACGAATCTCAGCTGCAACCTGTCCGACCTTCTCCTTAGAAATACCCTTAACAGTAAGGTGAGTGTTATCAGGTACCTCAAAGCTAATGCCCTCAGGTGCAACATAGAGAACTGGGTGAGAATAACCAAGGGAAAGGTCAAGATCCTTGCCCTTAAGTGCTACACGGTAACCAACGCCGGTGAGCTCGAGCTTCTTCTCGAAGCCCTCAGAGACACCAACAACCATGTTGTGGATAAGGGTACGGACAAGACCCTGCTGAGCATTGGACTCAGTGGACTCGTCAACGCGAGTAACAAGAATCTCCTCGCCCTCCTGAGCGATAGCAACCAGCTCAGAGAAAGTACGAGTCAGCTCGCCCTTAGAACCCTTAACGGTAACGGTGGTGTTATCAACTGTCACAGTGACTCCAGCAGGAATCTGGACAGGCTTCTTACCAATACGAGACACGGCTGTCTCCTTTCATTCCTGTCAGATTTACCAAACGTAAGCGATGACCTCGCCGCCAACGCCGTTCTTACGAGCGTCGCGGTCGCACATCATGCCCTTAGAAGTGGAAACCACTGCAGTACCAAGACCACCAAGAACGCGTGGAAGCTTCTCAGCGGTGGAGTAAATGCGCAGACCAGGCTTAGAAATGCGACGGATGCCGCGGATAACCTTAGCGCGCTTCTTACCATACTTAAGGGTGATGTGAAGAGTCTTCTGAGGCTTAGTATCCTCAACGGTGTAACCCTCGACATAGCCCTCTTCGGTGATGACGCGAGCAATCTCAACGAGCACCTTGCTCGATGGCATGGATACGGAATCCTTGCCAGCTGAGTTTGCGTTACGAATACGCGTCAGCATGTCTGAAATGGGATCGGTAATTTTCATTTGATCCTTCTCCTTCGTTAATGATGAAACTGCGTGTCTGGTTCATCTACACCCGTGGCGCAGATGCCTTGACGCCAGAGCCCTGAGTCCTACCAGCTTGCCTTGCGGACACCAGGAAGCTCGCCCTTGCTCGCTAGCTCACGGAAGCACACACGGCACAGACCAAACTTGCGGTAAACGGAGTGGGGACGTCCACAACGCTGGCAACGGTTCTGTGTGCGCGTAGAGTACTTCGGCTCACGCGAGGCTTTGACGATCATCGAAGTCTTAGCCACAAATCCTCCTTCAAAATGCAACTTGGCGAACGCCAAGATGACTTCAAACAATAGTGCTGGTGACTATGTCACCCGGCATCGAAGATGCCAACAGGAATGCGCTTAATTTAAGCGCAGGTAAAAGTTAGTCCTGCTTGAATGGGAAGTGGAAGGCGTCAAGAAGTGCCTTACCCTCCTCGTTGGTGTTAGCAGTGGTGACAATGGTGATGTCCATACCGCGGGTGTGGTCCATCTTGTCAAAGTCAATCTCTGGGAAGATGAGCTGCTCGGTTACGCCCATAGAGAAGTTACCACGGCCATCGAAGCTCTTAGCAGAAATACCACGGAAGTCGCGGATACGAGGAATTGCAACTGCGATCAGACGATCCAGGAACTCCCACATACGATCGCCACGAAGGGTAACTTTAGCGCCGATTGGCATACCCTGGCGAAGCTTAAAGGTTGCGATAGACTTGCGAGCGTGTGTAACGAGTGGCTGCTGACCAGTAATGGTACGGAGGTCGTTTACAGCGCCGTCAATTGCCTTAGCGTCTGTAGCTGCCTCGCCAACACCCATGTTGACAACGATCTTCTCAAACTTAGGAATCTGGTTAACGTTGGTGTAACCAAATTTCTCCTTCAGAGCATCACGCACAGATGCGTAGTAAAGCTCTTTAAGGCGAGGTGTGTACTTCTCGTCTGCCATGGTTTCTCCTTAACTCTTGGGGTTTTAAGTGCGGGGATCGCCTCGCACCTCCTAGTTTGGCGAACTAGGAGCCATCTGCATCCTCGAGACATACGTGTCCCATAGAAAGACGCAATGAACAATATTAGACCTTATTGAGCAAAAATGGGGCGAGAATTTCAAGCTAGCTGATATTTTTTCATGTCATCACACGACTTACACAACACCGCACTTCTCGCCCAAAAAGAAAACCCCGCTATCTGATGATAACGGGGTTTGAAGTAGCTCTGAGATGTTTCTACAAAGCGAGAAACACGTATAACTTAGAGCTCAGCGCCTGACTTCTTGGAGACGCGGACCTTAGTACCGTCCTCCTTGATCAGGTAGCCAACACGGGTTGGCTTGTCGGTCTTAGGGTCGATAAGAGCAACATTGGAAGCGTCGATTGCTGCCTCTGCCTCAACGATGCCACCCTGCTGGTTAGCTGCGTTTGGCTTGACATGGCGCTTTGCAATTGCAACGCCCTCAACGACAACCTTGTTCTTCTCTGGATATACGCGAAGTACCTCGCCGCGCTTACCCTTGTCCTTACCAGTGAGGACCTCGACCTTGTCGCCCTTCTTGATCTTCATCTTAGGCATGTCGTTCCTCCTTAAAGGGTCTCAGGTGCAAGTGAGACAATCTTCATGTACTTGTGGTCGCGCAGCTCGCGAGCGACTGGTCCAAAGATACGAGTACCCTTGGGCTCACCCTCTTTGTTAACAAGAACGCATGCGTTCTGGTCAAAGCGGATGTAGCTACCGTCCTTGCGACGGGTGTCCTTAGCGGTACGAACGATGACGCAGCGAACAATATCGCCCTTCTTCACCGAACCACCTGGAGTAGCCTCCTGGACAGCGCCAATGATGACGTCGGCAAGGCCGGCGTAACGACGCTTGGAGCCACCAAGGACCTTGACGCACTTTACGCGCCTTGCGCCGCTGTTGTCAGCGACGTTGAGAATGGTCTCCATCTGAATCATGTGACGTTCCTCCGGAACCTAATTTCTCAGAGGTGCACGTATTTGCGCACATGAGAAATAATGATAGATACAAAACTAGGTTGAGCTAAAAGCTGTTTCCTAGGTGCTAATTACTTAGCGCGCTCAACGATCTCTGCGAGACGCCAACGCTTGGTCTTGGAAAGAGGACGAGTCTCCATGACACGGACGGTATCGCCCAGACCAGCCTCGTTGTTCTCATCGTGAACGTGAAGCTTCTTGCCGATGGTCATCATCTTGCCATACTTAGGGTGGTGCTTACGGTACGTAATCTCTACCGTAATCGTCTTGTCGCCAGAGATGGAGACAACGAGTCCGGTACGAACCTTACGCGCATTTCTGCTTTCGGTCTCTGCCATAACTTATCTCCTGCGATCTAGTTCTGCTCTGCGGATGCTTCCGCAGCAATTTGACGGGTGCGCATCTCGGTCTGAACGCGAGCAATGTCGCGCTTAACTGCCTTGACGCGAGCGGTGTTGTCCAGCTGGCTAGTTGCCATCTGGAAACGAAGATTAAAGAGCTCTGCGCGGCCTTCCTCGAGTTTCTTAGCGAGGTCTGCATCGCTCATAGCCTTGATTTCGGTGTACTTCATTAGTTCTCACCGTCCTGATCGGCCTTGGAGACAATCTTGGTCTTGATTGGAAGCTTGTGCTGAGCAAGACGGAGAGCCTCACGAGCAACTTCCTCTGGTACGCCATCAATCTCGAACATGATACGACCAGGCTTAACAACTGCTACCCACTCTTCTGGGTTACCCTTACCGGAACCCATGCGAGTCTCTGCAGGCTTCTTGGTGATTGG
Organism: Lancefieldella sp.; assembly: GCF_057237245.1. Classification (NCBI taxonomy): domain Bacteria; kingdom Bacillati; phylum Actinomycetota; class Coriobacteriia; order Coriobacteriales; family Atopobiaceae; genus Lancefieldella; species Lancefieldella sp. Next base: position 307,175 of record NZ_DBHHJM010000001.1, read on the forward strand.
CTTATCTGGGAAGATAGTAATCCAAACCTTACCGCCACGCTTCATCTCACGGGTGAGAGCAATACGAGCAGCCTCAATCTGGCGGTTAGTAATCCAGTGAGCCTCCTCTGCACGGATGCCCCAGGAACCAAAATGCAGCTGGGTATTACCCTTTGCCTGGCCCTTCATGGAACCGCGCTGTACCTTACGGTGCAATACACGCTTTGGAGCAAGCATTAACGGCCCCTCCTCTCATTGCGAGCACGACGAGGACGAGCGGAGCCCTCAAGAGCTGGGTTAGGTGTTGGCTGTCCAGGCATCTTCTCGCCGTAATAAATCCAAACCTTGATACCAACAGCGCCCATGGTGGTGCGACCTGTAGCGGTACCATAGCCGATTGCAGCACGAAGGGTGTGCAGAGGCACGCGACCCTCACGGTACCACTCACGGCGGCCCATCTCAGCACCGTTCAGACGACCGGAGCACTGGATACGAATACCCTTAGCGCCAGCCTTACGAGCGGACTGAACAGCCTTACGCATAGCGCGACGGAAAGCGACACGCTGCTCAAGCTGCTCTGCGATGGACTGAGCAACAAGGTTTGCGTCAAGCTCAGGACGCTTAACCTCGACAACATCAACGTTGACCTGACCCTTGCCGACCTTAGCAACACGCTCAAGATCTGCACGGAGGCCGTCAATCTCTGCACCCTTCTTGCCAATGACAATACCAGGACGTGCGGAGAAAATAGTTACCTTGACCTTATCGCCAGCACGCTCGATGTCAATGCGAGCAACGGCTGCCTTCTCAAGGCGCTTCTCAAGATACTTGCGGATAGCAAGATCGTTGCCGAGCTGCTCGGCGTAGTCCTTATCGGCGTACCAACGAGAACGCCAGCTCTCGGTTACACCAAGACGGAAGCCTGTAGGCTGTACTTTCTGACCCATTCCTACGCCTCCTTTCGAGGTGCAACGACAACGGTAATGTGGCTCATGCGCTTGTTAATGCGGGAAGCCGAACCCTTTGCACGGGGGCGAATACGCTTAAGCGTTGGGCCTTCGTCAACAAAAGCGGTCTTGACTACCAGGTTGTTAGCGCGGAGACCATTGTTGTTCTCAGCGTTAGCAACTGCAGAGCGCAGAACCTTAGCAACATCAGTAGCGGCAGCGCGAGTCGAGAACTGAAGAACCTCAAGGGCCTTCTCAACAGACTTACCGCGGACAAGCGCGACAACTGCGCGAGCCTTACGAGGAGCAACGCGAACATACTTAGCTGTTGCGCGAACCTCAATAGAATCGGTGTTCTTAGCCATTTACTACACTCCCCCTATTTGGCCTTGTGACCGCGGAAGGTACGGGATGGGGAGAACTCGCCCAACTTGTGACCAACCATGGACTCGGTGACGTACACAGGTACATGCTTACGACCATCGTGAACAGCGATGGTGTGACCGACCATCTCAGGGAAGATGGTTGAGGAACGTGACCAAGTCTTGATAACGTCCTTCTTGCCAGCCTCGTTCATTGCAGCGACACGCGCAAGGAGGCGAGTCTCCACAAAGGGGCCTTTTTTGAGACTTCTGCTCATTTATCTACTCCTACTCGTGTCTTACTTGGACTTACGACGGCGAATGATCAGGCGGTTAGAAGCCTTCTTCGGGTCGCGGGTCTTATAACCCTTGGTTGGCTTACCCCATGGGGTGACGGAAGGACGACCAGAAGTGTGGTTCTTACCTTCACCACCGCCGTGTGGGTGGTCAACAGGGTTCATAACAGTACCACGGACGGTAGGACGGACGCCTGCCCAACGGGAACGACCAGCCTTACCAACAACAATGTTGGAGTGCTCAGCGTTACCAACCTCACCGATGGTTGCACGGCAGGTCAGAAGAACACGACGGAGCTCGGAGGAAGGCATACGCAGAACTGCATAGCCGTTGTCCTTACCCATGAGCTGGACGGAAGTACCAGCAGCACGTGCCATTGCAGCACCCTTGCCAGGCTGGAACTCAACTGCGTGAACAAGAGTACCTACTGGAATCTGCTCAAGAGTGGTGCAGTTACCAGGCTTGATGTCGATGTCCTTGGTACCAGAAAGAACGGTGTCACCGACGCTCAGGCCCTCTGGGCAAAGGATGTATGCCTTTGCGCCGTCTGCATAGTGCAGAAGAGCAATACGAGCGGAACGGTTAGGATCGTACTCAACAGTAGCGACCTTAGCTGGGATGTCATCCTTGCGACGCTTGAAGTCGATACGACGGTACTGGCGCTTGTGGCCACCACCCTGGTGACGGGTAGTGATGCGGCCATTGTTGTTGCGGCCAGCCTTCTTTGGCAGAGGCTCGAGAAGGGACTTCTCGGGCTTATCAGTTGTAATCTCAGCAAAGTCTGAGATTGTCTGGAAGCGCCTGCCTGCGCTTGTTGGCTTTAGATGCCTAACTGCCATAAACAGTATCCCTTTCTTCTCCGTTGGCTAGCCCGCTTAAGGGAAAGTCGAGCTAACACCGGATTACCACGGTACCGCGCGTATCTACTATGCGCGGCATACGAACCCGTACCTCATATGAGGCACGGGAGAAAAACCTTACTCAGCAGAGTTATTACCGAAGATCTCGATAGTCTCACCAGCAGCGAGGGTAACAATAGCCTTCTTCCACTGGCGGGTCTTGCCTGCCTGCTGATAACGTACACGCTTGTTCTTTGGCTTAACAGAAAGTGTGTTTACCTTGGTGACGTGTACAGAGAAGAGCTTCTCTACAGCTGCAGCAATCTCTTCTTTACCTGCGTTACGAGCAACCTCAAAAGTGTACTTGCCCTGCTCCATCAGATCAAAAGCACGCTCTGAAACGATAGGACGAATGATGACCTCATAAGGAGAGTTCATTATGCGAGCACCTCCCCAAGCTGCTTAGCGACATCAGCGGACATAACAAGTGCGCCGTTGTCGATCAGGAAACGAGTAGTAACCTCAGAAACGCCGAAGATTGAAACCTTAGGAAGGTTACGGAAAGAGAGGTAAGTGTTGACATCGTCGTCTGGGACAATGACGGTAACGCGCTTACCCTCAATACCGAGGTTCTGAAGTGCAGCCTTTGCCTGCTTGGTGGAAGGCTGAGCAAACTCGAGAGAGTCAACGAGGACAAGCTCGGAGTCTGCAACCTTGCCGGAGAGGACGGACCTCATAGCAAGCTTGACCATCTTGTTGTTAATACGACGTGCGTGGGAACGAGGGGTAGGTCCAAAGATGACGCCACCACCAGTCCACTGACCAGCACGAATAGAACCCTGGCGAGCACGACCAGTACCCTTCTGACGGTAAGGCTTAACGCCACCGCCGGATACCTCGTGACGGTTCTTTGTAGAGTGGGTACCCTGACGTGCGGATGCGTCCTGGCAGACTACAACCTGGTGCACAACAGGGATGTTTGGCTCAATGCCATAGACGTCAGAGGAGAGCTCGGCGTCGCCGACCTTCTTTCCCTCTACGTTCTTAATCTCATACTTGGACATGTTGTCTCCTTGTTAGCCTAAGTGTTTGCCTAAAGGCCCTTAGGCCATGCGGACCTGGACGAGGGCATTCTTGCCGCCAGGAACAGCACCCTTGATAAGCATGAGGTTCTGCTCAGCATCAACGCGGACAAGCTTAAGGTTCTTGACCGTAACGCGCTCTGCGCCCATGTGACCATACATGTGAAGGCCCTTACGAACGCGTGCAGGGTATGCGCACTGACCAATGGAACCTGGACGACGCTGGTTACGAGAACCGTGAGTCATTGGACCGCGAGAGAAGTTCCAGCGCTTAACGGTACCCTGGAAACCCTTACCCTTAGAAGTGCCTGTTACGTCAACAGCGGTGACCTCAGAGAAGTCAGCAACTGTGACAACATCGCCGGTCTTGTGCTCAGAAGCATCCTCAACGCGGACCTCGCGGAGGTAACGCATTGGCTCGACGCCCTGTGCCTTGAAGTGACCAGCCATTGGCTTGTTGACATGCTTCTCGGAGATGTCGCCGAAGCCAATCTGTACGGCATTGTAGCCGTCCGTCTCAACAGTCTTTACCTGTGAAACGGTGCAGGGGCCAGCAAGAACGACGGTAACAGGAACGACGTTGTCGTTCTCGTCCCATACCTGGGTCATGCCCAGCTTGCGGCCGAGGATGGTATTAACCATGCTCTTTCCTAACCTTCGGTGGTCATGGGACCTTGAGAGCACATCGGGTACTCTTCCCCAGCGGACCACGTCCTGTACATACTGCTTTTAGACATAATTGTCCTGTTTGAGCAGCCCGTCTACTTTACACTCATTTTTGACAAGAAACAAGCCTAAAATCTCTAAAAGATGAACGCTTTGTGAAGAGCGTTTGATACCTTCTAGCTGCGAGATCTTTCTTCTCGCCTATTTTGCGAGGTCAAACCGCTGACCCGGGCGTATCCATTGGCGAGAAACCCGGAAAATTTTGAAAAGTTTTTTCAAAAAATTTTGCCAAAACAATCCGCGATAATTATTTTGCTAGAAGCAGGCTGCCAAGACTAAGCAGCTAAAGCTAGGCAACTAAGACCAGGCAGCCAAAAGTTTCTTGAGCAATGCTTCGCAACCCTCAGTGACATCCTCATACGTCAGATCAAAATTTCCTGAGTACCATGGGTCCGCAATGTCGCAAGGCTTCTCTGTCCAATCAAGGAGCAGCGAAACCTTTCCAAGCGGATCATTTTTAAGCATACGCATCATGTTGCGCAGGTTATTATGGTCCATTCCAATGAGGTAATCAAAGTTCTCGTAATCTGCGCGCGTCATCTGCCTCGCACGATGATTGCCGCAACGAATCCCCTCTTGCTGAAGCTTGCGTCGCGTACGAGGGTCAACTGGATTACCAATCTCTTCAGTGGAGGTTGCTGCTGAGTCGATGACAAACGAGTCTGCGAGACCGTTTTTCTCGACAAGATCTTGCATGACGTACTGTGCCATCGTTGACCTCCAGATATTTCCGTGGCACACAAAGAGGATTTTTGCCATGCGGGAGTAATTTGGCCGAGCGTTTACCGAGCAGCCGGTATTTAGCTGGCTACTTGTATTCTGCTGACCACTTATGTTCTGCGAGCTTTGGTGCATCTCTTCTCCTGCGCGCTTTAAAAGTATTCGCTTCCCTATTCTACGGGTTTCTCGCCAAGTGCAGATGTGAGTTACGTCTAGAAAAGTCTGCCTGAAAAGTACAAAGAATCTGTATTTCCGCCACCGATTCTTTAACAAAATCAGGCAAAACCACAGATTCTTTGATGTATTTAGGCAAAATTTACAGATTCTTTGAAGAAATCAGGCGCACGTCAGGCTCGCGCCGCCCACCTGGCGAGAAAACCCGTCCACTTCCAGCATATGCGCACAAGAAATCCGGTATCCACACGAAATGGATGCCGGGTTGAAATCGCTTGCGACCCGTGTTCGCACGGTCTCCGCACTTGGTTCACGCGTGATTCGCACATGGTTCAACGCCATCCACGCAAAAACCCTCCCGCGCGAAGATGCGCAGGAGGGTTTGCAAGTTGGATTAAGCCGTATGCTTAGAGCTTGATCTCGATATCGACACCAGCTGGAAGGTCGAGACGCATAAGCGAATCAACGGTAGAAGCGCTTGGGTCGAGAATATCGATGAGACGCTTGTGAGTACGCATCTCAAACTGATCACGGGAATCCTTATCCTTGTGTGGGGAGCGGATAACCGTGTAAAGGTTACGCTCGGTTGGCAGAGGGATAGGACCGGAAACACGCGCACCTGTCTTCTGTGCGGTGTCAACAATCAGCTTAGCGGACTGATCAATGACCTCGTGATCATAGCCCTTGAGGCGAATCCTGATCTTCTGGCTTGACACTTTGGGTACCTCCATACATGAGCTAGAGCTCGTGGTCGTTTACTTAGGATGCAGAGCCGCCGTTTTTGGCGACAATCTCTTCGCGTACAGCGTTAGGAACGGGCTCGTAAGAATCGAACTGCATGGTGTAGCTCGCGCGGCCCTGGGTCTGGGAACGAAGGTCGGTTGCGTAACCGAACATCTCACCAAGAGGCACCTTAGCGCGGATGACCTTGGCGTCCATACGATCGTCCATACCCTCAATCTTGCCACGACGGGAAGAAAGGTTGCCCATAACGTCGCCCATGTACTGCTCAGGTGTCTCAACCTCAACAGACTCAACAGGCTCGAGAAGGACTGGGTTGGACTTCTTGAGAGCATCCTTAATTGCCATAGAACCAGCAATCTTGAATGCTGCCTCAGAGGAGTCGACCTCGTGGTAAGAACCGTCAACAAGGGTGACCTTGATGTCGACTACTGGGTAACCAGCAATAACGCCGTTCTCAAGAGCCTCACGAATGCCCTTATCGATAGATGGGATGTACTCCTTAGGAATAACACCACCGACGATAGCGTTGACAAACTCGTAACCCTTGCCCTCTTCCTGTGGCTCAAGGTCGATGACTGCGTGGCCATACTGACCCTTACCACCGGACTGACGGACAAACTTGCCCTCAGCGTGGCTTACTGCCTTACCAGCAGTCTCGCGGTAAGCAACCTGTGGCTTACCAACGTTGCAGTCAACCTTAAACTCACGACGGAGACGGTCAACAATAATCTCAAGGTGAAGCTCGCCCATACCAGCAATGATGGTCTGGCCGGTCTCGTGATCAGTGTGAACCTGGAAGGTTGGGTCCTCTTCAGCCAGCTTAGAAAGGCCGATGGACATCTTCTCCTGCTCAGCCTTGGTCTTAGGCTCAACAGCAACGTCAATAACAGGATCTGCGAAGCTGATGGACTCAAGGATGATTGGGTTCTTCTCGTCACAAAGGGTGTCACCAGTAGTGGTGTTCTTTAGACCAACGCATGCAACGATGTCGCCTGCGGAGCACTCTTCACGGTCAACACGGTCGTTTGCGTTCATCTCGAGGATGCGGCCAAAGCGCTCACGGTTGTCCTTGACGGAGTTGTAGACGTAAGAACCTGCCTCTGCCTGACCAGAGTAAACACGAATGTAGGTAAGCTTACCAACATAAGGGTCAGTCATAATCTTGAATGCAAGAGCGGAGAATGGCTCCTTAACGTCTGCGTGACGGACAGCCTCGTCACCCTTAGGAGTGACACCATCAATCTCTGGAACATCCAGAGGGCTTGGAAGGAAGTCGATGACTGCGTCCAGAAGCTCCTGAATACCCTTGTTCTTGTAAGCGGAACCAACAAAGACAGGGTTAATCTGACCAGCAAGAACGCCAGCACGAAGAGCACCCTTAAGGGTCTCAACGTCAACCTCTTCACCCTCGAGAACAGCCATCATGAGCTCCTCAGAGAAGTCAGAAGCTGCCTCAAGAAGCTCTTCACGCTTCTCAGCTGCAATCTCTACAAACTCAGCAGGAATCTCGTCGAGTGGCTCAGGGTAAATCATGCCCTTAGCATCCTCTTTGAAGTCCCATGCAGTGTTGGTGACAAGGTCGATAAGACCCCAGAAGTTGGACTCAGCGCCCATTGGGACCTGAGCTGCAATTGCGTTTGCGCCAAGGCGGTCACGCATGGTCTGGATTGCACGGAAGAAGTCTGCGCCTACGCGGTCAAACTTGTTGATGAATGCAATACGAGGTACGCCGTACTTGGTTGCCTGACGCCAAACGGTCTCGGACTGTGGCTGAACGCCTGCAACTGCGTCAAAGACTGCAACTGCGCCGTCCAGAACACGAAGAGAACGCTCAACCTCAGCGGTAAAGTCAACGTGGCCTGGGGTGTCGATGATCTGGATGACATGGTCTTTCCAGAAGCAAGTAGTAGCTGCGGAAGTAATGGTTACGCCGCGCTCCTGCTCCTGAACCATCCAGTCCATGGTTGCTGCACCGTCGTGGACCTCACCAATCTTGTGGGTCTTACCGGTGTAGTAAAGAATACGCTCCGTAGTGGTGGTCTTACCAGCATCGATGTGAGCCATGATGCCGATGTTGCGGAGGTCTTTAAGATTGTACTTAGTCTTAGCCATTTGTTTGCTACTCCTGAATTCCGACTAGAAGCGGTAGTGGGAGAAGGCGCGGTTGGCCTCAGCCATCTTGTACAGGTCCTCGCGGCGCTTGACGGATGCACCTACGCCGTTAGTTGCGTCGATGATCTCGTTTGCAAGACGCTCTGCCATGGTCTTCTCTTTACGGCTACGGCTGAAAGTGACCATCCAGCGGATAGCAAGAGTAGTTGCACGACGGGAGTTGACCTCCATTGGGACCTGGTAAGTAGCGCCACCAACACGCTTAGGCTTAACCTCAAGTGTTGGGCGAATGTTATCCATAGCCTTCTTGAAGACAGTGAGGGCATCCTCGCCAGTCTTCTCTGCGACGATGTCAAATGCACCGTAGACAATGCGCTCTGCGGTTGCTTTCTTGCCGTCGAGAAGGACCTTGTTAATAAGCTGGGTTACCAGACGATTGTTGTAGACGGCGTCAGGCATAACCTCACGACGTACTGCTGCTGCGCGACGCGGCATATTAATCTCCTAAGAACTAGTTCGAATAGTGGACGTGATTACTTAGCACGCTTAGTGCCGTAACGGGAACGGCCCTGAGCACGATTCTGAACTGCTGCGCAGTCGAATGCACCGCGAACAACCTTGTAACGAACACCAGGAAGGTCACGGACACGGCCGCCACGAACCAGAACAATGGAGTGCTCCTGGAGGTTGTGGCCCTCACCAGGAATGTAAGCGGTTACCTCAATGCCATTAACAAGACGAACACGAGCAACCTTACGGAGTGCTGAGTTAGGCTTCTTTGGCGTAGTGGTGAAAACGCGGGTGCAAACACCACGCTTCTGTGGGTTGTGCTGAAGAGCGGCGTTCTTAGACTTTGACTTGACGCTCACGCGGCCCTTACGTACGAGCTGGTTAATAGTAGGCAAGATCTTCTCCTTCTTATACCTATCTACCTGCAGTTTTACATATTCGAAAGGCGACACAGCACTGTCCCCTTGGAATTACGCAGGGAAGTACTTTACGCTGATGAAAGCCACATGTCAACAAGCCACTGTGCCGGGCGTATCTATACTTCATAGAAATTACACGATGAGACAAAAATCGCTTTGTAGCTTCTTTACCACCCACTTTTGGCGAGAAACCCGGTGTGCTCGCAAACAACCCTGCAAAGCAATACAGAACCTAGGTATCCCCAAGTGGTGTATCCGCTTGTAGCGTATCCCCTAGTGGCCCAACAGATGTGCGGCATGTGCGAGGCCAACACGAATCAGCGTTGTGACATGCTCATCTGCAAGTGAATAGATGACCTTTCTGCCGTCTCTTTTTGCATTAACAAGACCGCGGTCTCGCAAAAGACGCAACTGATGAGAGGTTGCTGATTGTGAAACAGAAAGCATTTCCTGCAACTCTGTGACGCTTTTCTCGCCATTTACCAGGGCGCCCAAAATTTGGAATCGCGTGAAATCAGACAGCGCATCAAAAATCTGAGTTGCATCATAGATAATGTCGTCGTTTACCAGGTATTCGTTCAGTTTCTGATCAGAAACGTAATCGCACGTAGAATGAGTGTGCTCGCACTGTTCAGAATCGTGGGAATGACTATCCATTGCTCTTCCTATCTTTTGAGAGTCGCAGAGTTCATGGCTACTTAACGTGAATCATAAAAGATTAGTATATACCGATACTCCCCCATCTACGCGCAACTAAAAGAGGACTCCAGCTAACGGCTGAAGTCCTCTTCTGTATCGGAGTCAATCTCCGAAAAAGTTTGATGTATCAGGCGAAATTACTTACTCGTCTTCGCCGTCTGCCTCAGCGTCCATGCGGACAACCTGATTGAGAAGGTCATCCAGAGAACCAAGGTCCTCGTTGATTACATCAGGGCTAACCTCGTCGGAAGAAGAACCGATGAGTGTCTCAGTGTAATCAGAGTGCGTGGATGGAGCTGCAGAGCCCAGCATCAAGCCGCCATCGCCTTCTGGCGAGAAGACCATGTTGAGCAGCTGAGAAAGATCCTCAGAATCTGCCTCATCCTCTTCTGGCTCAAGGATGTAGAGGAGGTTACGAGCCTCAAGGCCATCGCGGAGCTCCTCGATTGCCTTTGCACCAATACCATCGATGCGAAGCAGGTCTTCCTCGGTCTTACCGATAAGATCGCCTACGGTCTCAATGCCAACCTCGCTGAACTTGTTGGTCCAACGCTGTGACACGCCAAGATCGTCGAAGAGGTACAGCTTTGCGTCCTCGCTTGAAAGCGTACGGCCATTCTTGGAGTAAACGCCACCGTTGTAATCCTCGTTGACCCAGTCAAGCTGCTTAGGAAGCTGCTCCTCGATGTCCTTAAGCTCTGCTGGTGCCCAGTCTGGAAGAGACTTAGCAAGAGAAGAAGTTGGGCCATCAATCTTGGTGCCGTGGTAGGTAAGCTCAACATCGCTGTATGCGGAGAGACCAGTACCTGCAGGAATCTGCTTACCAACAATAACGTTAGACTTGAGGTCAAGCAGGTGGTCAACGTCGCCCTCGATAGCTGCAGAGGTAAGAACGCCTGCAGTACGAATGAACGATGCACTGGAGAGCCAAGAATCGATAGAGCTTGCAACCTTCAGAGTACCAAGGATTGCTGGCTCTGCCTCTGGTGGAGTACCACCAGCAAGGGCAATGTTCTGGACAGTCTCTGCAAAGACATAGCGGTCCACATACTGACCAAGCAGGTACGAAGAGTCACCTGGGTTGGTAACCTGAACACGGCGAAGCATCTGACGTGCGATAACCTCGATGTGCTTATCGTTGAGTTCTACACCCTGGGAGGTATAGACGTCCTTAACGGACTCAACGAAGGTATGCATAGTGGACTCAATGTCAGTGAGTCGACGGAGCATACGGAAGTTGACGAAGCCGCGGGTAATCTGGTCACCAGCACGGACAACAACGCCATCCTCAATGCCAGGCATGAAGCGGACAGATGCAGGTACACGCCACTCCTCGATGACACGAGAAGCATCGTCTGCATCAACAATACGCAGCAGATACTCGGTGGTCTCTGGGGTAATGTGAAGAACACCAGAAACAGGAGCCAGGTCAGCCTCGCGGCCAAGAATCTTCTCGTTGACGTTGCCGACGACGTCGAACATACGAGCAACGGTAGGAAGACCCTGCGTAATATCGTCTGCGCCTGCAACACCACCGGAGTGAATGGTACGCATGGTCAACTGAGTACCAGGCTCACCAATGGACTGAGCTGCGATAATACCAACTGCAGTACCAATGTTGACAGGACGACGGGTGGAAAGATCCCAGCCGTAGCACTTCTGGCAGACGCCGTACTTAGACTTACAGGTCAGAAGCGCACGGAGCTGAACCTTAGCAAGGCCGTGCTCAACAAGACGCTCAAGATCCTGTTTGGACTCAACATAGCCACCAGCAGGGATAAGAACCTCGCCAGTGTTTGGATCGCAGACATCCTCAAGGGTGCAGCGGCCAATCAGGTCAGTATCAACAGAAGTCTGACCAGGCTTAATCAGAGGATAGGTAACTGCCTCATCAGTGCCGCAGTCCTCCTCGCGGACAATGACGTCCTGTGCAACGTCGACGAGTCGACGAGTCAGGTAACCAGAGTCGGAGGTGTGGGATGCGGTATCTACCAGACCCTTACGAGCGCCATAGGTAGAAATGAAGTACTCGAGAGGCTCAAGACCCTCGCGGAAGTTTGCCTTAATTGGAAGGTCGATGGTTTCACCGGACATATCTGCCATCAGGCCTCGCATACCAGCAAGCTGGCGAAGCTGTGTCTTAGAACCACGAGCTCCAGAGTCAGCCATCATGTAAATTGGGTTGTTCTCTGCAAAGCCTGTAAGCATCTCAGAGCCGAGAAGATCGGTGCACTCGGTCCATGCGTTAACAACCTCAACGTGACGCTCTCGCTCGGAAAGGAAGCCGTCCTCGTAGTACTCGTTTATCTGGTCAACGCGGTCCTGTGCCTCCTGAAGCAGCTGTGGCTTGTGTGGAGGAATAACAGCGTCCCAAACAGAAACGGTTAGACCAGCAAGAGTTGCATAGTGGAAACCAGTCTTCTTGATGTTATCCAGAATTGGCTCAACATCAGCCATTGGGTAACGGTCGCAGCAATCGTTGACCAGAACACCAATGTCGGACTTAACCATCTTATAGTTGATGTATGGGTAATCCTCTGGCAGGCACTGACGGTTGAAGATAATGCGACCAACAGTGGTCTCAAAACGCTTAGTACCCTCAGTAACGTCCAGATCCTCATACTGACCGCGGCCAGTCATAACGCGGAAGATAGCACGATCGCTATCAGCAACGTTTGCATCCTTGGAGCTTACGCGGACAACAACCTTTGCCTGAAGCTCAAGGTCACGGTTGGCCTCAATAGCCAGAAGAGCATCCTCAAAGCTTGCAAAGGTAAGAGTCTTAGCGTCTTCACCGGTCTTCTCGGAAGTGAGGTAGTAGACACCAAAGACCATATCCTGAGAAGGAACGGTCAGAACCTTACCAGAAGCAGGGCTTCTGAGGTTGTTGCTGGAGAGCATCAGAATGCGAGCCTCTGTCTGTGCCTGAGTAGAAAGTGGCACGTGGACAGACATCTGGTCGCCGTCGAAGTCTGCGTTGAATGGTGCGCAGACCAGAGGGTGCAGGTGGATTGCCTTACCCTCGATAAGGACTGGCTCAAATGCCTGGATAGACAGACGGTGAAGGGTAGGTGCGCGGTTGAGAAGAACGAGGCGGTCCTGAATGACCTCATCCAGAACGTCCCAAACAACTGGGGTACCACGGTCAATAGCGCGCTTTGCGCCCTTAATGTTTTCAACCTTACGGAGCTCAACCAAACGACGCATGACAAATGGCTTGAAGAGCTCAAGTGCCATAGCAGATGGAAGACCGCACTGGTGCAGTTTCAGGTGTGGGTCAACAACAATGACGGAACGGCCAGAGTAGTCAACACGCTTACCCAGAAGGTTCTGACGGAAGCGACCCTGCTTACCCTTAAGGGCCTCAGCAAGAGACTTCAGAGGACGTCCACCACGACCAGTGACTGGACGACCACGGCGACCGTTGTCAAACAGAGCGTCAACGGACTCCTGAAGCATGCGCTTCTCGTTATTAACAATGATAGAAGGTGCCTCAAGGTCAAGCAGGCGCTTAAGACGATTGTTACGGTTAATAACACGACGATACAAATCGTTTAAGTCGGAAGCTGCAAAACGGCCACCATCAAGCTGAACCATAGGACGAAGATCAGGTGGAATAACTGGAACAACGTCAAGGATCATGTTAGCTGGATCGTTGCCACCCTTGAGGAAGGCATCAACAATCTCAAGACGCTTAATGGCCTTCTCGCGCTTCTGCTTCTGAGCATCCTCATTGGCGATAATAGCGCGGAGCTCCTTGGCCTCTTTCTCAAGGTCAATGTTGGAGAGAAGGTCACGTACAGCCTCTGCGCCCATGCCACCCTTGAAGTAGATGCCATAGTAGCGCTTAAGCTCGGAGAACAGACCCTCATCGGAGATGAGCTCTCTGGTCTCAAGCTGCATGAACTTCTCGAAAGCCTCACGACGAAGCGTCTTCTCTTCCTCGTACTCTTCCTCAAGATCAGCGACGCCTGCACGAATCTCGTCCTCAGAAAGAGGCTCAAAATCGCCAAACTCGTCATCCTGTGGCTGGCCCTGCTCGCGAAGACGTGCGATCTGATCGTCACGCTCTGCGTCAAGCTCTTCGAGGTCTGCTGCAAGCTCCTCACGAAGATCGTCTACGTCAGCCTCACGTGCCTCAGTGTCAACACTGGTGATTACGTAAGATGCAAAGTAGAGGACTTTCTCGAGGTCCTTGCTCTTGATGTCAAGAAGACGTGCCAGAGGGAAGCTGGTTGGGCTCTTGAAGTACCAAATGTGGCTTACAGGAGCAGCAAGCTCGATGTGGCCCATGCGGTCACGACGAACCTTTGCGGTGGTTACTTCAACACCGCAGCGCTCGCAGGTAATGCCCTTGAAGCGAATGCCTTTGTACTTACCGCAGGCGCACTCCCAGTCCCTTACAGGTCCAAAGATCTTCTCACAGAAAAGACCGTCCTTTTCTGGCTTAAGGGTACGGTAGTTGATGGTCTCAGGCTTCTTTACCTCGCCATAGGACCAACCGCGGATATCATCAGCAGACGCTAGAGAAATTTTAATAGCGTCAAATTCAGTGGAATCGAAATCTGCCACAGTCGCTACTCCTTATCGGTGGTCGCGTCGCCTACAAGTGCGGATGCACCCTCAGCGTCTTGGGACAGGTCGGAAGCGGTTACCTCAGTGAAGCCAAGGTCGTTGAGGATCTCAACAGCGTTCTTCTCCTCAGGATCTGTGACCTTTGCGGTATTTGCACGCTTACGATAGGAGATTGGCTCAATGTCAAGTGCCAGGGAGCGAATCTCTTTGACCAGGACCTTGAAGGACTCAGGAATTCCTGCAGTAGGAATGTTCTCGCCCTTAACAATGGACTCATAGGTCTTAACACGGCCGTTGGTATCGTCAGACTTAACGGTGAGAATCTCCTGGAGGACGTTAGCAGCACCGTATGCATACAGTGCCCAAACCTCCATCTCACCAAAGCGCTGACCACCGAACTGTGCCTTACCACCCAGAGGCTGCTGGGTAACAAGAGAGTAAGGACCAGTTGAACGTGCGTGGATCTTATCGTCAACCATGTGGCCGAGCTTCAAGATGTAAGAAACACCAACGGTAATTGGGCTCTTGAAAGCCTCACCGGTACGGCCATCGTAGAGGGTAGTCTTACCACGCTCGTTGAGCTGTGGAACAAACTCCTCACGCATGTCCTCGCCGTACTCCTTGAGAGCCTTATTGATCATGTTGATGTTGGTGCGGCGAACAATCTCTGCAACGGACTCATCAGTAGCACCGTCAAAGAGTGGTGTTGCAACAGGGATTGGACCCTCAACGTAACGCTTGGAATCTGCGTCGTCGTCATCCCAACCGTGTGCAGCGCCCCAGCCAAGGTGGCACTCAAGCAGCTGGCCAACGTTCATACGGGAAGGAACGCCCAGTGGGTCGAGAATAACGTCTACTGGGGTACCGTCTGCCATGTAAGGCATGTCCTCAACTGGGAGAACCTTACAAATAACACCCTTGTTACCGTGACGACCAGCGATCTTATCGCCCTGCTGGATCTTTCTGCGCTGAGCAACAAAGACGCGGACCAGGTCGTTTACTCCTGGAGGCAGGTCGTCTCCAGCCTCACGGCTGAAGCGGACAACGTCAACAACGCGGCCATAGGAGCCGTGTGGCATCTTGAGGGAAGTATCGCGAACGTCGTGTGCCTTAGCACCGAAGATTGCGCGAAGCAGGCGCTCTTCTGCGGTCAGAGCGGTCTCACCCTTAGGAGTGACCTTACCAACCAGAATATCGCCAGGACCAACCTCAGCGCCGATGCGAATGATGCCGTCATCGTCAAGGTTAGCGAGCATGTCCTCACCAAGGTTTGGAATCTCGCGGGTAATCTCCTCGGCACCAAGCTTGGTATCACGAGCATCAATCTCATGGCGGGAAATGTTAACGGAGGTCAGAAGGTCTTCCTGAACAACGCGCTCGGAGACGATAATACCGTCCTCGTAGTTGTAGCCTTCCCATGGCATGTAAGCAACGGTAAGGTTTGCACCAAGTGCCAGCTCAGAGTGGTCAACAGATGGACCGTCTGCGATTGGCTGGCCTTTCTCAACCTGCTGTCCAACAGTGACGATTGGACGGTGGTTGATGCAAGTGGACTGGTTGGAGCGCTCGTACTTAGGAAGATCGTAGCGCTGAGAACCGTGCTCATCGGAGTAGATGACAACGTGAGCTGCGTCTACCTCGGTGACCTGGCCGGCAAACTCTGCGCAAATAAGCTCACCAGAGTCCTGAGCTGCGCGGCCCTCCATACCAGTTCCAACAAATGGAGCGTGGGACTGAATCAGAGGCACTGCCTGACGCTGCATGTTTGCACCCATGAGGGTACGCTTTGCATCGTCGTGCTCAAGGAATGGAATGAGGTTAGCTGCGACGGAGAGAAGCTGACGTGGAGAAACGTCCATGTAGTCAACGTCCTCAACAGGAACCTGTGCAGGCGCACCGAAGGAACCGTCGAAGTCGCGGGTACGTGCAATAACGCGGTCTGCAACAACAATCTTGCCGTCTGTGTCAACCTCAACAAACTTCTTAGACTTAGGGTCAATTGGGGTGTTAGCAGGAGCAATAATGTGATTCTCCTCCTCGTCTGCAGTCATCCAGACAATGTCGTCAGAAACAACACCGCCTGTGACCTTACGATAAGGAGCCTCGATAAAGCCGTACTCATTTACATGAGCGTACAGTGCCAAAGAGCCGATAAGACCAATGTTTGGTCCCTCAGGAGTCTCGATTGGGCACATACGGGAGTAGTGCGAGTTGTGAACGTCGCGGACTGCGGTAGGAACGTTGGTACGACGGCTGGAGCCGGACTTGTGTCCTGCAAGACCGCCAGGTCCCAGAGCAGAAAGACGACGCTTGTGGGTCAAACCAGCAAGTGGGTTTGCCTGGTCCATGAACTGCGAAAGCTGAGAAGAACCGAAGAACTCCTTGATTGCAGCAACAATTGGACGGATGTTGATCAAAGACTGTGGAGTGATGTCGTCTGCGTCCTGAGATGCCATACGCTCACGAACAACGCGCTCCATGCGGCTCATACCAATGCGGAACTGGTTCTGGACCAGCTCGCCAACGGTACGGACGCGGCGGTTGCCAAAGTGGTCAATGTCATCAAGGTGCTTAGATTCATCACCTGCATGCACTGCAAGAAGGTACTGAAGAGCTGCGACAATGTCCTCTTTGGTAAGGACACGAACATCTGCAGGAATCTCTTCCTCAAGCTTCTTGTTGATCTTGTAACGACCAACGCGTGCAAGGTCATAGCGCTGCTCGTTGAAGAAGAGGCCGTCAAGCAGAGAACGGGCAGAGTCAACAGTTGGTGGCTCGCCTGGACGCTGACGACGATAAATCTCGATAAGTGCATCCTCACGTGTGGTTGCAACATCACGCTCAAGTGTGTTGCGAACAACATCGGAATCGCCAAGGAGCGAGAGAATCTCGTCGTCGGTAACAGCAATGCCAAGTGCACGGAGGAAAACGGTAGCGCTCTGGCGACGCTTGCGGTCAATGGAGACGACCAGGTGGCCGCGCTTATCAACCTCAAACTCGAGCCATGCACCACGTGCAGGAATGAACTGAGACTTGTGGACCAGAACACCGTTGTCCATCTCTGACGAGAAGTACACGCCAGGTGAACGAACGAGCTGCGAAACCACAACGCGCTCAGAACCGTTGATGATGAAGGTACCGCGCTCAGTCATCAGTGGGAAATCACCCATGAAGACAAGCTGCTCCTTCATCTCACCAGTCTCTTTGTTGACAAAACGGACGTCAACAAAAAGAGGTGCTTGATATGAAATGTCTTTTGCACGACACTCAGCCATTGAATTGGCAGGGTCGCCGAACTGATGGTCACCAAAGGTGACCTGCATGGTTCCAGCGCTGTTCTCAATTGGAGAGAACTCAGCGAAGGACTCTGCAAGGCCCTCTCCCATAAAGCGCTCAAATGATTCCTTCTGTACAGAAATCAGATTTGGCAGCTCCATAGCTGCGGGAATCTTACTGAACGTCCTGCGTCCAGTATGCGCCTGAGGCGTGGTGAGGGAAGTCTTTTTAGCGGTAGACACCAGGTTGTCCTCCTTCAAAAGGGTGGAAGGTGGCAATTGTCGCAACCTAGTAATTTAGTCAAGATTTTAATGCGCGTCAACAGAAAAACACTTGATTTTTTAAGACGTTTTGACTATATTATCGCGTTTATGTTTTTCAACTGCACAAACGTTATGTTGCAGGTAAATACTTGACTAACTCGTCTTTTCTATATATGAAGATTTTGTGGAGAAGGTACACGGAGACAGAAATGGCTTTCGGTGAGCGGCGCTCCCCCGCCGCCGTGCTCCACACGGTGCTTCATGCGCTGCGAGCGCACGGGTTTCTCGCCAGGCGCGTCGGCCTTTTGCTGCACGCGCCTGAAAAGTGCAAAGAATCTGTATTTGAGCCACCGATTCTTTTGCAAAATCAGGCAAATCCACAGATTCTTTGATGTTTTCAGGCAAATTTTACAGATTCTTTGCAGAAATCAGGCGCGAGAAAAACTAGGGTAAGTCACGCAGGAAGCTAGAGCAATCACGCAGGATTTATGAGCCTGAAATGCACGTCAAGTCTGAGCAAAAGTACTCAGACAAGGCGAGAAAAACAGGCAAATAGCTCAGATAAGGCGAGAAAATCCGGCAAATCGCTCAGACTTGATGCACTTTTCAGGCTGCAGCAAATACGTCCCAGCTTGATGCACTTTTCAGGCTACTGCAAAAGCACCTCAACTTCATGCGCTGCGAGCACACGGGTTTCTCGCCAGGCAAATAAAAAAGAGGCCAGACCGAAGTCTGACCTCTCCAGTAAGCAATGTAGGATGGACTTACTTAAGGGTGACGGTAGCGCCAGCCTCCTCGAGCTGAGCCTTAGCAGCCTCAGCGTCCTCCTTCTTAGCGCCCTCGAGGACTGCCTTAGGAGCACCCTCGACGACCTCCTTTGCCTCCTTGAGACCAAGGTTGGTAAGAGCACGGACAACCTTGATGACGCCGATCTTGTTGTCGCCGAAGCCCTCGAGGACAACGTCAAAGTTGGTCTTCTCCTCTGCCTCCTCAGCAGCGCCACCAGCTGCAGGAGCAGCAGCGACAGCTACAGGAGCAGCAGCGGAAACGCCAAAGACGTCCTCAAGCTCGTGAACGAGCTCAGAAAGCTCGAGTGCTGGCATCTCTTTAAGGGCCTCAATGATCTCATCTTTAGTGACAGCCATGTCAATTCTCCTTTTTAAACGATGCAGCCTTTGTACTGCATCTGGGCAAAAGCCCGGCTTGTATGTGTGCGTTTAAGTGCGTCTACACTCTCACGCGGTTTGCGCCAATGCGCGGGTACAACAAAACGTTGCTTATGCAGCGTTCTTCTGATCTGCGACTGCAGAAAGAGCGGTTGCGAGTCCACGAGCTGGACCAGCGCAAACCTGTGCAATACCGGTAAGTGGGCTTGCAACAACGAAGACAAGCTTTGCAATGAGCTCCTCGCGAGAAGGAAGATCTGCGTAAGCCTTTGCCTCGTCAGCAGTAAGTGCCTGACCATCAGCGATACCACCAATGAACTCAACTTTCTTGAGCTTCTTGGCCTGATCCTTGATGACCTTAGCGGCCTCGACAGGATCATTCTCATAGAAAACGTATGCGCAGGTACCGGCGAGCATCTCGTCAATCTCTGGCATACCGGCGTTCTTAAGAGCAATCTTGACGATGTTGTTCTTATAGACCTTCATGTGAGCGCCTGCTGCGGTAAGTGCGCGGCGAAGCTCCTGAGTCTCCTTTACTGAGAGACCACGATAGTCGATAACAAACAGACCCTTGGAGTTGTCGAGAGAAGCGGAAACCTTCTCGAGCAAATCAAGTTTAGACTGAGCTGGCATGTAGTACACCTCCTTTATCATGTCTCGGGCACGAGCGCCAACAGGTGCGGCCCTCACATGAAAAGACCCCACTTTGGCAACCAAAGCGGGGTCTGGATGTACTAATCTCAAGACCACCTCGGCAGGCGGGAATTCCCATTAAGCCTTGGATTCAAGGCGCCGGCTGTCTTTGGCAGCGAACGTGCAACTACAAGACGTCTGTCTTGCGTTGGATATTGTGCAGCAAAAAACTATCCAAGTCAAGGTTGAGCGCGCAATTTCTTTCTCTTCACAAAAATTTGACGAGAAGAGCGGTCGAGTTGCTAAGCAGCTACGCACAACTCAGCCACACACATCAAGCCGCACTCACGCTGCAAGAAAAATCCGGTACCTGAAAGCAGATACCGGATTAAGCGTGCTAGGTACTTCTAAGCGTAAAGCTTAGTCCTCCATGAGGTTACGAACCTTGGTTGGATCAACCTTGATGCCAGGGCCCATAGTAGAGGAAATAGCAACGGTCTTGACGTACTTACCCTTTGCGCTGGATGGCTTGACGCGAATGATCTCAGAGAGAAGTGCGCCATAGTTCTCAACAAGCTGCTGGACCTCAAAAGAAGCCTTGCCGATTGCAACGTGGCAGATACCAAAACGGTCTGCACGATACTCAACACGACCAGCCTTGAGTTCGTTAACCATCTTTGCAACATCCATGGTAACGGTGCCGAGCTTAGGGTTAGGCATAAGGCCACGAGGACCAAGAACACGACCAAGACGGCCAACCTTACCCATCATCTGAGGGGTTGCGATTGCTGCGTCAAAGTCAAGCATGCCCTTCTCGACCTCTGCGATGAGCTCGTCGCCACCGACGATGTCAGCGCCAGCTGCCTCAGCTTCACGGGCCTTCTCGCCCTCTGCGAAGACTGCAACGCGAACGGTCTTACCAGTGCCGTGAGGCAGAGAGATAGAACCGCGAACGTTCTGGTCAGCCTTACGAGTATCGACACCAAGGCGAATTGCTACCTCAATGGTCTCGTCAAACTTAGCAGTTGCAAGCTCCTTAGACAGGGTTACTGCCTCTTTTGGGCTGTAGAGGTTTGCACCGTCTACCTTGGCAACTGCATTCTTGTAGTTCTTTCCGTGCTTAGGCATTATGTACCTCCTGTGGTTAGCGGGCGTCTGCCCTCCCACTCCTGCATCTTCCGTCCATAGTTACGCCCTCTTGGCGAGAAACCCAACTACGTGCACTAACGTCGGATGCACTGACAAAACAACCGTCAGCCACACTAATGGCTGACGGGAGTAAACACTACTCGGCGATGGTTACACCCATGGAACGAGCGGTACCAGCGACGATCTTCTTTGCAGCCTCAATGTCGTTTGCGTTGAGGTCAGGCATCTTGATCTCAGCGATCTTGGTGAGCTGCTCCTGGGAGAGCTGGCCAACCTTATCGCGCTGAGGAACACCGGAACCACCCTTGAGGTGAAGCTCCTTCTTAATGAGCTGAGCTGCTGGAGGAGTCTTGGTTACGAAGTCAAAGGAACGATCCTCGTAAACAGAAATCTCGACTGGGATGATGTCGCCAGCCTTGTCCTGAGTTGCAGCGTTGAATGCCTGGCAGAACTGCATAATGTTGACCTGTGCAGCACCCAGAGCTGGTCCTACTGGAGGAGCTGGGTTTGCCTGGCCTGCAGGAATCTGCAGCTTAATAAAGTTAACAACCTTCTTTGCGGGCATGTTAAGCCTCCTGTTTGAATACGTTTGAGTCTATTCTCGCGCACTCCCGAGAAGCAATCCACAAGGGACGAGAAGTGCGGGATAAGCCGTTAGTTACTAGTCTATCAGGGAAATCTGATCCATGGTGAGCTCAACCGGAGTCTCGCGACCAAAGATGGTGAGCATAACCTTAATCTTGCCGGACTCTGCGTTGACCTCAGAAACAGTTCCGTCGAAGTCAGCGAGAGGACCAGAAAGAACGTGAATTGCCTGACCGACCTCAATATTGGTTGCTGTACGCTTAGGTACAGGGCTACCCGTCTTCATACCGCCGCGACGCATGATCTTATCGAACTCATCACGACGCAGAGGAACTGGCTTGCCGTCAATGCCAACAAAACCAGTTACGCCTGGGGTGTTGCGAACAACAGCCCAAGTATTGTCATCCAGCTCCATGCGAACAAGAACGTAACCTGGGAAAACCTTGGACTCTTTGGTCTCGCGCTTACCGCCGTCCTTGACCTCAGTAACTTCCTCAGTAGGAATCTGAATATCAACAACAGCACGCTCAAGACCATAGGTCTCAATACGGTGCTCAAGGTCTGTCTTTACCTTGTTCTCATAACCTGAATAGGTGTGAACTACATACCAGCGCTTAGCCATTGATTATCCCCTCAGTCCAGTAAAGGCGACGAGACCAGCAACAATGCCAGTATCAACCAGCCAAGTTACCAAGCCAAAGAAAATGATTGTTGCAATTACGGCTACAGAGAAACCAGCAAGCTCAGAGCTTGAAGGCCACACAACGCGGTGCATTTCTGTACGAACGCCTGCAAAATAAGCACCCAGGCGGCCAAAGAAGCCAGGGTTAGCGTTACGCTGAATGGACTTCTCCTGCTTCTTTGCCTCGACCTTAGTGGCCTTAGCAGAAGCTTCAGGAGTAGCTTCAGCCTGAAGGGCCTCACGCTGGGCGCGCTCTTCTGCGCGAGCCTTACGTGCGCTCCTCTTATTGCGCTCCTTATTTGCCATCCTACGCTCCCTTGGATGTTATACCTACATACAAACCGGCCAACCCTTATGGGAAGGCCGGTGAAGTTATCTGGCAGGCCAGGAAGGACTCGAACCCTCAACAAACGGTTTTGGAGACCGCCGCTCTACCATTGGAGCTACTGGCCTAGAACGAACCCACCTAGCCTAGCGGGTCTCGCGATGTACCGTGTGCTTGTGGCACCATGGGCAGTACTTCTTCAACTCCATACGATCTGGGTTGTTGGACTTGTTCTTGTCCGTAGTGTAATTACGACGCTTGCACTCAGTGCAGGCGAGAGTAACGAGTGTACGCATTGATCCTCCTGAACACGGTCACGAGATGTATTCTCGAAATGTGACGCGGTTGCTTAGGTTAGCACCCACTACCCAGAGATGTCAATACTTTTCTCTAATTACTCTAGGCGTTCACATATTTTTTCTCGACAAAAAACCCGGCGCGCAAAAGAGCACGCCGGGCAAGTTAGCAACTTTTAAAGAAGTTACTCGATGACGGTGGAAACACGGCCATCGCCGACGGTGTGGCCACCCTCGCGGATAGCGAACTTCAGACCCTGCTCAAGAGCGATTGGGTGAATGAGCTCGCAGCCAACGGTGATGTGGTCACCAGGCATAGCCATCTCTACCTTGCCACCGTTTGCATCGGTGAGCTCGTAGATGTCGCCGGTTACGTCAGTTGTACGGAAGTAGAACTGTGGACGGTAACCAGAGAAGAATGGGGTGTGACGGCCGCCCTCTTCCTTAGTAAGAACGTAAACCTCACCGGTGAACTTCTTGTGTGGAGTAACGGTACCAGGCTTGCAGAGAACCTGACCGCGCTCGATGTCCTCGCGCTTAACACCACGAAGAAGAATACCAACGTTGTCGCCAGCCTCGCAGAAGTCCATGGTCTTACGGAACATCTCAATGCCGGTAGCAACAGAGTTCTGAGTTGGCTTAATACCAACGATCTCGACTGGATCGTTGAGCTTGAGCTCACCACGCTCAACACGGCCGGTAGCAACGGTACCACGACCAGAAATAGTCATGACGTCCTCGATTGCCATCAGGAATGGCTTCTCGTTGTCACGAGCTGGTGTTGGGATGTAGGAGTCAACAGTGTGCATGAGCTCACGGATGGACTCAACCCACTTCTCCTCGCCGTTAAGAGCGCCGAGAGCGGAACCACGGATGATTGGAAGGTCATCGCCTGGGAAGTCGTACTCGGAGAGAAGGTCACGGGTCTCCATCTCGACGAGGTCGATGAGCTCGTCATCGTCGACCATGTCGCACTTGTTCAGGAAGACGACGATGTAAGGAACGCCGACCTGACGTGCAAGAAGGATGTGCTCACGAGTCTGAGCCATAGGACCATCGGTTGCAGCAATAACGAGGATTGCGCCGTCCATCTGAGCTGCACCAGAAATCATGTTCTTGATGTAGTCTGCGTGGCCAGGGCAGTCGACGTGAGCGTAATGGCGCTCCCAAGTCTCGTACTCAACGTGAGCAACGGAAATGGTAATACCACGCTGACGCTCCTCTGGAGCCTTATCGATGTTCTCGAAGGCGGTATAGTCTGCCTTGCAGCCCTCGGTCTCAGAGAGAACCTTGGTGATTGCTGCGGTAAGGGTAGTCTTACCGTGGTCGACGTGACCAATGGTACCGATGTTTACGTGTGGCTTTGTGCGGTCAAACTTTTCCTTGGCCATTGCCAATCCTCCTTCTGGAACTAACCCTCGGGCTAGACCGTGGTGAAAAAACGTCTGTTTATACTCAACGGCGCAAATGTCTAGGACATGTACGCCGTAAAGAGTCTGGTACCGGCGACTGGATTCGAACCAGTGACGTCACGGGTATGAGCCGTGTGCTCTAACCAGCTGAGCTACGCCGGCATAAATGCCGCTTGAAACATGGAGCCCGCGACCGGATTTGAACCGGTGACCTCTTCGTTACCAACGAAGTGCTCTACCTACTGAGCTACACGGGCGTGGTGGGGATACTTGGACTCGAACCAAGGAACCCAGAGGGAGCGGATTTACAGTCCGCCGCAGTTGCCGCTGTGCCATATCCCCGAATGCCGTTTTCAAGCACTCTAGAAGCAATTGTGTACGCTGTTTACCTTGCAGTTTAACGTACGCAGGAAGTCTAGTTGATCTTCCAATTACCTCTCAAGCGGGAAAATATTACGATTGAATAAAAATCTTGTCAACGTAATCCACCCAACCGGGCGTATCTTATCAAATTTTTTCCACAATTCCAAGCGTTTTTCTCGCCACGATTCCATGCGGTTTTCTGGCCACAACTCCAAGCGGGTTTCTCGTCACAACTCCAAGCGGGTTTCTGGCCACAACTTCAAGCGGGTTTCTCGCCAGGCGCATATGGGCTTTTACGGTTGTCATAGGAGCCGTATGCGATACGTCGCGAATGCCCTAAAATTCGCACGAAAAAAGCCAGGCAATGCCTGGCTGAAAATTCAAGTGGTGCCGCCACCAGGCTTCGAACCCGGGACCTACTGATTACAAGTCAGTTGCTCTACCAGCTGAGCTATAGCGGCATCAAGTGCAGAGGATATTCTATAGACTTTTCTGACTTTGGTCTAGTCTCAATTTTCGAGAAATTTTTCTCCACAAACTGGTCGATGCAGCATGTAGGAGCACTTCCCTTCTGTAGGAGCTAGCTTGGTGCAAAGGCACTGCCCATCAAGTCTGGCCAGCCTGAAAACCGCATCATGTCTGAGTAAAACAGCTCAGACATGGCGAGAAAAACCGGCAAATTACTCAGACTTGGTGAACTTTTCCGGCAAATCATTCAGATATGGCGAGAAAATCAGGCTCCTTGAAAGCGTCCATGACACCACACCCAGATCTAAAGCTACGTCACGAAAGACCCGCCTGAAAAATGCAAAGAATCTGTATTTGAGCCACCGATTCTTTAACAAAATCAGGCAAATCCACCGATTCTTTGACGTTTTCAGGCAAAATTTACAGATTCTTTGCAGAAATCAGGCGCGCTGATTGCGCCCAGGCACGTCGAGTGCATTGGCGCGTCAGTCAAATTGGCGCGTCGGGCGTATTAGCGCGTGGGCGCTTGCGACGCTGACCTGGCTGCCTATTTGCCCAGAAGCTTCCAGAGTTTCTCGCGCTGATCTGGAGAAATGCGGTCTTCAAGCGTCATGCGCGTACTGACCTGATCACGACGCATCTCTTCGACAACGTCATCTGCTTGGGAAATCTCGTGGACCAGTGATGCGCTTGCAATGCGCGTGACCTCGCCATGGCCAAAGCCGGCTGTGACACGAATGTCCCTGTCCGACGTGACTAGAAATACCTTGCGACCAGCCTCTCGAGCGTCCGTGACCAGGCGCTCGATGACGCTATCCGCGGACTCCCCAGTCTCGGAAAAAACCAGCTGCACGCCAGCGTGGGTGCGCTCCGGGCGCTCGTCGTTTACGTTTCCCTTGCCGTCGAACACAATAACGGCCTCGTAGGTGCCCTGCGCAAACGTGGCAACGTCAGAGATGAGCGCCAAACGGGCGCGATAAAACTGATCGGTATTGAGGTGATAAGCCCTCTCAGCAGCGGTTTCTTGTGCAGAAGAGCCGCGTTCATCCAGCAACGCCTCATAGCGAGGAGTTGCCAACATGACGTTATAGCCATCGACTACAAGCAGCGATTTTTTCTGAGCCATACCTTACGCTTCCTGAGCTTCCTGGGCTTCCTGGGCTTCCTGGGCTTACGCTTCCTGAGTCCTGCGGAGCCACTCGTAGCACATGACCGTTGTTGCCTGAGCAACGTTCAGGGACTCTACCTGGCCAAACTGAGGAAGTTTGCACGTAAAATCGCACTTCTCGAGCATAAGGCGAGAAATTCCTGAACCTTCAGAGCCCATAACAAGTGCAAGGCGACCTCCCATAGGAGCCTCCCAAACGGACTGAGTGGCGTGCTCGGTAGAGCCACATGTCCAAAAACCTGCGGCTTTAAGCTCTTCAAGAGCGCGCGGCAGATTAGAAACCTGAGCGATTGGCAGGTGAAGCACAGCTCCTGCGGACGTCTTATATGCTCCAACGCCAACTCGGGCAGCGCGGGCGTTTGCAATAACAACGCCGGCTGCGCCAACTACCTCGGCACTTCTTACAATTGCACCAAAGTTTCCCTCATCAGTGACGTGATCCAAGACCACAACCAGCGCGTTTTCAGAACCGGCGCGCTGAATGATTTCAGAGAGGTCGGCATAGGCAAACGGCTGTGTGCGGGCAATAACGCCCTGGTGAGCGCCATGACTTGAAAGCGAGTCAAGTACGGGCTTTGCAACACGCTCGACAGGAATACCCTCCTGCTCAAGCTGACGTGCAAGAGCCTCAATCTCCTGGTCCTTCTGTCCACTTGCGGCCTGTACCAGCGCATTCTTCAAAGGAATACCCACGGTCAGCGCCTCAGCTACTGCGCGACGACCCTCGATAAGATCGGTTGCAGGCTTTTTGTTTCCAGGCCTTCCAGCACCAGCACCTCGCTGTCCACCAGCACCAGCGCTTCGCTGCCCACGAGTGCCCTGAGCTGCGCGTGCGCCTTGTGTGGAGCGGCCGCCCTTTGAGCCCTGGCCATTCTTGGCGCCAAAATAACCGCTCCAGTCGGCAGCCTTCTTGGAGCCGCGACCTGCGCCACCGCGACCCGCGTCACCACGACCTGCAGCTCCGCCGCGTCCGGCAGCGCCGCGACCAGCAGCACCCTCGGAGCGCGTGTTTTTAGAGGTAGAACGCTGATTTCTTGCCATAGTTAGTCTGCCTTACGCTTAAGTCGAGCGCCAGCGGCGGTATCTTCAATCAAAAGTCCAAGCTCAGCAATGCCGTCTCTAATTTGATCGGCAACTGCCCAGTTCTTCTGGGAACGAGCCTCCTGACGAGCAGCAAGCAAAGCCTCTGCAGCCTCGTCAGCTGACGAGCCCTCATAGCCTGCCACCTGGGCAGCAAGTGCCACAAGCTCCTCTGGTAAATCAGAGGTAGACGCTGCCTGAGTCAAATCAATTCCCAAAGCTCCCGTGAGCTCGCACAACATATCTGCTGCACGGAGAACAGGACTTGCACCAACGTTCTGGCCAACCTCTGCAAGATACGTATTTGCAGCAGTTACCAGCACAAAGATAGCAGCGAGTGCTCCTGCGGTGTTGAAATCATCATCCATCTGAGCGTCAAACTCGCTCTGAGCTGTGTTAATTGCCTCAGCAAGCGTGCTATCAGCATCGGAAAGTTCGTGCTGAGCAGAAGACTGCTTGAAAGCCCAGCGAAGATTTGCAACGCAGGTCTTCATACGCTCAAGCGTACCAACGGTACCCTCAAGGCGCTCAAACGAGAAATCAAGTGGCGCACGATAGTGCGTCTGAAGCATCAAAAGTCTTACTGCATCTGCAGGGTACTTGTCCAAAACTTCCTTGAGCGTGTAGAAGTTGCCCAACGACTTGGACATCTTCTCACCGTCAACGCGAAGCATTCCGGTGTGCATCCAATAATTGGCGAGAGGAGCGTGCCAGGCGCAAGATGCCTGTGCTGTCTCGTTCTCATGGTGAGGGAACACCAGGTCAGAGCCACCACCGTGAATGTCAATTGGAGTGCCCAGGTAGCGATGAATCATTGCGCAGCACTCACTGTGCCAACCTGGACGACCTTCTCCCCAAGGGCTTGGCCAGCTAGGCTCACCAGGCTTTGCAGCCTTCCAGAGTGCAAAGTCAAATGGGTCGCGTTTCTCGTCATTAACCTCAACGCGCTCACCTGCGCGAAGCTGATCAAGATCGCGACCAGAAAGTACGCCATAACCATGGTCAGAACGAACCGAGAAGTACACGTCGCCCGAAGGCACCGCGTATGCGTGACCCTGTTCAATCAAAGATTGAATCATCTGGAGCATAGCTTCAATCTCGTGTGTTGCGCGAGGACGAATATCTGGATCAAGAATATTGAAGCGATGCATCTGCTCGATAAACGCCTGAGAAAACTCTTCAGAAACCTCTTGAGCAGTCCTTCCCTGCTCAATAGCGCGCTGAATAATCTTGTCGTCAACGTCAGTCAGGTTCTGAGCAAAGGTAACCTCAAAACCCTTATGCATCAGATAACGGCGAATAACGTCAAACGAGAGGAAGGTACGGGCATTTCCGATGTGAATCTGATCGTAAACCGTAGGACCGCACACGTACATGCGGATTTTACCCTCGTCGATTGGCTTGAACTCTTCTTTTTTATGCGTCTGAGTGTTATAGACAAGCATGCATACTCCTCGCAACCATTGTGTATTGGTGTAAGTATAAACGGTTTATAAAATTTTATTAAAATTATTGGCTAGCATTTTTAGCACACAATCAAAGTCAATTTTACAAAACGAATGTTTCAGAAATAAAAACTTCGGTGAAAATAATTTATTTAAATTAATACTCATACAAACTGAATAAGAATTCGCAGTTAAAATACATTTATTAAAAAATTAATGTATTTTATTATCAACCGCTTACCGATATAGAGGTTTTCTTTATCTATAAAACCTCCTACATTATTCAAAACGTGTTAGCTAACACATATATTTCTACTTTATAAGGAGAGAACAATGAAATGGATTGTTAAACCAACAAAACAAGTCACAACATTAGGTTACTGTGGAATTCGTATTGATATTTGTGGCGCAAGGCACAACGTCTAACTTAATTGCTGCTGGAGAGAATGTCTCTCCAGCAGTTTGAACTGTAGGTGAACAGATATGTCAAGCAGCTATAATGATATTAAATTCTCACAATATAATACTGTCTTTGAAAATGAAAATAATCTATACATTTATAATTCATTCACTGGTGGATTACTAGAAGTTGAGGAAACTTTAGAAAGATACTTTAAAATAGAAAAGGGTTTCGAGCAAATTCCAACTTTGCTTAATTCATTATCCGATGAAACATTAGAGGATTTAATTTCAGGTGGAATCCTAGTAGATAGTTCTGTCGACGAAGCAAAAGCTCTTCATTGCTCGTCACAAATCGCTCGATATACAACAGATAATTTAACATTGACGATTGCACCTACCACACATTGTAATTTTAGATGTCCTTACTGCTATGAAAACATTGATAATCAAACATCAATGTCGAATAACACAATTGATCAAATACCACACTTCATTGAAGCGAATTTTCCTAATTTAAAATCACTTCAAATCGTTTGGTATGGTGGAGAACCACTTCTTGAATTAGAAAAAATCACTACAATAACTAACAAATTGATTGACAACAACTATTGCTTGTTGCCAGCTTCAATCGTCACAAATGGATATCTATTAAATAGGCAAGTTGCTTATCAACTTACTGAACTTGGAATAAACTACGCTCAGGTCACAATCGATGGCTCAAGAAACGACCATGATTCACGCCGAATCCCTAAAACTGGTGTACCAACTTTTGACCGCATCCTTAACAACGTCCGGTCTTGCGCTGACTTACTGGACATTACAATCAGAATTAATGCTGATAAGACTAATATTGAGCATGCTGATGAACTCCTGGAAGACCTTAAAAAGTCTGGTCTAAGAGACAACGTTTCTATAAGCTTAGCACCGGTAACAAATTACAATGAGAAAAATAATGATTTGGGGATGTGTTTTTCATCTCCTCAATTTGCAGAAGAGGAATACATTTTCTATAAAAAAGCAATGCAAGAAGGATTTAATGTTATAGATAATCTTTTGCATCGAAGGCAAATTTGTGGAGCAATTTCATACAATTCCTATGTAATTGATCCTTCCGGTGACCTTTATAAATGCTGGGACTTAATAGGAGATACAACTGAAAAAATCGGAACAATATTTGATTCAATACAACTAAATCACAACCACTGTAAATGGCTTTTATATAATCCATATAAGGAAAGATGCATTAATTGTAAGGTCCTTCCTATGTGTAATGGTGGTTGTCCAAATCAATTTAACCAGACAGGTCAACTTGGTTGTTGTACAAGTCTTTATAATCTCGATAAAAAGTTAAAACTAATCTCATACGCATTAAATAATGATAGAGGTGATTCGAATGAGTAAGTTTTTTAACATTATCCGCTACTGTATATCTACCATTCTGAATAAAGGCAGTCTTGCGATTTTTCTCTTTCTGTCATTCTTTGTCACAGCGCTTATGGTGATCCAGCCGCTTCTTGTTGGATTTGTAATTAATCTTTTTATTGCAGGAACAACTTGGAATGAAATACTTTTCTATTGCGCTGTAGTTGCCGCACTAGGAATCCTTATTGCCGGCTGTTCCTATCTTGCTAAAACGCGCTATTGTCAATTGCAGATTGATTCTGCGTTTACTATTGAGCGACAGCTAATTGACAAGATTCAACATGCAGATTCATCGTTTTTCTCGTCATATGATTCTGGACATTACCGCCAGACAGTAAATAACGACGCTAATGACGTTTCAATGTTTATACTTACACAATGTGTGAGCTTTGCAACAACTGTGGTCTCCGTCATAGGCACGCTTGCGATTATTTTATATTTGAACCCATTAACCGCTCTTGTAACAGCTGTTCTACTATTGGTGAGCTTTATTATCTATAAGCAAATCCAAGCTTCGGCCTATAAAAGATACAAAGAATCTAAAGAGCTACGGTCCCAGTATGGATCGATTGAACTCTCACAGTTCACTGATGTAGATTTTATCAGGCGTCATTCTCTCTTTGAGCGTTTCTTTAATCAGCACTATGCCGTCAATCAAAAGCTTCGTAGTGCCATTCATGAGCAGTACAAGCTTGAGTTTGGCGTACAAGAATTAAACAATGCTGTGATTGCCGTATTCCAAGCCATTGTCTTTATTACCTGTGCATATCAAATTTTCCTTGGAGCACTGCAGCCTGGCTATATTGCAACAATCTCAAGCTATTTTGTATCGCTTTTAGGTTCTATTACGCTTCTCATGGAATTTGGTATGGCTTATCAGAGCATTACGGTAAGTCTTAATCGAATTGAACAGATTCTAGATTTACCTCAAGAATCCGTTGGTAGCATCATCCCATCAGACGATGTCAATCAAATTACCTGCACAAACGTGTCATTCTCTTATCCACATGCAAATAAAGTACTAATGAACAACTTGTCTTGTAGTTTTACAAAAGGAAATATATATGCCATTACCGGTGGAAACGGTACAGGCAAATCAACATTTCTGAAGCTCATTAACGGAGAGTGGTCTTCTCACCTGTCAGGCAATATTGCCATTAATGAAGATTTGCTAGCTCAAATTAATCAGTATGAACTTCGAAAAAATACGCTTGGATTTACCGAGCAAGAGCCAAGCATTGTTGACGATACAGTAAGAAATAATCTGACGCTGCTGTGCAAAAACCAACCAACAGATGAAGAGATAATCAGCTATATCAAGCTATTCAACCTGGAAAAATTGCTGCTTGGTGACGATCAAAATCTTGACGTTCGCCTGGGTGAAAGAAGCTCTGCTATCTCTGGTGGAGAAAAACAAAAGATTGCAATTATCCGCATGATGCTTATGAATCCAAGTGTTATGTTGCTTGACGAGCCTACTTCTGCGTTAGATCAAAAAAGTGTTGACGTCCTACTTACTCTTCTAAAGAAGGTCAAACAAGACCACATAATACTGCTCATATCTCATGACCCTAAAGTGGTGGAGGCAGCCGATCATATCGTAGAGCTGTAATTTATTGCGCGCTACGTCCCAGCAGCACAACTGCCCAGGCAGCAATACCTTCTTGAGTGCCCACAAAGCCAAGGCCTTCGGTGGTGGTTGCTTTTACACCAACTTTATCTGGTGAAACACCCATGACCTCAGCCATGCGGTTTCTCATAGCATCGCGATGAGGGAGCAACTTAGGCGCCTGAGCTGCAACGGTGCAATCACAGTCCAGAAGCTCAAAGCCCTCATTACGAACAAGCTGCATAACATGGGACAGGAGCACCATAGAATCAGCGCCCTCATAAGCGGGGTCTGTATCGGGGAAAAGCTGGCCAATGTCACCAGCGCGCATGGCTCCTAGCAGTGCATCCATAAGTGCATGAGCCAAAACATCAGCATCGGAGTGGCCGAGAAGACCCTTGGTGTGCTCAATTTTGATACCGCCTAAGATAAGATCTCTACCCTCTACCAGGCGATGAACATCGTATCCGTGACCGATTTTAAGCTCTGGCATACTCACTCTACAGCCCCACTTCCGGTTGCGCCTTCTACTAGGCGTCGGCTGAGCGTTGCTTCAACAATTGCAAGGTCAGACGGGTACGTGACCTTCACGTTTTCTCGTTGCGACTCAACGCACAATACCGTAAGACCAAGTCGCTCAACTAACGACGAGTCATCGGTTCCCTGGTAACCCTCCTGACGAGCTACTTCGTGAGCTTCAACGAGCGTGCGCGTCTTGAACACTTGAGGGGTCTGGGCAGCCCAGAAAGTAGAGCGGTCAGGTGTATCTACGATGGTTGCGCCGTCTACGCGCTTCAATGTATCAGTTGCGCGGTGAGCCAAAATTGCTCCCGCAATCTTAGGAGACTTGCGAACCGTGCCAATGACCTGCTCAATTGTCTCCACCTCAATGAGCGGACGTACCGCATCATGAACAGAAACAAAATCGTATCCGGCAGGTACTACCTGGAGCGCGTTGTAAACCGATTCCTGTCTGGTAGCACCAGACGTTGCAAAGTGAACAGGATTGTGGAGTACAAGCTTGCCCACAACACCATCCTGAACTGCAGCGCGTTTCTCGTCAGAGCAAGCAATCACAATGTGAGCCACACTTGGCGCGTGATCAAACGCAAGGATTGACCAGCTCATCAGCGGAAGACCGCAGACAGAAATAAACTGTTTACCGTCAGGATATCCAAAGCGCTCGCCAATGCCGCCAGCCACAATGACGGCCACGGTATCGGCTTTTGCTCCATGAGTTGTGAGGCGAGAAGGACGTGGCTTTGACACGACCTTTGCACAGGTGCTGCTTGCAGCCATTATTCTGACTTACCCCACATTCTGCGGAGACTGTTAGCAAGTGCACCGGGGTTCTCGACACCCAGAGATTTGAGGCTAGACGTATCGTTTTCTGCAACGTGAAGCAGCTGCTGCAGATTATCGTAGGCGTCAACAATTCTAGCTGCAATCTCATCGTTGACCACATGAACGCGGGAAAGCGTGCGCAGGCCCAGAGGCTCCATGGATGCATCTTCTCCGCGGCCATCGGAGTAACCAAGAATCTGGCCAACACTTTCTGCGGAACGGAGCTCAGTGTTTGCTGTCTCGTGGAAGCGGCGGCGAATGGCGCGCGCCTCTTCAGCAGAAGAATCTACAGCGTAGTCGCGAATCATCAGGTTATAGGCCTCGTCGATACCGCCCAAATATTCCTCGCGCTGCATAGCGGTGGTTTTGCCCTCACTACCTAGCTCCAAAAGACAAGAATCAAGCTGGTCAGCGGCACTCAAAAGCACCTCAAACAGGTAGAAAATGCCTGCTACATCGCCCAGGGTGACGTAGTTATCAAGCTCAAGCGCGGTTAGGCGTAAAAGAGCGCGATCAAGCTGCTGGCGCGTATTTTGCATAGCAACCGAGAGCTGATTGACGGTAGACATAATGGCTGGTACCGACTTCAGCGGAATAACGTGACCATCAACGTAGACCGTAATCAACGAACGGCGAGAAGACACTGCAATCACAATAGACTTGGTGAGCAAGCTCATGCGAGCGGCAGTACGGTGACGAGTACCTGTTTCTGCAGTTGGAAGCGTTGCATCAGGATTGAGGTGGAAGTTGGCGCGCAGAATTCTGGTGAGGTCTTTGTCCACCACTACAGCGCCGTCCATCTTGCAGAGCTCAAACAGTCGGTTTGCTGTGAAGGAAACATCAAGTTTGAAACCATCTCCGCCCGCAGCAAGGACGTTTTCTGTATCTCCTACACAAATGAGGGCGCCCAGACGACCAGCGATAATCATGTCCAGTGCAACGCGGAGCGCTGTGCCAGGAGCAGTCATCTTCAGAGCGGTGGCAATACGGTCCTCGTTTTCTGTTGCGCTTGGATCAAGTTGCGTTGGCTCCATGGCTCTCCCTCAATTACTTGCAGCTTACAGGCTGCGTTTTGCGATCTGGTACGTTTACGGCTTCAATTTGTTTCATCATTTCAAGTATACGGTTTTGTTGCCGGCGCGTGTAGTGACGGTTTGGAGAAGACGGGTTTCTCGCCAAGAGCTTCTGCCAAGAGAACTGTGTGTTTTAGCTGCGATACAAAAAGACCCGAGGCAGAACCTCGGGTCGGAGTGTCTTACTCGGCGGAAGACATCAGGTCGGACGAACCGCCTGCACTACCCTGTGGCAGCGAGGATGGACCCATGCTGACATCCATCTGGTCAAGCTGCGCCATGGTCTCTTTCTTGCGAGGCTCAGGGATAACGCCCGTGGTCTTGGTGAACACAAGCTTTTTACCCTCAGCATCAACATCAACAGCAACAATGTCTCCTGCAGCCCACTGACCAGAGAGAAGCTCCTCAGACAGCGGATCTTCAATCATCGACTGAATGGTGCGACGCAGTGGACGAGCGCCGTAGACAGGATCGGTTCCGTCTTTGGCAATCAGATCCTTTGCAGCCTCGGTGAGCTCAATGGACATACCGTTGGCAATCAGGCGATCGCGCAGCTCAAGAACCATGAGGTCAACAATACCACGAAGCTGCTCGGTAGAGAGCGACTTGAAGACAACAATCTCGTCCACACGGTTCAAGAACTCTGGACGGAATCCACGCTTGAGCTCGGACATAACGCGGCTGGTAATCTCTTTGTCGGAGAGGCCCTTAGAACCCTCTGACGAGAAGCCCATAGTGTTGGTGCGGGCAATCTCGCGAGCGCCAATGTTGGAGGTCATGATGACAACCGTGTTGGAGAAGTCCACGTGACGGCCTTGACCGTCAGTCAAGCGGCCCTCGTCCAGAATCTGCAGCAAGATGTTGAAGACGTCAGGATGTGCCTTCTCAATCTCATCAAAGAGCAGGACAGAGTATGGACGACGACGAACAGCCTTGGTGAGCTCTCCGCCCTCATCGTAGCCCACGTATCCTGGAGGAGCACCAACCAGCTTAGCTACAGTGTGACGCTCCATGTACTCGGACATGTCGTAAGAAAGCAGGGCGTCTTCGGAGCCAAACAGGAACTCTGCCAGGGCTTTTGCAAGCTCAGTCTTACCTACGCCGGAAGGTCCCAAGAAGATGAAGGAGCCACCAGGACGCTTTGGGTCTTTGAGAGGACTACGGCTTCTGCGGATTGCTTTTGCAACCTTAACAACAGCCTCGTCCTGACCAACAACACGCTGGTGAAGGATGTCTTCTGTACGAAGCAGCCTTGAAGCCTCAGTCTCGGTTAGGTTAGAGACAGGAACGCCGGTGATGCCAGAGACAACCTTTGCAATGTCGTCCTCGTCAACGGTGACAATATTCTTGTCCAGCTGCTCGCGCCACTCAGTTTCTAGGCGATCCCTCTCTGCTACCAAGGATTTCTCCTGGTCGCGCAGACGGGCTGCCTGCTCAAACTCTTGAGCGCTTGCTGCCTCGGATTTCTGGGTACGAACGCGGAGAAGATCTGCGTCTACCTGGGCAATCTCTGGTGGAAGGCTCATCTTGTGGATGCGAGCGCGAGCACCAGCCTCATCAAGGACGTCAATTGCCTTGTCTGGCAGGAAGCGGTCCTGAATGTAGCGGCTCGAAAGCACAACGGCAGCCTTGATAGCAGCCTCGGTGTAGTGGACGTGGTGGTGCTTCTCGTAGCGGTCCTGAAGACCGTGGATGATAGAAATGGTGTCGTCGTTGTTTGGCTCGCCGATGTTGACAGGCTGGAAACGCCTCTCAAATGCAGCGTCCTTCTCGACATGTTTACGATACTCTTCTGCCGTAGTTGCACCAATGACCTGGATTTCTCCACGAGACAGCGGTGGCTTCAAGATGGACGCGGCGTCGATGGAGCCCTCTGCGGAGCCGGCGCCAATGACGGTGTGAATCTCGTCAATGAAGAGGATGTCATTCTTGGATTTCTCCAGCTCAGCAACAACCTTCTTCATGCGGTCCTCGAACTCACCGCGATACTTAGAACCTGCTACCAGACTTGCCAGGTCAAGCGTCCAAACCTGCTTTCCGCGCAGGATGTCAGGGACGTTGCCGGATGCAATGAGCTGAGCCAAGCCCTCAACAATGGCGGTCTTACCAACGCCGGGATCGCCCAGGATAAGTGGGTTGTTCTTCTGGCGGCGGGCAAGAACCTGCATGACACGCTCAATCTCGCGGTCACGACCGATGACAGGGTCAAGCTTTTTATCTGCGGCAAGCTTGGTAAGGTTGCGGCCAAACTGCTCCAGCATGGAGGCATCGTCGTTTGCGTTAGGACGCATCTGACCAGCGCCAACAGGCATGCCAAAGATGCCACCCTCAATGCGAGGCTCTGCCATACGAGGACCAGCTGGTGCATCATCTGGAGTCTGGGCAACCAGCTCATCAACGGCGTTTCTTACCGCGTCGCCCGAGACACCCATGGTACGCAGGGCATCCATAGCGCGACCATTGCCCTCAGATACAATGCCCAAGAGCAGGTGCTCTGTTGCAATATAGCTTTGACCGTGGGTCATAGTTTCTCTGTACGCGTCCTCAAGCACGCGCTTTGCGCGAGGAGTAAACGGAATGTGGCCGCCAGGAATAGGATCTCCTGCGCCCGTGGTGAGCTCTTTTACGGTTGCTAGGGCCTCATCATACGAGACCTCCAGCTTAGCCAGAGCCTGAGCAGCAATGCCCTCCCCCTCTTTGATGAGAGCAAGTAGCAGGTGCTCGGTACCGACATACATCTGGCCAAGACCGCGAGCCTCGTCCTGAGCCAGGCTCATGACTTTACGCGCTCTGTCAGTGAATTTATCAAACATGTGCTGAAACCTCTCAAAACTCTCTTGATTTGGATAGGTATGTACCCAAAAGGTTAAACCCACAATCACAAGAAACCGGTACCCGTAAAAGTGCAGGTACCGGTTTTAATTGATGTGACTATCGTGTGAACACAAAGGATTTTAAGACAGGCGTGTCACAAAGTTTCAAGTCTCATTGTGGTATGTCGCGAGCGTTGAATCCGCAGTGCGCTCAAACTCTTAGCGCTTCTCGGGCTTGAGCTGTGGGAAGAGAAGGACGTCGCGGATTGAAGGCTGATCGCAGAAAAGCATAATCATGCGGTCGATGCCATAGCCAATGCCGCCCGCTGGTGGCATGCCGTACTCAAGCGCGCGGATGAAGTCGTAATCGTACTCCATGGCCTCTTCGTCACCCTGACGCTTAGCCTCCATCTGGGCAGCAAAGCGCTCCTCCTGGTCAACGGGGTCGTTGAGCTCGGAGTATGCGTTTGCGTACTCTGCACCGCAGATAATGAGCTCAAAGCGGTCGGTCAGACGAGGATCGTCTGCTTTACGCTTGGTGAGCGGAGAAACCTCTGCAGGATAATCGCAGACAAAGGTTGGGTTTACGATGCTCTTCTCGCCAAGCTCGTCGTAGATCTCAAACAGCAGCTTGCCGGCCTGCCACTCTGGGTTCCACTCAATCTCATAGCGGTCCAGGACTGCGCGGAGCTTCTCGACAGGGGTGTCAATGGAGAGCTCCTCGCCGGTGACCTCGGAAGCAATCTCTGCCAGGGACGCAACGCGCCAGTTGCCGGATAGGTCAACTTCGGTGCCCTGATAAGTGATGACCTCGTGTCCCTCCTCGCAGCCGCAAGCCTTACGGGCAATCTCCTGGAAGAGGTTCTGGGAAAGCTCGCGCATGCCGGCCAGGTCAGAGTAGGCGGCATATGCCTCCATAGAGGTGAACTCTGGGTTATGCGTGAGGTCGGTGCCCTCGTTTCTGAACTGACGACCAAGCTCGTAGACGCGCTCAAGACCGCCAACAAGCAGGCGCTTCAGTGGAAGCTCGGTTGCAATGCGCAGGTAGTTCTCGGTGTTCAGAGCGTTGTAGTGCGTGATGAACGGCTTTGCGTTTGCGCCGCCAAGAATCTCCTGAAGAACAGGGGTCTCAACCTCCATGTAACCGTCCGCCTCCATGAACTGGCGGATGATGGAGATGATCTGGGAGCGCTTGCGAAACACGTCGCGGACCTCGGGGTTCATGATGAGGTCAACATAGCGCTGACGATAACGAACCTCGCGGTCGGTGAGGCCGTGGAACTTCTCAGGCAGAGGACGCAGCGACTTGGAGAGGACCTCCAGCGAGGTGACTGCCAGGGAAAGCTGGCCACGGCGCGTACGCATGATGGCGCCGGTTGCGCCGATGATGTCGCCAAGGTCGAGAAGACCCAGGAGCTCCCAGTTCTTCTCGTCAAGGTTGTTGATGCGACAGAAAAGCTGAATCTGGCCGGTGAAGTCCTCTACCACGACAAACGCGATCTTGCCCTGGTTGCGGATGGCACGGACGCGGCCGGCCACGGAATAGACTTCCTCGCCAGTCTGGCCGTCCTCGAGGTCAGCATAGCGCTCCTCCAGCTCAGCGACGTGAGCGGTGACGGTGGACTTGATTGGGTATGGGTCAATGCCAGTGTCGATGAGCGCCTGGCGACGGGAACGGCGCTGAGCACGCTCGTCGTTGATGGAAGCCTCTGGGGTGACCTCGGTTGCGTCGACGTTCTCGGCGGCGGTTGCGTCAGCGGCGGCCGAGCTACCAGCGATGTTGTTCTCTACTTCGGACATGTATCCTCCACGTAAAAACGCCCCGCGCCAGACGGACACGGGGCGACCAAAATCTTTTGTGCCAGTCTAGCGAGTAATAGAGGTAATGGTGTACTTCTTCACCTTGCCGTTTGGCGTGGTGAACTCAACCTCGTCGCCCTTCTTATGACCAATAAGAGCCTCGCCAGCTGGGGACTCGTTAGAGATCTTGTGCTCAAGGGAGTTAGTCTCAGTAGTACCAACAATTACATATTTAGTTGTCTTGCCTTTTGCATCAGCAAGCTCGACGGTTGTGCCGATTGCAACGGTGACGTTGCGCTTGCTGCCGCCCTCGACAACCTTTGCGACAGAGAGAATCTGGCGAATCTCGTTGATGCGGGACTCGTTGTGAGACTGCTCTTCTTTTGCAGCGTCATACTCGGAGTTCTCAGAAAGGTCACCAAAACCACGAGCCTCTTTGATGCGCTCAACAATCTCGTCGTGTTTCTCGCCCTCACGATAAGCCAGTTCATCGACAAGCTTCTGACGGCCTTCTGGGGTAAGTACAATCTCTTTAGTAGTGTCCATCGTGTTCTTTCTGTTGATGGGTCAGTCAGTCTATACGTGTGAGATGGGGTTACTCAGCCTTTTTGGACTCTTCGTCCTCAACGAGCTCAGCCTCTGGCTCCTTGGTTTCTTCCTTGGTCTCAGACTCCATGCCCTCACGAACGCTCTTGACGGTCTCGCCGACAGCCTTGCCGAGCTTTGGAAGGTTCTTAGGTCCAAAGATGACCATAACAACGACAACAATAATCAGAAGCTCAGGAATACCAAGTCCTAAAATCATATAAACCCCCAGAAAATCTTTTCCTGTAAAAGCGTTCAGAAAAAACGCCGTATCGGCTAGTATAACCGAGGGAAACCTTACTAACAAGGAATTAACATGGTCTTACATGATTTTTGGACATTTTTTATCTGGTCGACCGTAGCGGGTCTTGCCGTTATTGGTATTTACCAGCTATTTCTGTTAATTCTACGCACTCGAGGCGTTTTTGTGACGCGTACCAAATTTGGCCTCACGATGATTTTTGACTCCGAGGACGCCGACGGTACGCCCATTAGGCTGCTCAACGTTAACGGCACCTTCCAGTCCGTGAGCTACATTGCGCCTGAGCTGCGCTTTGAGCTCTGCATCCACTATCACCGCATGATGGCGAAGGTCATCCAGCAGGTGTCTGCTCGAGGTCACGTTGTAGTCATGGGCGGCGGAGGTTTCTCGCTGCCAAAGCACCTGGCCACGCACATGAAAGGCGGCGTTATTGATGCGATCGAGATTGATCCGAAGATAGTCTCGCTTGCGCGCGAGCATTTCTTTCTGGACGAGGCTCTAGCTGCGGCTTCAAGTGAGCTGCGTATTGTCGAGGACGACGCCTGGAAGGTTCTGCAGGATGCAGATGCTAGCAGCATTAACGTGCTGGTAAACGAGGTGTTTGCTGGTCGAAAATCTCTTGGACCCCTGGGAACAGCGGCTGGTGCACAAACGGTCAAAGAAAAACTTGCAGCTGACGGGGTGTATCTGGCCGATGTTCGCTGTCCGCTGGAAGGTCGCGGTTCTGCGCTGCTTTCACAGGTTTCGGACGTGTTTGCGCAGGAGTTTGCACACGTCGCGTATGTGCCCGAGTGGCCCGATACTCCTAAAACACCAGGTAACAACCTTTTAATTGCAACTGATGCGGATATCGCACTTCCCGAAGGCGCTGTTGTGGTGAAATAACGTCGCTTTGAGAGCCGGCTACTATCCAATTGACCGAGCAACATCCAATCACCCGAGAAAATTGCATATTCCACCTTCTTTATGCGGAGTTTTGTATCAAAAATTTGACTCACCAAAATTTGACCCCTCTTTTGGGTAAAAAATCCGTTTAGTTGGAAGTCAAATCGCAATCACGGAAATTCCTGACTTGCATTTGCGCAGGTAGCAAAAAGTGTCCAGATTTTGCTATTTTTATCCGTAACAAAACCGCAGGTAGATGGCCTGCATAAAAACTAGTCGCGACTGCATATTCCAACTAAACGCATTTTTTACCACTTGCATGACAAGCGCTCAGCAAAACCGCAGTTGACATTAATTCTGTCTTACATTTCTCCGTTAAAACGATTCTTTCAAACGGATTTGAAAACATCACCTTGGGATTAGAAAACATCACCTTGTCAGTTTAACCAAATTTATATATGCGCAGTTGAACATATATGTTTGATGAGAAAATATTTTTCCAAAACCCGAAGATTTATTCTAATTCTCGTAAATACGTAACAGAATATGGGTATTGTTATCGCAGATAGAAAACATATTCTATCTGATCCAAATACGGCAATTATTACAGCTGATGCACTAAGGAGGCATCATGAAGACGGGTTTTGAACTACTGAATGATCCTTTTTTGAACAAGGGAACCGCTTTTACGCAGGAGGAGCGACAGAAATATGGCCTGGTAGGCCTTCTTCCTCCTAACATCCAGACCATTGAGGAGCAAGCTGAGCAGGCATACGTGCTTTTCCAGCAGTATCCTGACCTCGAGACAAAGCGTCACTATCTCATGAGGCTTTTCTCCGAGAACCGCACGCTGTTCTATAACCTGTTCTCCAAGCACGTTGAAGAGTTCATGCCTATCGTCTACGATCCAACTATTGCTCCGGATATTGAGCAGTATTCTCAGCGCTATGTCGATCCACAGTATGCATGTTTCCTATCAGTTGATCGTCCTGAGGACCTTGAGACCTCGCTGAAGAACGCAGCCGCAGGTAGAGACATCGACCTGATTGTCGTCACCGACGCAGAGGCAATTCTGGGCATCGGCGACTGGGGCACTAACGGCGTCGAAATTTCCGTTGGCAAGCTCATGGTTTACACCGCCGCAGCTGGTGTTGACCCTAACCGCATTATGCCTGTTGTCATTGACGCTGGTACCAATCGCCAGGAACTTCTCGATGACCCACTATACCTGGGTGAACGCCACAAGCGTGTTGATGAAGATCGCTATAACGCATTCATTGACAACTTTGTAACCACTGTCGAGAAGCTCTTCCCTAACCTCTACCTGCACTTCGAGGACTTCGGCCGCTCGCACGCTGCAGCAATCCTGGACCGCTACAAGAACACCTACCCTGTCTTCAACGACGACGTCGAGGGTACTGGTATTGTTACCCTTGCAGGCATCCTCGGCGGCCTCAATATTTCTGGCGAGAAACTCGTCGACCAGGTATATCTCTGCTTTGGCGCAGGAACTGCTGGTTGCGGCATCGCTGAGCGTGTGCTTCAGGAATTTGTGGACCAGGGAATGGACCGTGAAGAGGCTCGAAAGCGCTTCTACCTGGTAGATCGTCAGGGTCTACTCTTCGACGATATGGACAACCTCACTCCACAGCAGAAGCCATTTGCTCGCAAGCGTTCTGAGTTCGCAAACGCTGACGAGCTCACCAACCTCGCAGCCGTTGTAAAGACGGTTCACCCAACAATCATGGTTGGAACCTCTACCGTTCATGGAGCGTTCACCGAAGAGATTATTCGCGAAATGGCAGCTCATTGCGAGCGCCCCATGGTCTTCCCTCTGTCCAACCCAACTAAACTTGCGGAAGCAACCGCCCAAGACCTGCTGACCTGGACAGACGGTCGCGCGCTTGTAGCCTGCGGAGTCCCTTCAGACGACGTCGAGCTCAACGGCGTAACCTACCAGATTGGTCAGGCTAACAACGCTCTGATTTATCCAGGTCTTGGACTGGGAACCCTCGCCGCAAAGGCTCGCCTACTCACAGACCAGATGATTTCGCTGGCAGCTCACTCGCTTGGTGGAATCGTCGACACCACAAAACCCGGTGCGGCAATTCTTCCTCCAGTCTCCAAGATTACCGAGTTCTCCGAGCGTATTGCTGTTGGCGTTGCAGGGGAGGCAATTAGGCAGGGTCTGAACCGCGAGCCAATTGCCGATGCAAAAGAGGCAGTTGACGCCCTTAAGTGGTTCCCTGTCTACAAGGAGTTAGAGGCATAGAATGTCTGTCTTTTTGACATCATTACAGAATGTGCTGCCTATCATTTTGATTATTGTGCTTGGTTATGTGCTGCGAAAGATTGACTGGCTCAACGATACATTTGCAGGTCAAGCATCTAAGCTGATTATGAATGTGGCGCTTCCTTCCTCCATTTTTGTAGCGGTACTAAAAAACTTGTCTCTCAACCAGCTGCTTCAGCTTGGTCCCTCGGTGCTAATTGCAGCGGTCAGCTTTGCTTTGTCTTATGTCGTAGGATTTTTGGTTATCAACGTTTTCCGCGTCCAACCAGGTCGCCGAGGCTTGATGCTCAATACCTTTGCAAATGCCAACACCATCTTCATTGGTATGCCGCTTAATCTTGCGCTCTTTGGCGAGCATGCCGTACCGTACTTCTTGGTGTACTACATCATGAACACTATTTCTACCTGGGCAATTGGAATCTTCTTCATTTACGGTGATCCAATGCCAACAGAAAATGATGGCGAGAAAAACAACGCAGCTGAGCACAAATTCAATATCAGCAAGTTGTTACCACCACCATTGCTTGGTTTCTTAGTAGCCCTCGTTTTTCTCGTGTTCAACATCCCTGTTCCAGCAGTTGTAAACACTGGTCTTACGTATTTAGGCAACCTAGTAACGCCACTTTCTCTGATTTATATTGGCATTATTTTGCAGGAAACGGGACTCTCGAGCATTCGAATTGACCGCGATACGGCAATTACGCTTATTGGTAAATTTGTTATTGCCCCGCTTATTATGGTTGGCGTAATCATGGCGTTTACCGGCGTGTTTGGTACACAGAACGTACTTGAAACTAGAACGTTTATCATCCAGGCCGCAGTTCCAGCGCTAACCGTTCTGCCAATTCTGGCAAACGAGGGTAAGGCTGACGTCAAATTTGCAACTAACGTTGTTGCAACTTCAACGGTACTCTTTGCGATTGTCATTCCTATCGTAATGACTATCATTGGCTAATTTGCGCTTCCAACCAGCACTTTTACGCACAACAAAGCCTCTTCTCAACGGCGAGAAGAGGCTTTTTTCTTGTAAGTTTTGGAGCGACGATGTTAGTTCAGCAGCATTTAGTCCAGCAGCACGCCTTCAACTGCAGGTGCGGAGCCGTCGAGGACGTTGCACTTTTGGATCTGGTGGACAAACCAAGTGCGGAATGCCTTTTGGTCAACTCCAACGCACACGGTTGCATTGGGTTTCTCGCCAAGGTATCCGGCCAGGTCAACGACGGTGCAGCCAGCGGTTAAGCCTCCAGCGCACTCAACGTCCACAAACACGTCTTTGGTCTCGAACATCTGAGGAGCCAGCAGGTAGGCCACGGCCGTTGGGTCGTACATGCTGAAGCCCTCCTCCTGGTAGTGAACGCGGTAGTTGAGCAGCAGCTTGACCAGCATGTCGCCGCTCTTGCCGGAGTTCTGGATGTTCTCGATGTCCTCGGGCATGACGCGAGCAGCGTCGCCCACCTCAAGGCCAACCATGGCCACGTGAACGCCGGATGCGAAGACAATTTTTGCTGCCTCGGGGTCAACACCCACATTAAACTCGGACATAACGCCAAGGTTTCCACGGGTCAGAGCGCCGCCCATCATAACAATGCGCTCGATATGCTCTTTGACCTGTGGATATGCTTTCAGCAACAGTGCAATATTAGTCAGAGGACCAAGCGTCACCAGCGTGGTTTTCTCGCCAGCCGAAGCACCCTCCATGATGACACGATGTTGTGCTTCAAGTGCAGTTTCTTCG
This sequence comes from Lancefieldella sp., assembly GCF_057237245.1. Lineage (NCBI taxonomy): Bacteria > Bacillati > Actinomycetota > Coriobacteriia > Coriobacteriales > Atopobiaceae > Lancefieldella > Lancefieldella sp. The sequence continues at coordinate 351,894 of NZ_DBHHJM010000001.1, forward strand.
AGCAGGCAGTCCGGTTGAATGCCGTCAAATTCGTAGCCCCTCATTCCGGAGGCGCCGTGGACGTCACTTGCGTCCATCGGTTTTCTGAGCAGAGGCTCGGCAGCGCCTCGCGCAACAGGCACATGCTGATTCCAGAATTTGAGCAGCTTGAGAGCGTTATTGGTGACGTTCTCGATGCCAACATTTCCGCTGACGGTAGTAATAAGCTTGACATCCAGCGCCTTTGCGGCCAAGGCAAATCCCAGCGCAATGGCGTCGTCAATGCCGGGATCCGTGTCAATGATGACGCGCGTCTTAGTTGAAAGCGTTGTCATAAGTCTCCTTTGTGCGTTTGAACTGCGTATAGACTGCGAGTTATGAAGCAACAATCACGGTAATTTTAACCTAAAACTCAACTACCTGCTGATACGTTGGAATTGATTGCTGAGCACCAACCTTAGTAGTGGCAAGTGCCGCAGCCTTCGCGGCCACGTCAAGCGCCTGCTTGATGCCGTGGCCCTCTAGCTGCCCCGACGCCTGGAACGCGGCAAGCGTGCCCATAAACGTGTCTCCCGCGCAGGTAGTGTCCACGGTGTCCACGCGATAGCATTCCTGCTGGTAAACGCCGTGTGCGTCGGCAGTAATCGAACCCTTGGACCCCAGCGTCAACACCGCAGTTGCCACGCCGCTTTCAAGCACCTTCTGCACCGCAGCCTCGGGCTCTGCCAGCGGGCTAATCTTGCCCTCGCCAAACAGGTCCGCAAACTCAATCTCGTTCAGGCAGAGCAAGTCCACGCTGGCGAGAAGACCGGTGGTCATGGTAGCCGCGGGCGATGGGTTTACCATCGTATAGAGCCCCAGCTCATGCGCGTACCTGATAAGCTCAAACGTGGTCGACAACTCGCACTCGAACTGCGTCAAGAACACGTCACCCGGCTCCGCAATGCGATCGAGCACTACTTTTACGTCGTCAACTGTGCGTGCGTGATTAGCGCCATGGTCCAAAATGATGCGATTATCGCCGGCAACGCGCACGATTACGGCAACACCAGTGGAGACTCCAGACAGCTCGTCTACCTGCTCCGCATTGACTCCGTAACCAATAAGTGACTGCTTGAGGTCCTGTCCAAAAGAGTCAGCACCAACAGCACCAATCATGTGGACATCTGCACCCATTCGAGCTGCAGCAACTGCTTGGTTGGCACCCTTTCCACCTGGACTGGTGACAAGATTTTTGCCGCCGATGGTCTCACCCTGCTGAGGCATCTTATCAGCCTCGATGGAGATATCCATGTTCAGGCTTCCAAATACAATCACTTTGCCCATGTGAAGTCCCTTTCTTGCAAGAGTGCAGCGCTCAACGTTGCCGGTCAACAGTTCGGTTCGGCACTCACCGCGATGTAAAACGCACTTCTCGACGTTGCAGCCCGACGTTCTTCTCGACAGTATGTATTAAATAAATGTCCTGTTTATAGGGTATATAGTAATTACTTGACCAATCTCGTCAACCCAACTACTCTTAGAGTGCTTGAGTGGACGGACGTTCATTTTTTAAGTGACGTTGCTCTTGCAAAACACCTAATTTTAAGGAGGTGCTTTATATGCCTGGTCGAAGTAGCGGCTTACGTATGACAGCCGACGATGATTCTGTTCATGTGCGTATAGGATATAAAGAAACCTCTCATAAAAAGTTTTAGATTTGATTTCAACTGAATTGAAACTGAAAGAACTCTTATTGACTTATATATTTACAGATTTACCTGCTCGTTTGTAATTATTTTGATTCTGTAGATATATAAATCTATGCCCGGTTTCAGACCATTCTGTTTCAAATCTCGCACATAACAGAACGCTTTCAGTTTGCGTCATACACCAACCAGTTAGTCATTCGTCCCCACTAATCATCGGAGGTGCACATGGCAATCATGAAGCGCACAGACCAACCAAAGACAACTCAGACCACCTCGGGAGAGCTTGGGCAGTCCTTGACCTTTGCCGCAACTCACTCGGTGAAGAGCGTCTGTAGAAAATTCCACACCACTCCGGACGGTCTTGCCCTTGACATTGCGCAAGCAAAATACGACCTCGACGGCCCAAACGTCATTACCAGCGCCGCTGAGGAGCCCTTTATCATCCGCTTACTCAAGAGCTTTGCAAGCCCTTTCACCTTCATTTTGATTGCCCTCGCTGGCATTTCATACATCACTAATGTGGCTCTTGCCGCGGATGGCGAGAAGGACCCGTCAACCGTCGTCATCATTACCGCAATGGTGCTTATCTCCGGCATTATCGACTTTGTCCAGAGCTCAAAGGGAGCTTCAGCGGCGGCTGCGCTCTCCAAAATGGTAACCTCCACCACAAGAGTTATCCGCCGTCCTATCGACTTTGATGACACGGGCACTGAGCAGGCCGTCGACCAGGGCTCGGATGACGCTGCAAATGCCGCCGTAGACTTCGAGGACGAATACGCCGCAGATGAAGCCGCCGACGATGTCGAAGACGCCGCCGACGATGTCGAAGACGCCGCCGACGAGGCCGAAGCTCCTGAAGAGCCAAAGCTTGCTTCCGCGCTGGGAGAAGAAATCCCCTTTGAACAGGTAGTTATTGGCGACATCATCCGCCTTGCCTCGGGCGACATGATCCCCGCGGACTGCCGCGTTCTGGACGCCAAGGACCTCTTTGTCAACGAAACCGCGCTCACCGGAGAATCAGAACCTGTCGAGAAAACCGCTGGTGTAGTACACGCTCGCCGCCGTGCAGATGGCACCCGCTATCCCCTCTCGCTCTCTGAGTGCACAAACCTGCTGTTCGCGGGCACTACGGTTCAGTCAGGAAGCGCAACGGTAGTGGTAGTTGCAACCGGCAACAAATCCTACGTGGGCACCATGTCTGAGCTGCTCCAGCAGCCTGCCGGCGAGACCAGCTTTGACGAGGGTCTCAAGTCTGTCTCCAAGGTGCTTGTCTCGTTCATGCTGATCATGTGCCCCATCGTGTTCTTTGCAAACGGATTCCTCAAGGGTGACTGGTTTGACGCGCTGCTCTTCAGCGTCTCTGTTGCCGTTGGCATTACCCCTCAGATGCTGCCTGTTATTGTGACCACTTGCCTTTCTCGCGGTGGAACGCAAATGGCCAAGCAGGACGTTATTGTCAAGAATCCGGCCGCTATCCAAAACCTGGGCGCCATGGACATCCTGTGCACCGACAAGACCGGTACCATCACCGCAGACGAGGTTGTGCTTGAGCGCCACCTCAACATTCTGGGTGAAGAGGATCCCCGCGTACTCCGCCATGCGTATCTGAACAGCTACTTCCAGACCGGCCTTCGCAACCTTATTGACAACGCAATCATCAAGACCTCAAACGATGAGCTGCCCACCAACCTGCTAAGCATTGAGTACGAGAAAATCGACGAGGTCCCGTTTGACTTTGAACGTCGCCGCATGAGCGTTGTGGTGAGAAACACTAAAACTGACAAGACGCAAATGATCACCAAGGGCGCCGTCGAGGAAGTCTTGAACGCCTGCTCCTATGTTGACCTGGACTCCGAGATTAAGCCGCTGACTCCCACCCAGCGCAAGAGCGTTATGGACCGCGTCTACCAGCTCAATCAGGAGGGTATGCGCGTGGTTGGCGTTGCTCAGAAGAGCGACCCTCGCGGCGTCGGCGAGTTTGGCGTAGACGATGAGCGCGACATGGTGCTTATTGGCTACCTGGCCTTCCTGGATCCACCAAAAGAGAGCGCTCGCGAGGCAATTGCCAAGCTCAACCAGAGAGGCGTGCAGGTCAAGGTACTCACCGGTGACAACGAAGGCGTCGCAGCCGCCGTCTGCAAGAAGGTGGGCATCCACGTTGACGAGCTCTTACTTGGAAGCGACGTAGAGAATCTCAACGATGAGCAGCTCAAAGAGCGTGTCGAGAAGACCCAGCTTTTTGCAAAGCTTTCCCCTATGCAAAAGGCTCGCGTTGTCTCTGCGCTCAGGTCCAACAACCACGTGGTCGGCTTCATGGGCGACGGCATTAACGACGCTGCCGCCATGCGCTCTTCCGACGTAGGAATCTCCGTCGATACCGCCGTTGACGTGGCAAAAGAGTCCGCAGACATCATCTTGCTGCAGAAAGATCTGCTGGTACTTGAACACGGTGTCGAAGAGGGTCGCAGAACCTACGGCAACACCATCAAGTACATCAAGGCAACCGCAAGCTCCAACTTTGGTAACGTGCTGTCCGTTTTGGTGGCCAGCTTCTTCCTGCCGTTCTTGCCTATGAGCGCCCTCCAGCTGCTCCTTTTAGGTCTTGCGTACACCGTTACCTGCATTGCGATTCCTTGGGATAACGTTGACGATTCGTTCCTTTCAAGCCCTCGCTCTTGGGACGCTCATTCGATTACAAACTTTATGCTTTGGATCGGACCAGTCAGTTCAATCTTTGATGTACTGACCTTTGCGCTCATGTTCTTTATAGTCTCCCCTGCGCTTGCAGGAGGAACCTGGGCTGAACTTACCGCAGCCGGAAATACCGCAGCTCAGGCACTCTTTATTCTGTCTTTCCAGACAGGCTGGTTCATAGAATCCATGTGGACCCAGACCTTTGTTCTCCACGCACTCAGAACCAACAAGATTCCGTTTGTTCAGAGTATGCCATCGGCATCGCTGCTTGCTCTAACCACCGCGGGAATCATTGTGGTCAGTGCTCTTCCGTATCTGTCGGTGTTCGCCCAGCCCTTGAGTCTTGTTGCTCTACCTTTATCATTCTTTGGATGGCTAACTACACTCATGAGCGGGTATATGGTTCTTATCACCATAATTAAGAGCCTCTATGTTAAGCGATTTGGCTCGCTGCTTTAACCTTGCTCTAGGAAGGACCACGATGGACGTAAAAGAAGCTATGGACCAGCGCATATCTCTGCGCGCGTACGACCAAAAGCCTATTGAGCAAGAGAAACTTTCTCAGCTCCAGGAAGCCATTGACGTCGCAAATGCCCAGATGGCAGAGAAAGCGCCTGATCACCCCGCAATCCTTACCATCGAGGGCCCTCACCTTGAGGACGGCACTTCCGTCCACATGAAGAACAGGTCTATTGTCGGTCCCATTTACCACTACGTAGCAGGTTATTGTGAAGACGCAATTGCCCGTGAACTCATCGGCTACTATGGCGAGAAGATCGTACTTCTCGCCACCCAGCTGGGCATTGGTTCATGCTGGATTGCCGAGACCATGGACTGGAAGACCCTGGCTCGCGACGAGTACAACGGCCTTAAGCTGGGCATTATTATTTCTATCGGATATGCTCCGGAGAAGATTCCGCTCAAGCAGGAGGGCATTCGTACCGCAATTCGCCTGCGCACCAAGAAGCCTGCGCAGATTATGACGGCAAACGGCCAGCCAACTGAGCCAGAGCAGATGCCCGAGTGGTTTAACCGCGGTATTAATGCGGTTTTGGCATGCCCGACCGCCATCAACAAGCTTCCCGTTGTATTTGACCTGACAGATGGCGTGGTAAGCGCGTCTATGCCTAACCAGCGCCACCTTGTCCAAGACTACGACCTGGGCATTTCCAAGCTGCACTTTGAGCTTGCCGCCGACCTCAAGGGTACGTGGGAGCTTGGACAGCCTGGTCGCTTTATCGTTTCTGAGTAGCCTTCCGCACATAGCGCCTCCCAGCTCACAAACGTCATGTTCCCGAGTGTCGCATTCCTGGACAACGATCCCGGTTCACCGCACCTCCCAGCTCACCGCCGTCCAACAGCGTACCTCCAGCTCACCAGAGCACCACCAACAAGAAAGGACCACGTATGGCCTGTTCCGCACAACACGTTGCAAACAAAGTTCTCTCGTCCTACCAGTGGAGACTTGCAACTAAAAAGTACGACCCTACCAAGAACGTCTCTGACGAGGACCTTGAGGTAATCCTTGAGGCTGGTCGTTTGGCACCAAGCTCTTACGGTCTAGAGCCTTGGCGCTTCCTGGTTGTTAATCTGCGAGAGGATCAGGCCTCTGAGCAGTCACTTCGCCTTAAAGAGAAACTTTACGAGCCATGCTATGGTGCTCGCGCATCCCTTAACGGCGCTCACTACCTGGTTATTCTTCTTGCTCGCAAGAACGTCAATGCAGAGTCTGCTTACGTCAAGCACATGATGCACGACATCAAGCAGCTTCCTGCAGACTTTGAACCAACCTATGCGGCTGCTTTCAAAAACTTCCAGGAGAACATGTTTAACCTGGTAGGTAACGAACGCGCCACCTTTGACTGGGCTTGCAAGCAGACCTACATTGCGCTTTCGAACATGCTCACTATGGCCGCTATGATTGGTGTTGATAGCTGTCCAATCGAGGGCTTCAACCGCGAGGCTGTCGATAAGATTTTGGAAGAAGAGGGTCTTCTCGACGGCGGCCAGTACAACGACTTTGGCGTTTCCTGCATGCTTAGCCTGGGCTATCGTGATATGGATCCTGTCCAGAAGCGTCGCCAGCCAGCCGAGGATGTTATCGTCAGGTTGTAAAGGCTGTAAGTGTCATTACCTTTTAAGCTGCCTCCTATTTCCCGACACCGAGGAAATGGGAGGTAGTCTGTTTAGCAGGCAATTCTTTGTTGAGTGGGAAAGTCTTTGCTATTTAGGAAGCTTATTGTTCGTGCGAAACACGGTTGCACATAGTTTGGTCGCATGCCATTTTGGCGCCAACTGGCCTTTTTGGTGCGAAATGACTTTCTCTGATCCAAAAATGGCCCATTTCAGTGCGAAGTGGTAAAAAATGCGTTTAGTTGGGGTATACAGGATTGACAAACTTCTATGCAAGCGTTTTACCAGCTCTTTTAATTGGACGAATTTTTCATGTGCATTCACATTATTTCTGAACTGCTTAAACGTAAATGCCAAAATGATAAAATCAAAAATTTATTTCCAACTAAACGGGTTTTTTACCCAAAACAGTACCCTCTAAATGACATATCAATTTTTTGATTAGTTTTTGTGAATATTAGGCAGTCTTTATGCACGTCGAGGTGTCCTCGTGCACCTCGTGCACCTCGAGCGCCCGCGTGCGCCTCGTGCACCCCGTGCGACCAACGCGCTCTGGCGCGCCATACTTGCCACCGCGTAACCACGGCGCATATGGCGCGCTCGCACGAGCAACTCAACTAGCAGAAAGCGGCTAATTACCTGCGGATAAACCTAAAGCCGCGGCCAGAGTGGATGTACGGCAAGAATGCTCGGTCTTCTTCGCAGATGTTTCCTGCGACGTTATCGCGAGCATCAAGCTCCAACAGGCCTCGAGCAATCGAAAGTTCCCCTGCATAGCGACCATATGCTTTACTACTCACCAAAATGGCGCCAGTAGCAACAGTCTCCCAGGTAGAAGGCTTCGCGTCGTACACTGGAGCATCTTTCCAGAGTCTGGACTCCTGTGAACGGATAATGTACGAGCTGGAATCAGGCCGATCGGTCTGCAAGCGGTCATACAGATACTCAAAATCAGGTTTTAACTCGGCTTTTAGCTCGATACAATTCTGCTCAAGCTGACCAATGCGCTTCCACGTAGCCTCAGTAACATCTGGGTCACCAATGAGTACCACGTCAGAGTCTGCATCATAAAGCGCAAGCATTCCCTGAACAAGCGCATCACCAGAAAGCCCACGATGTTCCTCGACAGTTGGCAGTCCCTCGTAGAGAGGACCGCGGAAAATCTCGCCAGGAACAAACGAGAAAATCTGGAATCCAAGCGCCGAAAGGCGTGCGTTAATCTGTGCGACGCGCTCCAGCGAAAGGCCCGTGTAGCTCTTGGGATAGTAATTGTGGCAGGCGGCAAAACGAGTGAAGTCGGCACCAGCTGCTCGCCATGCGGAAATGTCATCCTTGATGATGGTCGAAGCGTTAAAGACCACATGGAACTTGCGAGAAAGCTCAACGGTCTCTGCCGCATCAAACCCAAAGTCAAGACGCACATACGTAATGCCCAGCTCAGCAAGTTCGTCAAACTTCTGAACGCCAAGTTTAGAAAGAGTTGCAGGAGAAACATCGGCAATGAGGTTGATTTCTGCCTTCCTGCAAAGTTCCAAGAGCTTACGAGCCTCAGTGCGATAATCAATCCCCTCTTCCTCGGGAATCTGTAGAGAAGTGAATGCATAGTGGCATCCGGCTGCCTGCGCTTTTGCCACAACCTCAGCATTAGCCTCGTATCCGCTGGCAAAATACAGTGAAATTCCGGTGCGCATAAATCCTCCAAGTAAATTGCAAACGCTTCTAGAAGACGGGTTTCTCGCCAATCGAGAAGCTGGTCAGGCAGCTAGTCAGGACGCCGGGCGAGAAGCCTGACGGGCAGCCAGTCGAACGCCGGGCGAGAAAAAATCCCTCTTCCTAGGATACCTAAGAAGAGGGATAAACGTTTCTAAAACGTGTGGTTTTTACTCGCCGAAGACGTCGTTAATACGATCCTCGTCAACGCCGAAGAACCAAGTAAGTGCGAAGCCTGCAGCGTAAGCAAGAAGCATTGCAAGCAGGTAGAAGACCTGGTTACCAGGCTGGACAATCAGCAGACCAAAGAGGCCGGAGACGCCCTGGGAAACGGTACCAAGGTGGAAGAGGTAAGCAATTACGGAGCCAACACCGGAGCCAAGGCATGCGGTGATGAATGGCTTACCAAGAGGCAGGGTAACTGCGTACATAAGAGGCTCGCCAATGCCGAGCATACCAACTGGGATGGACTCGGTGAGGTACTTCTTGACGCGCTTGTTTTTGGTCTTGAAGAGGATTGCAAGACCAGCACCAACCTGGCCGCCGCCTGCCATCATCAGCAGAGGAAGCAGGTAGTTGATACCCTGAGTTGGGCCCTCTGGGTTGTTAAGCATAACGTGGATTGGGGTAAGTGCCTGGTGAAGACCAACGGAAACCAATGGTAAGAAGGTAGAACCAAGCAGGTAAGCACCAAAGACGCCCAGCTTGTCATAGAAGAACTGAAGGACAAAGAAGATTGCCTGAGTGAGCCATGCGCCTGCAGGCTGAAGAATCAGGACAGAACCAATAACACCGATGATAACGGTGCAAAGTGGAGTCAGGAAGGTGTCAAGAACGCTTGGCATAACCTTGTGCAGGTTCTTCTCCAGGAATGCGAAGAAGATTGCGCAGATGATTGCACCAATCATGCCGCCTGCTGCTGCGTTGAACAGGTCAGAAGAAGCGACGATAAATGCGCCCTCCTTGAAAGCAACAGTTGGGAGGCTGAATGGAAGGTGAACCAGACGAGTTGCAACGCCGTCAACAGTCTTGGAAGCAAGAAGAGGCATACCAGCGTTAGCAATGGAGAGTGCACCAGCCATAGCACCAAGAACGCGAGAACCGCCAAACTCCTTGGCAGCGTTCTCGCCAGCAAGAACTGGCAGGTAAGCGAAAAGCGCCCAACCCATGGTCCAGATAGCTGCGAACCACCACTCGTTGGCATAAGCCTTACCAGTGGAGAAGTTGATAACGTTGATGATACCGTTGATCAGACCTGCAGAAATGATGCCAGGAAGCAGTGGAACAAAGATGTTAGCAATCTTCTTGAGGAAGCGCTGAACAGGCTTGTTCTCATACTTAGCCTTCTGAGCTGCCTTGTTGTCCTTAGCTGCGGAAACAACGTCGTCCTCAGATGCGTCACCAGCAGCAACGCCGGTAAGCTTGGAGAACTCAACAATAACCTTGTTGACAACGCCAGGACCAAGAACAACCTCAAGGTACTCTGCATCCTCGACCAGACCCATAACGCCATCAATAGCCTTGATAGCCTCAGAGTCAACTTTTGCAGGATCTGCGGTCTTAATGCGGAGCCTGGTCATGCAGACCATGTTGCTCTGAACATTTTCTTTGCCACCGACGGCAGCAAGAATCTGTTCTGAAAGCTTGGTGTAATCCATACTTTCCTTCTTTCTCTCGTTGCGATGTTGCAACAAATACTTATCAAGAATACATAAAAAATGAACTTGACGGTATAACAATCCATACCTGTGGTTCATTGTTTCATGTTTTGACCTAATTTGAACTCCCTGTTACTGCAGGTAAATTAAGCGTTTTTCAAAAACTTTGCAACCATTTTCACGTCACGCTGATACCACTGACCGATGCGGCCGGAACAAAATGCTCACGCTTGTGTCATTTGTTCCTACCGCGGTTCCTACAGTAGTTACTACAGAGCACCTCTGACATGACCATGAGCAGCCTCAAGTTTGGCTTTTGCCTCTTCTACAGACATCTTGGTCAGCAGCATGACAATAGCAAGCTTTGCATTACCATCAGCTTGCTCAAGTGCCTGAGCTGCCTCTTCACGAGTACAACCCGTTGCCGCCATGGTGATGTTCTGTGCACGAACTACCAGCTTCTTGTTAGTCTGCTGCACGTCAACCATGAGGTTCTGATATGCCTTGCCCACACCAACCATAGAACCGGTAGAAATCATGTTCAGAATCATCTTCTGAGCGGTACCGGACTTAAGACGCGTGGAGCCTGTGAGCACCTCAGGTCCACAAGAAGGCTCAATGGCAAGCTCTGCCTCTTTGCCCACCTCAGAGCCCTTATTGCAGGCAATAGCAACGGTCTTGCAGCCCAAAGAACGAGCATAGCGCAGGCCACCAATTACGTAAGGAGTACGGCCGCTAGCTGCAATTCCAATAGCAATATCGTTCTTGTTCAGACCAATCTTCTTGAACTCCTCTTCGCAAAGCTCAAGAGAGTCCTCTGCGCCCTCAACTGCGCGTACAAAGGCCTTCTCGCCACCGGCGATAAGACCAACAACCACGTCAGGAGAAACACCAAAGGTAGGTGGGCACTCAACTGCGTCCAAAACGCCCAGGCGACCGGAAGTTCCCGCGCCAAAGTAGACGATTCTGCCTCCGGCCTCAAGCGAGGAAACTGCCCACTCGATTGCCTGTGCAACCTGCGGAAGCACCTCTTTTACGCCAGCTACCACGTTGAGATCTTCCTGGTTCATAACGCTGACCAGCTCAAGCGGGGTCATCTGATCCAGGTCCATGGTGTTGGGGTTTCTTGTCTCGGTGACAAGCTTTGTTAAATCAATCACGTTTTCACCTTCTGTGTTGTGATTTTTACGCAATAACGTCGTTGGCTATACCAGGCAAATCTTGATCAGAAGAAAGCGTATTGACATGCTCGGCTGAATCCAACTTGCCAATATAGTTTGTCGAGAAACGCTTAACGCTCTTCTCGTAATTTCTATTTACATAGGCTGCAAAGAGCGCATCTACAACGTTGAGCTGGGCAATTCTTGAAGACATGGCACCGCTTCTCATGATGTGCTCAGTCTCTGCAACGCCTAAAACGTAGTCGGAACGGTGAATGAGCTCTGAATCAATGCCGCCGCGAGTGATGGCAACCACCTTGGCGCCGTTTGCCTTTGCAATCCAGGCACACTCAATGGCTTCTCGCGTAAGGCCTGAGTAGCTGACCACAATAGCAAGATCTTCTCGTCCCATGTTTTTGGCGTAGAGCATCTGAGAGTGGTAATCGTCGCTCAAATTGCAGTTGATGTTAAGGCGCATAAGTTTGAGCTGCAGATCTCTTGCAACCAGAAGCGAAGCTCCCATACCAAAGAGGCAGATGGAATGAGCTTGCATCATGAGTGAAACAACTGAGTCAACAACCTGAGCGTCAAGCAATTGCCTGGTAAGCTCCAGCGAAGAAATGTTCTTTGCAGTAACTTTTTCGATGATCACATCAGTGGTGTCACCTGCGATAACGCCGCCGACAGCAATATCGTTGCTTTTGTTACTTACTGCCAGTTCGTAAATGAGCGCCTGCTGGAACTCTTTATAGCCACCGCAGCCAAGCTTCTTGCAAAGCCTGACAACCGTTGATGCAGATGTATACGTTTGAGCTGCTAGTTTATGGATTGATTGACCAACTGCCGCCTCTGGATCCGACAGAATATAGTCGACAATATCGCGTTCAGCTGAACTAGCATTCTTGCGATACTCTTCCAGACGTAGACGAACACCTCTCACGCAATCACCTCCGGCCGTCCAGTTGACTAAAACGTTTGACTATATTGTTTCACGATGCCATAAAAATTTCATCTGTAAAGTAGGCAGTGCCGTAAACGGTAGTATTGCATGCGCAAGTACAAGCGCGCTCCATGTGCATTGCATGCGCGACTACTCATGTTTTCCCAGCGTAATGCAGGGACAATTGTCGTAAAAATCTTGCTTTATGTTAGGCACATTACTATCACTTCATAAAAACTTTTACTACCGAGTAGACATTTGACCACGTAAAACCTGATTAAAATATTTCATCTTTGCCTAAAAAATTCAAATTTAGATACCATTGACAGCTTTTTTGATACCACTCGCAGTACGTTAACGTACCCATTATTTCATCTTGGGCAAACTAGCTGCAATTTTGATGAAACGCACGTCATCATAAGCGCAAATTATCTCAGCCAATTGAGATAGCAGGTGTTTCACCTAAGGCAAAACCGAAGGAGACGATATGCGCACCAACGAAGATTTGCACCAGAATCAAAACGCTTACTCTGAGCACTCATCTAACGCAGGCTCCCCTGCTGGACAGACCAGAAGGCAATTTCTGAGCAGAAGTGCTCTTGGTCTAGCCGCTCTAGCAGGTCTTGGCCTCACCGCCTGCCAGACAAAGGGTGGCGCAACTGCTGCTAAGGGAACCGCAAAGAAAGTTGACTCTGTAGACGGAACCTTCCAGTACGAGAAGGTCTTCCCTGTTCTTAACGACAACGAGGCCTTTGACGACTCACTTGTTACCAACCAGCTCAACAGCTTTGTTTGCTTTGCTGGTCAGGGCACCGTCTATGTAAAGAGCTCCGAGCCTCAGAGCTTTGCATTCTTTGTAAACGGTCACCAGGTTCCAACCGACAAACTTGACGGCTCTTCCTGGAACCAGATTGACATCTCTGACGTAACCGTCAACGGCGATAACCGCCTGCAGGTCAGCACCGTTAAAGAGACCCAGGCAACCTTTGAGGTCAAGATTGGCTACCCAACGCTTATTGACGGCACCAAAGATTACGCCGACAACGACAACTTCAAGCTGATTGACCAGATTATCAACGCAGAGATTGCCAACGGCTTCACCTCTGCCCAGCTGGTTGTTACCAGGTACGGCAAGGTTATCAAGAAGACCAACTACGGTAACGTCAATTCTTACAACAAAGACGGCTCTCGCATCAAAGATGGCAAGGCTGTTGACGACAATACCCTCTACGACCTGGCTTCTAACACAAAGATGTATGCCACTAACCTGGCAATTGAGAAGCTGGTTACCGACGGTCAGCTGGACGTTTCCAAGAAGGTTCAGGAGTACATTCCAGACTTCAAGGACCAGGAGGGCGATAAGATCCTGGGCAAGAACGAGCTCACCGTTCGTGAAATCCTAGAGCACCAGGCTGGATTCCCACCAGATCCTCAGTACCACAACCGCAACTACAACCCAGAGAAGCCTGACGATCCACAGCCAAACGCAAACCAGAAGCTGTACTCTCAGAATCGCGACGAGATTCTGCAGAAGATTATCGAGACTCCTCTGCAGTACGTCCCAGGTACCAAGACTGCCTATTCCGACGTAGACTACATGCTCCTTGGTTTTATCATCGAGAAGATCACCAATAAGCGCCTTGACCAGTATGTTAAGGAAGCTCTCTATGAGCCACTGGGACTCAAGAACGTCACGTTCAACCCACTGGACAACGGCTTCAAGGCTGACGGAATCGCAGCTACCGAGCTTAACGGCAACACCCGCGACGGCCTGATTACCTTTGACAACATGCGTACCGATACTATTCAGGGTACGGTCCATGACGAGAAGGCCTACTACGCAATGGGTGGAATCTCTGGTCACGCTGGTCTATTTGCCAACGCTTCCGACCTGGCTGTTCTTGTCCAGACCGTTATGAACCGTGGTGGCTATGGCAACACCATGCTCTTCAGCGAGGACGTTCACGACCAGTTCATCAAGCCAAAGGACACCAACGTTACCTACGGTTTGGGCTGGAGGCGTAAGGGTCACATTGGCTACCAGTGGGCCTTCTCGCCAATTGCAAACGCTGAAACCGTTGGCCACACAGGCTGGACCGGCACGCTTACCGTCATTGACGTCTACAACAACACCAGCTTGGTGCTGCTCACCAATACCAAGAACTCGCCTGTCATCGACAACAAGGTCAACCCTAACGACTTTGTGGGCAACCACTTCCTGACCGGCGGCTACGGCGTTGTTTCTACGCTGGCATTTGATGGCCTTGACGACGCAAACGCCGAAGGCAACAACGCCAAGCTCATGGACATGGTCATTGCCAAGTACAAGCTCATTCAGGCCGAGGCAGATTATCAGACTGACCCCGATAAGGCTTCCCTGAAGGCACTGCTTGAGGTCTGCGACCAGAGGAAAGATTCCAAGGTTATCAAGGACTTCCAGGCAAGCGACCTGTACAAGACCATCTCGGAGTTTGTTGGTAAGTAAAGCTCGTGTAAACAAGCTGCGAAGCGGGAATAAACGCAGTACACGAACAAGGTACGATACACATCTTGTCTAGCAACGGCCCTCTCCTCCGTCTAGACACACCAAAGCCCGGATGCTATTGCGCGGCATCCGGGCTCTTTTTGTGCGTGCGCGCACGCTGGGCTTTCGAGTGCGCGGGTCGGGCGCGCCGCGAGCCTGAAAAGTGCAAAGAATCTGTATTTGAGCCACCGATTCTTTGTCAAAATCAGGCAAATCCACAGTTTCTTTAACGTTTTCAGGCAGAATTTACAGATTCTTTGCAGAAATCAGGCACGCTTTGCGGTCACGAGCTTGCAGGTGCGTTCGCCGGGCTCGCAACTTACAGTGCGGCGAGAAAATCCTCTGCTTGCTGAGCAATTACCTCGTGAACCTCGGGCTCTGGCTCCCAAGTTCCCTCAGTCCAAGCAGTAACAGGAAGCGAAAAGCCATTGAACGGCTCAACCGGCTTGGTGCGCAGAGCCAGGAACTGCTGCTTAACCACGGCGAGCGATCCTGCAGTTTTGTTTCGGCCACCAACGCCACTTGCAGTGACAACCTTGCCAGCAATGGCGGTCTCGGACTTCTTCTTATAATCGGAGGTGAGCGGACGGCTCAGCCAATCCAGGATATTCTTGACAGTGCCGGGAATACTGTAGTTGTACTCCGGGGTAAAGAGCCACACGCCGTCGGCGGCCATAACCGCATCCCTGACTTTTTGGACACCTTCAGGAGCTGGGAATTCTTCGTCCTGGTTGAGCAGAGGGACGTCCAAAACGTCAACGACCTCAATCTCCGCCTTGCCCTCCAGGGCCTTTGCTGCAACCTGACTCAGCGTCTTATTGAACGAATTCTTTCGGCCAGAACCGATGATAAATACAATTTTCTTCATAAGCAGACCTCTCCGTGAATGCTGTGTAAATAAAAATCATGCACGAGCAAATCTGCCCGTACATGATTTGTGTACCCAAATGATAACTCTGTAGTCGTAGTTAACAGAAGTCCGAGAAATTCGCACAGCTCTCAAGCACTTTTACCACCTGCTCAAGACCTGCGAGGTCTTCCTGGGTGAATCGAGCCACGCTCGGACTATCAATATCCAGCACGCCAACTACCTGGCCATCCTTGAAGATAGGAACAACCACCTCAGAGTTTGATGCAGAGTCGCACGCAATATGTCCTGGGAACTGATGCACGTCCTCTACCAGCTGGCTCGTCTTTGTTTCCGCAGCCGTACCACACACTCCCCGACCAAAGGGAATGCGCACGCAGGCAACTTTGCCCTGGAACGGTCCTAGGCGCAGCTCGGGAGTGCGCGGCTCGTGGGCGCTCGGGGCCGCGTCCGGTTCCACGCCCGAACCCGCGTCCAGCTCCGCATCCGGGGCTACGTCCGGCTCCGCTCCCGACACCGTCACAGAATCTACCAGGTAGAACCCCACCCAGTTGACGTCGTCGAGCGCGTCCCACAGAAGAGCTGCGGCGTTAGACAACACCGGTAGCCAGTGAGCGTCAACTTCGGCAAGCGAGACAGTCTGTTTTGCAAGTAAACCGTAGTCTGTCATGGTTACTTCTCTGGCAAAATCTCAATCCAGCAGCCATCAGGGTCTGCGATAAAGTAGAGGCCCATCTTTGGGTTCTCTTTAACGATACAGCCCATCTCCTCGTGAAGCGCGTGGAACGCATCAAAATCGTCAACGCGGAACGCAATGTGAGTGTCTTTTCCACCGTTATCGTAAGGGTCTACCCAACCGCGGTTCCAGGTGAGCTCTAGCTCAAATGGAGACCAATCGTTTACCAAAAACGTGTTGGTCCAAGAGCCGTCCTCTGGTCCTTTAACGCGGTCAACACGAAATCCCAGAGCCTTCTTGTAGAACTCAACGGTTTTCTCGTTATCCAAAACGTGGGTGCAGCGGTGAACAAATCGTGCCTGCATAAATCCTCCTTTGTTGTACGCCTAACTCGCGCTTAGTTGAGCTCCTGCTCAAGCTGATCGACAAGCTCGCCGAAGTACTTAAGCGCAGCGTTAACGGGGTCTGGAGTGGCCATGTCAACGCCAGCGCCGCGGAGCAGCTCGATTGGGGTCTTGGAGCAACCGCCGGACAGGTAGCCGATGTAGTCCTTGACCGCAGGCTCGCCCTCAGAAAGGATGCGCTGAGACAGGGCAATAGCTGCCGAGAAACCAATGCAGTACTGATAAACGTAGAAGTTGTAGTAGAAGTGAGGGATGCGCGACCACTCTAGCTTGATCTCTTCGTCCAGCTCAATGCCAGGTCCAAAGTACTCTGCGCAAAGCTTGCCGTAGCGCTCAGAGAGAACCTCGGCGTTCAGAGCAACGCCGTCAGCGTTCATCTGGCTGATGTCACGCTCAAACTCGGCAAACATGCACTGGCGATAGATGGTGCCGCGGAAACCCTCAAGGAAGTGGTTGAGGATGTACGCGTGACGGGCAGGATCGGTCTCGTGCACAAGCAGGTAATGCGAGAGCAGCGCCTCGTTGCAGGTGGATGCAACCTCTGCAACAAAGATGGAGTAGTCAGAGTAGGTAATCTCCTGGTTGTGGGACGAGAAATACGTGTGCAGGGAGTGGCCCATCTCGTGAATGAGGGTGTAGACGTCGTCAAGGCCGCCCTGGAAGTTGAGGAGCATAACGGGGTTCATGCCCTTACCACCTGCGGAATAAGCACCGGAGCGCTTACCTGGGGTTTCATACACGTCAACCCAACGGCTCTCCAGACCCTTCTTGACCAGACTGACGTACTCCTCGCCCATAGGTGCCAGCGCCTTAACAATAAGGTCGCAAGCCTCCTCGTAGGTGAACTTCATGTCAACATCGTCGACAAGAGGAGTGTAGACGTCCCAGAAGTGCAGCTCATCCAAGCCCATGACGCGCTTACGCAGGTCAACGTACTTGTAGAACGCTGGGAAATTCTGGTGAACAGCATCAATAAGGTTGTTGTAAACCTCAACAGGAATCTCATTCTCTGCAAGAGCAGCCTCAAGGGAACTTGCATACTTTCTAGATGACGAGAAGAACTGCAGGTTCTTAACTTGGCTGGTCAAAATTGCAGCGGAAGTGTTGCGGAACTCGCAAAAGCGGCTGTAGAGTTGCTTGAATGCAGACTCGCGCAGGACGCGGTCAGCATCCATCAGCAGAGGAACAAATGAACCGCTGGTCAGCTTATGGGTCTTACCCTCAGAATCAACTGCGTCATCGAAGGTAAGATCCGCGTCATCAAACATGGAGAAGATATTGGTTGGCTGAACAGCAAGCTCTTCAGCGCGTGCCAAAAGAGCCTCTTCCTCAGCAGAAAGGGTGTGCTCACGCTGGTTCAAGATCTTGTTGAGCTTACGACGATAAAACTCAAGAACTGGAACCTCTGCATAGAACTTCTCGACAGATTCTGCTGGAATAGCCAGAAGCTCTGCGGCAAACCAAGAAGTTGCCTCGCCAACCTGGGTATATGCGCTGGTAGCGTTTGCGACGTATGCCTGGTACTTAGCAACGCGGGTATCCTCGTCGCTCTTGCGCTCGGCGTAGTTGATAATCTTGTAGAGCAGAAGGTTCATCTGGTCCTCAAGCTGCAGAAACTCCAGAAGAGCCTGTGCGGAGGTGGAAATCTTGCCCTTAAACGCAAGCAGCTTTGGGCAGTAAGCCTTAAGCTCCTCGAGTCCAGCCTCAAATGCCTCATCACTAGGAAACATCGAGGACAGGTCCCACTTATATTTGCTGTCAATTTCTTCGCGAGACTCGTATGCCATGAGCCTTCCTTTCTTGACCGGTCAGTATGTGCTGTTATGTAGTGTCCCACATACACGTCAATTTCATGCTGATAACAAGAAAAAATGAACCCATTTGATACAAATCGTCAAACGGACGTGTTGCAATGCCTGAACTTCCCTGACGGCCTGCAACTATCCTATCTTCCACCCTTCCGCCTCGGCACGTGCCTCAACGAAGCGCCGGTACACACCTTCTTGCGCGAGAAGCTCCTCATGGGTCCCCCTCTGGACGACGGTACCATCCTCTACCACAAGGATCTGGTCGGCATGTACGATAGTCGCAAGCCTGTGTGCTATGACCACCACGGTCTTCTCGCGCGTAAGTTCCGTAAGTGCCTGTTGGATAAGCTGTTCGTTCTCCGGATCGATCGAAGCCGTCGCCTCGTCAAGCACCACGATAGGGGCATCCTTGAGCAACGCCCGAGCAATCGAGATGCGCTGGCGCTCTCCCCCGGAAAGGCTTGCGCCTCCCTCGCCCACAATCGTGTCATAACCGTTGGGCAGGGCGCTAATAAAATCGTGACACCGTGCGCGTTTGGCAGCTTCGACCACCTGCTCATGCGTTGCGCCGGCAGTCCCAAACGCAATGTTGGCCTCCAGAGTGTCATTGAACAGGTAGACATCTTGGAACACCATCGAGAAATTCCTCAACAGGCTGTCCACCGTGAATTCACGGACGTCGTGGCCGCCGACACGCACCGCCCCGCTATCGACGTCGTAGAAGCGCGCCATAAGGCTGGATATCGTGGTCTTCCCTGAACCGCTTGGACCCACGATGGCGCAGGTCGTCCCCTGGGGTATGTCAAACGTGACGTCGTGGAGGACCTCTCGCTCCCCGTAGGAAAAGCAGACCTTGTCGAATCCGATGCCGTATGAGTCCAGTTTGACATCGCTGCCGTCGGCATCGATAAACTCGGCATCCTCAATGGCTTCGATGCGGTCAAGGGAATCACTGAGGTCGGCAAATATGTGGGCGGAGTCGGTCAGGCGCTCAATGGAGCCAAAGATTGTTGCCGAGAAGAGCGCGATACCGAAAAACTCCCACAACTGGAGACTCCCTGCGACAAGCGCAGAGACCGCCGCAACGACAAGGGTGACGGACGCCACCTCAAGTATGAGCTTATGGGTGACGTTAGGGGGCGTGTACCCAAGCTCGATGTCAATGCGAGCACGGCGAAGATCGTCAACCGAGGATGTATAAGGTCGCAGTACAGACCTATTCGTCCCGTATGATTTTGCCGTCCCAAGGCCACGGTACAGTTCGACGACTGCACCAGACAGGCGCTCTGTCGCCGTCTTGGCAGCAGGTGTGAGACGGGCTGCGGCCCGGTTCACGGCAATCAGGGTAAATGAGACCAGAAGAATCGCAAAGAGCGAGATCGCCCCACAAAGAGGGCTCGCCCTAAAAAGCCAGAGCGTGATGATGGCGGCCGAGACATACCCTTCCAGAGCCCCGTCGATCCGCCGTACTCCCTCAAGTTCGAGCATGTTGAGGTTGGTGGTGACGCCGGTAAGGATGTCGCCGATCTTCATCTGCTGGAAATACCCGAGGGGCACACGCTTGAGCACATCGCCGACGGCGAGGCGCTCGTCCGCCGCAGTCTCGTAGCCGACACTCTCTTGAATATGGGATTTGATCACGGTAAATATGAACCTGATGACAACACAGGCCGCTATGGCGAGAAGAGAGACCCATATGAGCTGGGAGTCTATGGGCGCCTCCCCGCGTGCGTCTGCGACAAGGCTGCCAAGGACCCAAGCCGCTATGAACGTCGGTGAGGCGGTGGCAACGGCAATGACGACAGAAAGTAGAAAGCCTGCATAGACACGGCCTTTTCGACTGCCGACCCATGCCATGATACGTTTGAACGACCTGATCATCGTACGTCACCTTCCCTCTGGGACTCCCCGTGGGATTCCCCGTGAGATCTTCCATAAAGCTCCTCAGGAGATCCCCCGCTGGATTCCCCGTGAGATCCAGCCGCCCATGTACCGGCACCGATATGGGCACTCCACATCCGTGCATAGAGGGGGCACCTCTCGAGAAGTTCTTCATGGGTCCCCTGCGCAACGATGCGCCCATCATCAACTACACAGATGTTGTCCGCCGAGACGATCGTCGACAGGCGGTGTGCAATGACAATGAGCGTCTTTCCTTCCGCGAGACGGGCGACAGAACGCTGGATGTGTGCCTCGTTCTCGGGGTCTGCAAAGGCCGTGGCCTCGTCGAACACCACAACGGGTGCGTCCTTCAAGATTGCACGGGCGATGCAAATGCGTTGACGCTCCCCGCCGGAAAGTGCGTGACCCGCCTCTCCCGCAGGCGTATCCCAACCGTAAGGCAGGCGGTTGACGAACTCGTCGCAGCTTGCCGCGGCCGCCGCCGCGCCCACCTCATCGTCAGAAGCACCGGGCTTACCTAAGGCAACGTTCTCGCGCAAGGTCCCGTCAAGCAGGAAGTCGTCTTGAGACACGTAACTCACCAGCGAGGAGAGCTGGAAGAGAGGCATGTCCCTCACATCTGTGCCACCGATGGAGACGCCGCCCTCCCCGACATCCCAATGGCGGGCGATAAGCCGTGCCATCGTGGACTTGCCTGAACCGCTGGGGCCGACAAGTGCCGTAAACGTCCCGGCTGGCGCATCGAAGGAGATATCGTGGAGTACCTCGGTCTTCCCGTCGTAGGAGAAACGGACGTGGGAGAGGCGCACGCCATACCCATGTACCACAGCGGCTTCGGTGGGTTGGGAGAGCTCGGGGAGCTTGAGAAAGGCCTGTGCATCGGCAATGACATACGACATGAGGTTCATCTCATTGAAACTCGTCCCCAAATAGGTGACGGGTATCACGATCGCCATCGCGAGGACACATGCAAGTGCAAACTGCGCCACAGTAAGGGACCCTCCCAGATAAAGCGCGATACCCATAGGCACCACACCTAAAAGCGTCGTCGGCAGGAGCGAGAGGGCAAGCCCCATCGACACCCTCGATGTCCTCATCCATGCCACCGTATAATCGCAAAAGCCCCGAACGGCCTGTGCAAACTTCTCGTAGGAACTTGTAGCTTGGTTGAATGCCTTGACCACACGGATGCCCTCGATATATTCGACCACAACGGAGTTGACGTGATCCTGCTCGGCCATATAGCCGCCGTACATCTTGTAATAGCTCTGCATGCCAAGGGCCATCACCAGAAGGGTGATTGGCACGATGGCAACGGCCGCCAGTGCAAGGCGCCAGTCGATAAGGACAAGCCAGACGGCAATGGCGACGGCCAAAAGCATGTTGGCGGAGAGCTCCGGGACCATATGCGCAAGGGGAACTTCGATCTGCTCGATACGGTCGACGATGACGTCCTTGAGTTCACCGACAGAGGTCGCCTGTGCCGTTCCCAGCGAGGCACCCATGAGTCTCTCTGCAATATCATCGCGTAACCCAGCCAGGATTGTATAGGCGCCGATATGCGAGTTCATAGTGGAGACGGCAAAGAGGAGCTGTTTGGCTAGATATCCTATGCCTGCAAGCGCAGCCCATCCAAACACGGCATCCCATGCAAATGTGCCCCCGACACTCACGACGACAAGATCGATGATCCGATAGACGGCATAAAACGGGACGAGGCCCGAGAAGACACTTATGACCGATGCGGCCTCCGCGACTATCATGCGTCCCCGACAGCGCGATACATAGGAGAGCAAAGTCTTAAGCCAACCGGACGTATCTTTGTGCGTATGGTCGACAGACCTCGGGTTACCGCCTGTCTGGCCCTTTTGGCCCATCCGGCCCTTCTCGCCCGTCTGGCCGATTTGGCCCTTCTCATCTACCTGGGTTTTCTTGTCTGCCATAACCTCACCCTCTCTTTCCCTCATGGAGCCTATAGGCTGTTGGTGTCAGCCCCATGGACTCCTTGAATGCCGACGCAAACTTGGACGGACTGTCATACCCGACTATGCCGGCAATGTCTGCAATGGGGAGGTCTCCCGAAAGGAGCAGTTCGGAAGCCCTCTCCATCCGGCATGACTTAAGATAGCCATACGGCGGCATACCATAGACCCCCTTGAAGCAATCCTTGAACCCGGTCAGGGAGAGCCCCACTTCCTGCGCTAGTTCACGTACGGTATGCGCAACCGAAAGGTCGGCGATCATGATGTCGCGCGCCCTCTTGACCTTCTCGACCCGGACGCTCTCAAAATAGTCGATGTGCTGGGAACCCTCGCTATAGTCGACATCTGCAAGGAGCAGGAGCAGCTCGAGGGCCTTAATCTGGGCATAAGGCCTGAGAAACGCAGGTTTGGTCCCATAGAGGCTTGCGAGGAGCCTCTCGGCAGGCTGGAAATCGTGCAGCACGTAAGGAGGATGCTTCCGACAGAACTTCTCGCGAAGCATACGGGGACTCCCCGGGAACCCGTCAAGCAAGCGCGGAAGAGAATCCTCACAGATCTCTATATCAAAGTTGAAAGTAACTCCACGGTAGTGCTCGGTCGGGAAGACATAGATGCCGGCATGGTTCGCGAAGTCGGAGATCTTAAGGTCGCCCGTCGAGATATATGAGAATACGCCGCCCGGCATCCTCTGCTCAATGCGTCCCGCAGAGCAATGATTGATGCCCAGATAACGGCCTTCCGGAGCTGCAAAGTCCGTGGTGCACCCCGCCATATCGAAATCGTTGTACGTAAAGTAGACCCCAGGGAGAACGCTTGTGAACAGCATCCTGCCCTCTCCAGTCTCATTTCTGACATCGACAACCTGCCAGCCGTCCTCAGTTGAGACGGAGATGTCGGCATCGTGCTCAACACCGCGTAAAAACCGCTTCATATCGTCCGACATGATGCCTCGCTTTACGAATTCGATTCTTGCTCGAGGCTGTATACGCGATCGCAGGTCCGCACCAAGAACTCGACATCATGCGTGGTCACGATGACGCAGGCTCCTTGGGCGGCGATTCCTTTGATCAGCACACCTGCCTCGATCATGTGCCTAAGATCCAGGCCGCTTGTCGGCTCGTCGAGCAAGACGACGGGTCGACCGGCAAGTATGGCATCTGCCATGGCAAGCCGCTGCCTCTGCCCTCCCGAAAGCGACATGGGATGTCTGTCGGAGAGGGCGAGAAGGTCGAGGGCCCCCAAAACCTCCCCGATCTTCCCCGCATCGGGACACGACAGCTCGCAATCTCCCCACACGCTGTCGCTAAAGAGCTGGTGGTTGACGTCTTGCATGACCATCGAACAGACCTTGCGCCTTTGACGGCGGGGCACTTCGGCGGCATCTAAAAAGAACCCCCCGCCCGTCCTGCGCTCAAGGCCCGCCAAGCCCCGCAGGAGCGTTGACTTGCCAGAACCGTTAGCACCGACAAGACCTACAATCTCACCAGGACAGATATCGAGGTTAAGGGGGCTGAATACAGGCTCGCCATGACGGAGGACCGTGAAGTTGCGGAGGGACACCCCGCGCTTTTTAGGCGCGGCGGAAAAACTGACCGGCCGCTCAACGGAAAAGGCTGGGAGGGAGGCCGGATCGACAATCCTGAGACCAAGCGAGGCGCGCTCTTTCTCCGAGAGCCCCATGAGCTCTCTAGAAGACATACTCCGCTTTATGCGGCCATCCTCAAGAAGCACGGCCCTGTCGATGATGCCGTGCAAGAACGCCAGGCGATGCTCGGCGACGATGACGGTCTTCCCCAATGCGACCACGCCGGCAATCTGACGCCGGAGCACGTTGATGGCGGCAGCATCGAGGTTGGCGGTCGGCTCGTCGAGTACATAGACATCTGGGTCCGCCACGGCAACCGATGCAAAGGCCAATGCCTGTTTCTCTCCCCCACTCATCTTTGAGACATCCCTGTGAAGGAGCCTTTGAATGCCCATCTCCGAGACCACCTCTGAACGACGCCTCTCAATGCGCCCCACATCGACGCCGGCATTCTCAAGACCGAAGACAAGCTCGTCGTCCGAAGTCAAGTGATAGAACTGCGATTTGGGGTTTTGAAATACCGACCCCACACGTTTTGCGAGTTCATACGTCTCACAGGTTCCGGGCACAAGGCCACAGACCCTCACCGCCCCAACGAGCCCTATCCCCAACTCAAAGGACGGAATGAGCCCGTTGATGCATTTTATCAGTGTCGTCTTGCCCATACCCGAAGGCCCGCACAGAAGCACGCATTCTCCCTGGCGGACGTCAAGGGAGACATCATCCAAGATCTTCTCGCCTTGCGGGATGCATCGTACAGTACCTTGCGCCGTGGTTTGCGGCATATCCTGAGGCGTGGCTTGCGGCTCGCCTTGAGCCATGCAAGTCACACGGTCCATCTCAATGATGTTCATCGTGCGCCTCCGAAAAGTGTGTATAGACAGACCGCAAGCCCTACGGTAAGCACAGCCCAATCCGCAATCCCCATATGCAATCGCTCGGTATCGGCACGTGGGGCGGGATTCTCAATGCCGCGGCAGACTGCCGCACGAGAGAGCTCGTCCGCCGTAGTCGTCGCCGACATCATGAGCGGCACCACAAATGCCTCTGCCTTCTCAGACAGAGGAACATCCCTGAGACGCATGGCGTCACGGATATGGCTTGCCTCCTGTCGAAACGTGGGAAGATAGCGAAGCCCCGTCGCAAAGGGAACCAACACGGCTTCGGGAACGGAAAGCCTTCTCATCGCCGCAACTATACGATGGACGGAATTCTCCCTCGCAAGCAGCGAAGCCGCCATGACCGCCGCAAACGTCCTTCTCCAGAGAGTGAAACAGAAGGCGAACATGCCGAGAAATGCCGCGGCCTCAAAGGCAAACGCATAGTCGAGCAGCCAGATTACGGCAGCAAAACCCGCAAGATAGCCGACGGCCATCCAAGGATGCCCACAGAGCGCCTGCAACAGTGCCAGCCAAACCACAGTAGCGACCTCAAGCCAAAATGGCTTGGGAACAAACGCGACGAGCGTCGTCGTGATGACAAGCCCCATCTGGGTCCGAGGATCGAGAGCAAGAAGCCCTTCTCCCCTCCGCTTCATCATGCAAGACCTGCTTTGAGAAAATGCTTCTTGAAAAGGGCCCTGGTGAGGAATACCCCGATGACTGCGCCAACAAGGGTGAAACCAATGCACAGCACCATGAAGGGCGGAGCGGCCACCGCCTCGCATGCCGCGACATATTCTGCCTGCATACCCATGCCGCTGATCTTGACCATGAACTGGTCGTGGAAGAGCCACATCGGCAGAGGCGATGACATCCATCCAAGCGAGAAAAACATGAAGGCCACGGCATTGCCCCACCAACTCCTGTATCCGGTGGCCCAACGGATGGCTTCTGCAACAAGTGCGCCACCGAAGAACAGGCCGAACGCCAGGATGAAATAGCCCATCATGGCACAGAAGATCGCCATGACCGTACCCATGATGAGAATGGCTCCCGGCTTCTGTACGCGGGCGCAAAGCAGCATAAACGGAATGCTGCCGAGAATCGCCGCGAGGCCGGGGAAGAGCACCCAGATGAATGGTGAGATACCCGAAATGAACATCGGAATCATCGTGAGGATGAAGTACAGGGCGAAGAAGATGCCCGTGGTGATGAGGTCGCGGCCCTTGAGCATCTTTCCGGTGTTTCGATCGACGTTTTGCTTGGCGTCGTATCCGGCGCTGCCTTGGGTGGCTGTGGTGCTCTGGGCAGACGGGGTACTTTGGGGGCGCGTGGTGCTCTGGGTGGCTGCAGTGCTCTGGGCGGCCGCAGTGTCCACGTTACCGTTAGGAGTGTGAGACATGGAGCTATCCTTTCCGAACACGTCAACTCACGTGTTCTTTACGACATGAACCTGTAGCAGAATCTATAGCAGGGTCTATAGTCCCTATAGCTCTATAGCCCTGATGTTAGATACAACTAACTTCACTCCATGCTAAAACAAATCCTGAGCCTTAGATGCTCTATTCGGCCATAATTGTTCCATTTGGCCATCAATGTTTCGTCGGATACTCGTGGCGGAAGTCACTATTTGCTCTCAAAGGTTGCTAGAAGGTGGCGGCTACCCAAGACTGCTAAAGAATCACGACCATTAGGTATCCGCCGCTAGGAAATGCCGACCATTAGGTAGATTTGGCCCTTTTCGAGGCACTTCTCGCCGTGAAAATACCTAATGGTCGCGGTATTTTAGCGGATTTCGGAAAACCTTTGGCGAGAAGGGCACAAATCTGAACTTGACCTTGAACGGCACTGTCAATACAACCGCCAGGATACCTCCGGCTCTATTCTTTGTATATTCTCGCGAGAAGTACAATGGGTGCATATCTGCTCGTTGAATGCCCCTATATAGAAGTGCTTTACAGACGGCAGTGACACAGATACCCTTTACTCTACGTTTTTATATTGGAGGCGCATGGTTAAGCTAAAGACAATAAGTAAATTTCTCAAGGGTAATAAACTGGCCATTCAACTTGTCGGTGTTGCGGCGGAAATAATTGCTGCCTCAAAAACGCTGGAAGTCGTCCTTAACCCAGAGATAGAAAAGCTCCTGAAAAAACTCTCTCAAAGTGGCTTTTTCAGCACTTTCTAAGAATGGCTCAGAACAAGCGGCGGATGGAACTTCCCCAGTCTCGTCAGATGCTTCTGATACGGCTTCTACACCAATAAAAAAGCTCTTTCCCAACTCCCCCAAAGACACTTTTGACGAGGGAATGATCCATAGGGCTATTAAGGAGGTTCAGCAAAGCCTCTTGTTGCATGCAGATTCCCAAGTCAGCGCCATAGACTCCTTGAAGCGCCGAGAAGCCGACAAGAAGCAGGAGGTGTCTGACTCTGACACTTACCCATCTCCCGGCTGCTTCGTCGTCGCGACATACGCAAAATTCGACTTTGACAAGGACCTGACCGACTATCTTGGTATCTACATCGGAAAAACCGTAAACATCGGAGACGGTATTGAAGGAGCGCTCTCAAAACAGGGAAACCCTGATCTCTACGCGGATATGAAGTACAGGCAAAACGTCCAGATCTATCTGTTTACCTGCCGAGAAAAGGAGTTGGACACCAAGTACGACTTACTTCTTGAAGCCCTCCAGTCGGATAGGTCGTACAACTAGCCGGTATTGCTGCCCGTCTTCGGACTTCTCTTTGAACCCCTTCTTCGAACCTGTCTTCGGACTGCTCTTCGGCCCCTTAGACACACCCCTCGTCACACTTTCTGATTGCGGTAAGAAGAGACTGAGATGAGCACCGCAGGTACAATAATCATTGCAAACATCAGCAGCAAGGCAGCATATCCTCTCAGAAGACCGGTCCCGCAGAACAGAAGGATCACCACCCCCGCTGAGATAAGGAGGCCTTTGGCGTATTTACCGCTGAATCGTCTCGGTGCCCTAGAAGACATGCTCATAGGAGTTGCAGGGAAAACGATTCCCAAGAGGATGCAGACCAGACCGTCTATCACGTAGAACAATGTTGCGCCATCGAACTTGGACGCCACAGATCCTTCCGACTGTAGAGACAGATAGATATGCACAAGAGAAAGAGCGGAAAACGTAAACAAGGTAACCATCAAAGAGGCAATCCCATATTTTCTTTCTTTATCGTTTGAGTCCTCTGCATTTCGCCTTACCGAGAAAAAGGTCAGTAAGAGGCCAATTGCCAGACAGATCACCGGAAGGATGAGAAGCTCCCATTTCTGCCCCCACCGGTCAACAGAATCCCCAAACCAATGGGCGGGTATCGATTGGGGAATCAAATTCCACAAGACAAGCAGAACAACCGCAGGCAGTATCCCAAGAAAAACCGCCAGCAAACTCATGGCCTTATCGAAATACCCTTTATCGCCCTTCATCAGCTTTGCCATCTCCTCATGCCAAAAACTGTCTGGACGGACCTTTACACGCTGTCACTCGGGAAGACAAAGGCGGTCTTGAGTCCCCTCCCCTTATCACATTATATCTGTCGCCATAGGAAAGATGCGAAAGATTGGTGCAGCGCTTGATGAAGTCGCCCTTCGCATCCGTGTAGGCATCCCTGTTGTACTCAAACTTCTTCCAAAGTGAGAGTTTCAGACGCTGGTACTTCTCGGCATCTTCAGGATGGTCGCGCAGGTAATCGCGGAAATAGAGCTCATCGTTATCCCCGGTAAGACGCAGATGAAGGTGGAAGACCCTATCGGCAAATCCCTCTTCGGTATAACCTTTGTTCAATGAAGCCCGATCGCATCATTGCTCATGAGAAGCCAGCCGTTATCCATAAGCTCCTTCCGTGCGGCATCTAACGTAGCCGTATCTGCAACCTCAACTAAGATATCAACGATATCTTTTGCCCAGATACCAGGAATTGAGGTGCTGCCGATATGCGAGATTCTTTTCACCTTTTTGCCAAGCAGAAGCGTCTCAAGATTTTGTCTCTCGTCGCGATACCAGACATCCCACTCATCCTTGTGTTCCACGAGGAAGATAGGAAACAGGTGCCATAACTCTTCCAAGCTCATTTCTTCAAGCTTTTTTGGCACGTCCCTTCCCTCCCTGTCATAAAAGTTCCTTGTGACAATCGTGATAAAAATGCTCCGACTGTACCTTACTGCCCTATTTACCCCAATAGCCTGTATGAAAGGCTGTCGCTTCTTCAATCAGTTCTGGAAATGGCCCTATGACCTCAATGTCCTTTTGACTTGAGGCAAAGATGCTCCGAGCGGGCGTATCCATAGTGGGGTTTTGCTCACTGCTTCCCGTCATGGCAAGAAGGTCACGCTCTGTCATGGCAAAGACCACACGACCGATGTTTGCCCTGCGGAGAAATGCCACGTCCTCTTCATGGGTAAAGTGAGCCCTGCGAGGAGTCTCCCAAGACGGTTCCTTATCCATACATGTCTCCCCCTCGAAAGGACGACCAAACCCAATACCGTATATCTTGTCGCCCCTATATCTCAATGCCTCATACCTCATGCCATGAAGTTCTGATGCCACGCTTTCCGATGGCATCCCGATGGCATCCCTATACGCCAGTCTACACTAGTCAATTTGCGAAATATCTTGTTCATGTAATGGAACGTTTCCCTCTTTTCGCGCATATTAAAGGTAAGGGGAGGCGATTATCATCGAGACTCGAAAGCAAGGCGGAGGCAATAGGGCAAGAAAGGACGGCCACACCATCGACAGTCTTCATGCCGACAGCAACCTTCGCAATGACAGCAGCAGCGAGGAGTTCATCCGACAGGCGATGGACAGATGGGGCGGGACCGTCTATCTCGTGGCGCTCAACCAGACCCGCTCGGTCGCAGACGCACAAGACGTCGCACAGGATGTATTCATCAGACTACTTACCAGCAACACGGTCTTCTCGAGTGAAGAACATCTCAAGGCGTGGCTGCTGCGGGTGACCATCAACAGATGTCACGAGCTGCATCGGGCACCCTGGAACAGCCGGGTCGAGGCCATAGATGCAACAGACACGCTAGAGACCTCACAAAATGGGCCGTCACCCCAGATGACAGATGCCCGGGCGGTATATCCCGCAAACGAGGTAATGGACGAGGTGCTCGGAAGGCTTGAGGCAAATGCCTTGTGGCAGGCCATCGGGCAGTTGCCCGAAAAACTGAGGGAAGTCGTGCTTCTCCACTATATCGAGGATTATCCGACACATGAGATCGCCCACATCTTGGGGTGCTCGCCGACGACCGTCCGCACAAGGCTGTATCGCGCCCGCAGGCAGATACGGTCGCTACTTGAAGAAACTTCCAACTTGAGACAGGAGGATAGCTATGCATAAGCCGACTCATACCAGTTCACACCACAGCCCCAACCCAATGGATGAGCTTAAAATGATTTCCAAGGAAGCCAAGCTCCCCTACACCGTAAGAGAAAAGGTATTGCGAGAAGCTCGTGCAATCGATGCCAAGGTCTCTGCCGAGACAGATGCTTCTCGACACGTACCACAGCACGGGCTATCAATGCAGGCTGATTCCCCACCACAGCACAAACTGACGATGACCCGACGCAGATTTTTCTATGTCGGCGGCATAGCCGCAGCAGCGGGAGCAGTCTTTGTGGGGCTTGGGATCTTTGGGGGTTCCTCAGGCGGGAATTTCTTCACCCTCAAGGCTTTCGCCCAAGAAACACCGGACGAGAGCGGGGCAGTGGTGCCCCTGCCGACAGAAACCCTCAGCGCACTAGGGTCTTTCAGTGGCGGGGACCATTCAGTATGGTCAGTTACCCATGATATCGACCTCTCGTGCTCAACAAGAAACGTTGCAAGTCTCACCTATTCTCTTGAGGGAGACTACGCCAGTCTGCCCAACGACAACACGTATACCGATACTCATATCTACTTCGATTCCCTCGTAAAGGACCAGGCAGAAGACGGTCCCGCAGGCGAAAGCGGCTTGGATTTCACCGTGGGGGACTTTCAGCAGAATGACGAGAAGAACCTGACCCGCAGCATAAGGGCTTCATTTGTCGATGACGGCACAATCCAAGCCCTTAGCGATCGGCTTTTTCAGGTCACCGACACATCGTCCGACGAAGAACTATGGCAATACGAGAAGGACCATAACCGTTTGCAAGTCGCCCTTGAGAAGCGCTTCTCTGAGACCCTCGCTAAGACGGCCTTCGTGGCAACTGTTACATTTGCGGATGGAAGTACCCAGACAAAATCCTATGTCATCACGCCCGTTGACAACTTTGAGCAGCTCTATACAGAGTGGCTTGACTCGTCCATCCGAGCAAATGTTACTCTCGCCAAAAACCCGAATAACCAGGAGGCAAAAGCTCAACTGGAAGGGCTTCTCGAAAGCGCGCCACATCTTTATGCCATCGCTGAAGTGAAATAGAGACCACAAATTGGTTCTTGGTCAGCCAGTTCCTGCGTCAGCCCAGTGCCATACCCATCATATAAATAGGGAGATACGTAACACCTTCGAAAGCTCCTGGAGTATCCACATTGCCGTCATGAAATACGTAGACATGTTCGAAGCTGTAGTTTTTTGTTGTTAGGAGATTGTCAAGCGCGCTGTGGCGTCGATAGTTCTTACCACTCTTTATCTCACAGAGGTCGATGCCTCCTTGTTGCCCCTGAAGCACAAAATCAACCTCGCCTATCTTGGAGGAATTATAGTAGCGCAGTTCCCTTCCACACGCCTTGAATTCCTGGGCTGCCACATTCTCAAATATCGACCCAAAGTTTATGCTTGACCTTCTATTGAGGATATCGATATCGACATCCCCCATCATTTGGGCGGTAAGCAGGCCGACGTCATTTGCGTAAAGCTTCAGCATGTTTCGGTCCTCATGGGCGGCAAGGGGAAACGTCGGCTCATTGACTCGGAACGCCGGAAGAGCGACCCCTACGTGCTCAAGCCAGTCGAACGCGAACTCAAGGTTGGCAAACCTCAGACTCTTCCCCAGCCTTGCATATTTGAAGCGCTTGTTTTCGGAATTCAACTGAGAAGGTATGGACTCGTATACCATTTGTACCTGGCGCGCCTCAAGCGTATCCGATACATACTTGGCCATGTCCATCTCGTACATGTTCACAATTCCCCTCTGCAGATTACGGGCTCGCAAGAGGTCGTTGTTGTCCACAAAGGCCTGCACAACGTCAGGCATACCGCCTACCAAAAGATACCGGTAAAAGGTATCCGTAAGCTTATCATGCAGATAATCAGGCACAGGGGTAAGGGATTTTATACAGGCAGAAACAGCTTCCAATGCCGTCTTGCCTATCCCACTTGCCCAGCAAAACTCCTCAAAATCAAGGGGATACAAGGTTACTTCCTGCAAAAAACCAACGGGAAGGGAGGAAATATTGGATACCTCAAGCCCAAGCAGGGAGCCCGAGAGGATGTAGTCATAGTCGGTCCGTTCAAGGAGCATCTTGATCCAGGTGAGCAGGTCCGCACCACACTCCTGGATCTCGTCGAGGAAGACGAGGGTCTTTCCGGCCTCCAGTTCTTTCCCGCTGAGCACGGAAAGACGTAGAAGCAGGTCATCAGCATCAATCGCCCTCATGACCGTCTCTTTGGCAGTCTTGTTGTCGAAGAAGTTCACCTCGGCGAGGATCCCATAGTTGTCTGCGGCAAACTGCCTGACAAGGGTCGTCTTTCCTACCTGTCGGGCTCCTTTGACGAGAAGTGCCTGCTTCGTCTTGTATCGTTTCCAATCCTCCAGCCTTTGGTATGCCTTGCGTTTGAGCATGATTTCATCTCCCCATAGTAATTAACAAGTGAAATGCGTTTTTCACACTCTATGATACGCTTTCAGTTGCGTTTTTTACATCATTTTATAGTGGTTTTATTGCGTTTTTCGCACACTAGGACAGTCTCTCGGTCGCGTTTTTTACACCCTGCACCCCTAGTCCACGTCCTCCCGGTGGTCCGCGATGTTGTCTCACCACGGGGCGTAATTAGGGTCAGAGTGACCTGTATCGTTTTTTCGGACACGGGCATCCCAGATTCAAAACCCAGGAATCGTATATGCTCAGACAACCGAGAAAGCGAGGCAAGGCATGGGCAACAACAAGTACACCGACGAGTTTAGGCGCGAGAGGTCACACTATGCATCGACTAAGGCCGAGGGGACTTCCTCATAAACGGTCTCGGTCTGCGCCGTGTCGCTCGCGCCCAGAAGGTAGGTTGTGCCGCTCCTCGTCCGCACGAGGAGCCAGGGGCCGACCTCGGGGTCCAGGCACACCTTGAGCGATCCGTACGCGTCACTTGAGAAGTTACCTTCAAGGAAGGTTTCACTCGCGCCGCCAAACGTGCGCGTCATCTGGGGAAGTTGGTCAACAAGCTCCACAGACACCACGTCGGCCATGTCAATCTCATAGGTTGTGAGCAAGTGGTGTGCCCGAATCGTCTGCTCGCTCAACTCAAGCGTCACAGGAGTTCCAAATTCCTCCGCCATGAACGCTCCCGTCACGGGCAGGCAGAGCAGCGAGCAAGCGAGGGCCACTACAATCGCCTTTCCCGCTGGCCGTGCCAGGTTGATCGACGTGTTGATGCCCACGCGCTCGTTCACTATGAGCTCAGCATCGTCGGGGTTATAGTAGAAGATGCCAAAGATCCAGTGATCGTCCTCGTCCACGTAGAAGCCCTCGCCGCTGGCCTTTGTAAGACGCTCCTGCAGGCTGCGCACGCGCATCTCGGTTGCAAACGCCACGATTCCAAGGACCGTGCAGGGAAGCATCATACCGATAAAGTACAGATTGGTTGAACCCTGGAAGAGGAGCTGCGCCCAGCTCATGAATGCAAAAGACGCAGCCGCGACAAGGAACACCCTCGCCCAGGCGCGCCGGCGTATGCGCGTGAGCGTCTGCGTGAGGGCGGTGTTGTCGTCCACCACCTCGCTGCGATTGCGGTAACACCAACGGAAGATTGCCCACATCATGAGCACACATGCGGCAAACAGCAGGTAGATTACTACGTTGTCACGGTCGAGCAGGACGGGGACCAGGCTCGCCGCGCAGATGAGGACAAACCATATGCTCGAGACGCGCGGGTACGACTGCGCGGCCGCCCCAATATCGGCCACCGTCACGCGCTGGGCCGCGGCGCCTCTGGGCCGCCAGCCGCGCTCGTCCTTCAGGGCCGCGAGCCTGCGGTTGGTGAGCGCGTAGATTACCTCGGGCACGATACAGACCACAAGTATCCAGACGCTCCAGCAGAACATGCTCGACCCGGCCCACGCTCGTACCGTTCCTGTCGCCGCACCGCCAAGTGCCGCAGCCACGAGCACGATAGCGCACGCGAGCTGCAGGTGACGGTAGCTGGTAAGAAACGCCTTTACCTGCACGTCTTCCCGCGCCTCGCGCGGGAAAGTGACGCCGACGACAATGTTCTTCTTGAAGCGCGCGCTGTTCCTGAGCGTCCACCATATGAGGAGTGGAGTCCAGCTGCAGGAGAGCCATAGGATAGTCGCAGTGCTCATCATAAACTTCCTTACTTCTAGCGATACGCAATCTCATCCAGCAGGTGCTCGCAGAGCGCGAGAACCTCTTTGCCTGACATCCCACCGGCCACCAGCTCAGCCAGGCGCATCCGCAGCGCGTCCATGATGCCGGAATCGGGGTCCGAGCTGCCATCGGGCTCGCACACGAAGGTGCCACCCCTCCGGTCGCCGAGCACGTGTCCCTCCTGCTTGAGAAGCTGATAGGCCTTGCTCACCGTCATGGCGTTGACGCCGCACTCCGATGCGAGCGCCCGCACGGTCGGCAGGCGCTCGCCAGGCGCAAGCTCGCCTTCGGCGATGCCACGCACGATCTGATCGCGGATCTGCTGGTAGATGGGTGTTGCGGTTGAGAAGTCCAGCTGCAGAAGCATGGTGTGAGCCTCCAACGATGTCTGTATCGTATGTATTACTCACAATAATACATAATAGACAAAGCTACAAGCGCAGAGGAAAGCACAGTCCAAGCCGCTTCCATCATCGCATCATTTTCCATTGTATGATCTGTACCTACAGTAGATCTGCCTTGGTAGAATCGGGGTCCGGCCATGCCCTCCCATTAAGAGCTCGTCTTCGACACGAGCGCTCAACTCCTCGGCGCAGAAATTGACCGGATGGCAAGAAGCAAGAGATCGCCGAGAAGGGCGGCTACTCCTGGGTGGCGGACATCCGCGCCCGCATCCGCGTTGCGCGCTCCGTCACGAAACTCTAAACAAACAAAATGAAAAACGTTACCTCAAGCTACTCATAGATCTCGCTTTAGACAAAGTCTGATCGCGCACAAATACAAGTAGCCGTACAAGCACAACAATGCAAAGCCCTGCTGCAAGCACCGTTTCAACAGTAGCTATTCCATCGAGCCATTGGAGAGGCTGGCCAAGTTCCGTCAGGTATGCCGACGTCTGCGTACGCGCAACGACACAAATTACAAAGGGAAAAGTAAACGCGGCGTGACTGGGAAAGAATGGTTTTGTAAGACACCTGATGCACCACACAAAAGAAACTACATAAATAAGTGAAGCGATTGCCAGCATAACCAAAAGAAACGGTACAAACTTTGACGAAATAGATTGAATATATCCTGCAACACAAAGACTTGTTGGAGCCGCATAAATACAAGCGAGCGACTCAGCAGAATCAGGCACCGGCCCATATTTAACATACCGTATGCTCACAACTATAAAAAGCACCACAAGGCAGATAAATCCAAACCAAAATGCAACCGTACCAACACTTGTTTCAAAGTTAAACGCTGGTGCTGTAACACTTGCAACAACAATGCCCACATACACAATGAACCAGCTGGCGTGCACATTCTCCCAATTAAATTTTGCAATATATCGAGAAGTAAATAGAGCTATGCACAGGATGTGTAACGCAATTCCTGCAAACCAAAATAATTGTGCTGCATCACCAATATCGGCCTTCATATACACCGAAATCAGCATAACTGCCATCGGATACGTTGCGGCAACTGAAAGTCCGATCGGATCAGAGAGCTCTCGTAACACAACTTTTGTAGACACCATAAATTTGAAGGTATAGAGAGCTAAAAGAGCAATAGAGAGTATGCCGCAGGCAAGATAAAGACCTTCAAAAGAAGTCTTAAATAGATTTCCAAGTGCCGCAAAACCTAATGCAACACCACAAATAGCAACAGGAACTTTTTGGACATAGTTCATAAGGACTCTTCTATCTGTTTAGGAATCTCTTTTTATTTCTTTCAATAATAGATATTTTTTCATGGAAGCGAACTCAGTAGCAGATATATATCTATGCGTTGTAGTAATTAGCAAACAAAAACCCGCCTGGCTTCTGCTTCCGAGCATGTACACTGGCGGGTCTTCCTTATGCGATGTACCTGCAATCTGCCCTGCCCCGAGCTCGAAGGCTAAGGGCGACCGCATGGGCCGACCTCCCGTCGAGACGATCGGCGTGGTGGCAGAGCGACCCTCTCAATCCGAAACCAAACGCAACGCCACAGCGAACGCCGAGGCCTCCACACGCCCCGACTATCGAATCGAACCCGATGCGCCACTCGAGTCTCCGGATGTCGCGTCGAAAGGACGGCCGCCCTTTTGCCGCCATGAAATCCGGGAATTTAGATTCACGGCGAAATTGGAGATCATGCGTCAAAGGCATGCCCTACGTCGTCGTTCTTCACCCTCATAGAGCGAAGACGGTCTCCCCGTCTATGGGCCGCCTTCGGGCATAACACGACTCAAATCGCAGTGATCGGCCTCCTCTCGACTGCGTTATCGTTGACATCAAAGTTAGATAAGGTTAATATTAGACCGACATTCGTTCTGATATTAAAAACCCATCGGTATGGGACAAGGAATCGGAGCATTGCTTGAGAAAGAACAGCAAAAAACCTGCAGAGCGACGCAAGGAGCTCGTGGATGCGGCAGCGAGGCTCTTCGCGGAGAAGGGCTACGAGAGTACATCGGTGCGCGACATCCTGGATGCCGTGAACGGCGCTCCTGGCATGTTCTACTACTACTTCAAGTCGAAGCAGGACGTCTACGTGGCCGTTATGGAGGACTTCATCTCGGAGCGCATGGACCGCAAGTGCGCAGTCATGGAGGACGAGGGCCGGCCGTTCGACGAAAGAATCGCCGCTCTGCGCAGTCTCGTAACGGATGACGTCAACGAATATGTCCGCTCCTTCGACCCCGAGCCGGGTGAGTCAGTTCCCGACGCCTCTTACAAACTCTGGGACATGGTCCAGATGATCGATCGTATGGCAGGCCCCTACACCAAGCTCATGCTGGAAGGGATACAGACAGGCAAGCTCAAGAACCGTCTCGGCGTAAACGAGAGCAATGCGCAGGCCTGCGCGCTGTTCATGCTGTACGGGCTCTGGGGCGTCATGTACGACGGGCGTTTTGCACCAGAGTGTGAGCAGCGTTCTCCTCAGGAGGCATTCGAGATAGCGCAGAAGCTGTTTTATTGATGTAGGCAGGTTGCAAAATCGCCGCTCTGAGCGGCGTGCAAAAATGGGCTGATGACGGGAGCATCCAAATGGATGCTCCCGTCAGTGCATTTAAGAGAAAAACGGAACGAATTCGTTCCGATAGCAGTGAAAGGAGCACGGGTCCATGGAGGACGAGACAGACCTGGAAGACCCAGGTAAAAACTTGAAAAAGAAGCAGGGCATGGCCAGGCTGCTGGCCCTCTCTGAGCGAGGGAAGGGGTTTCTCGTGTGCGGCATTGCGCTCGGCTGTATCGGGTCAGTGCTGCAGCTCGTGCCCTATCTAGCCTCATGGCGGGTCATAACCTCTCTAATGGCAGGTGTATCATCTGGCTCAGCCCCCGAGGCGGGCTCCATGCTATGGTGGGGAGCCGTCGGCCTCGCGGGGCTTCTGTCTGGAACTGCAGCCTCCTGGATCGCTGGAATCGCCGCGCATGCGCACGCCTACCGCACGGTCTGCGACATACGCATCGCGGTCGCAGAGCATGTGGGACGCCTCCCGATGGGCTACCTCGACTCCTCGTCCATAGGGCAGGTCGAGCAGGTGATGGATGCGGATGTCGAGCAGGTCGAGGCATTCCTCGCCCACCAGGTGCCCGACCTCGCGAGCGCTCTCGCCACGCTCATCGTCCTCTTCGTCCTGATGTTCGCCGCGAATGTCTGGCTTGCCTTGGCCTGCCTTGCGCCAATTGTCATTGGAATCGCCTGTCAGCTGCAGGCGATGGCCAAGGTCATGAAGACGGGCGCGATCAAGAAGAACTTCGATGTCCTTGAACGAATCAACTCGTCGTCGATCCAGTACGTCGAGGGGATGCCCGCCATCAAAGCGTTCGGCCAGACCACGGCGTCCTTTCGCGGCTTCAAGGACGACACCGAGGCCTACCGGGACTTCACTGTAGGCATGACCGACCAGATCCGCCCGGGCTACGTGCGTTTCCGCGTCTTCACACTTTCGGTCGCGACTTTCGCAGCCCCAGTTGCGATAGCGCTGTTCCTCGGCAACCCCTCGGACGTCGCGCTCGCAGCCGTCTGCGTCTTCGCCCTCGTGGTCGGTCCCGCCGCCTCCTCGCCAGTACTCAAATTGCGCATGTTCGCCGAGAGCGTGAACACGGTCAACGAGGCGGTTGGGCGTGTGTGTGCAGTGCTTGATCTGGAGCCGCAAGGACAGGTTTCGCAGGATGTCCGGGCGACTCCCCAAGATGCGGGCATTGCATTCGACCATGTGACCTTCTCCTATCCAGGTGCCGAGAATCCCGCGGTAGATGGGGTGTCGTTCGCTGTAGAGCCCGGCAGCACTTGTGCCATCGTGGGTCCTTCGGGCGCCGGTAAGTCCACAATCGCCGAGCTAGTCGGCCGCTTCTGGGATGTGGATGAAGGAATGGTCCGCATAGGGGGAGTCGATGTGCGCGAGCTGGGGACCGATGCGCTCATGGACATCGTTGCCTTCGTTTTCCAGGACAGCTTCCTATTTGCAGGAACCATCCGGGATAACATCGCCATGGGACTGCCCAGCGCGACCGAGGATCAAATAGCCGCAGCGGCTTCGGCGGCCCAGTGCGACGAATTCCTCGCGCGGCTACCGAAGGGAATCGACACCGTCGTCGGCGCAGATGGTGTCCGCCTGTCGGGAGGTGAGCGGCAGCGCGTGGCTATAGCGCGGGCAATCCTCAAAAGCGCCCCTATCCTCATCCTCGACGAGGCCAGTTCCTTCGCTGACGCACAGACGCAGTTCTCGATCCACCGCGCTCTGGCGGAGCTGACGAGAGGCAAAACGGTTCTGACAATCGCCCACAGACTTGAGACCGTACAGTCGGCGAACCAGATTATCGTGATGGATAAGGGCCGGATTGTGCAACGGGGCAGACACGACGAGCTCATAGGGGTCGATGGGCCCTATGCAGATATGTGGGTCTCCGGCGACAGAGCCGCCGACTGGAAGCTTGGCACAGAGAAAGCTGAGGTGTCGCTATGAGAGACATTATCGAAGCAATAACCTGTGGAGAACCGAGGCGCATAGCCAGACCCGCATTCTGGAACACCATTGCCCAGCTTGTATGGTTTCTACCCTTCATCTGTCTGGTGCTGATTGTCGACTGCATGTTTGGCTTCTATGCCACAGGCGGACTGAGCAACGCCGAACTCTGGCTCGCGTGGGCTGGCATGGCCGCCTGCTTCGTCCTTGCCCTCGCGGTCGAGAACATCGCATGCAAGGTGACTTTCCGTAGCGGCTACGCTGTCGGCGCTGAGGGTCGCACAAGCCTGGCCGAGCATATCCGCAAGCTGCCCCTAGGAAAACTCGAGGGAAAGGGTGCTGGCGGCATCGCTACGACGATGATGAACGACTTCTCGCTCGTTGAGACGGGCATGACGCACCTGCTCGCCCAGGCCATCAGCGCCGGTATCGTGGCGCTCGTCACGACGGGGGCGCTCTGCCTGCTCGACTGGCGCATGGGCCTCGCCCTCTTCGTTGGACTGCCCCTGTCTCTCGCCATCACCGCCGTTGCACAGGGCTTGCAGAACCGCGCGGAGAGGCGCCTTGCCGCAACGAGAGTGGAGCAGACAACCCGAATCCAGGAGTATCTGAGGGGCATGCGCGCCATCAAGGCCCATCACCTGCAGGGCGCGAGCTTCACGACCCTCGCCAAGGCATGTGAGGACTACCGAGATGCCTGCATGGCAAACGAGAGCGCGACTGGCTCGCTCGGCGCGGTGTCGGAGGCAATTCTACGCAGCGGTCTGGCATGCATGACCCTCGCCGGCGTCTACCTGCTGGCCGGCGGCTCCCTCGACCCCACGGGGTTCTCCCTCTTCCTCCTCGTCGGCACGCGAGCTTTCGAGCCTCTTGCCGTGGTCCTCACGAGCTGGCCCGAATTGCAGCGCTGTGCGGCGGCGGGCCGCCGGATTATGTCTCTCTTGGGCGAGCCGGAGATGCCCGGCGAGTCCGATGCCCCCGAGGAGTGCAGCATCTCCTTTGACCACGTGTCGTTCGGCTACGACGATAACGAGGTGCTTCACAACGTGAGCCTGGACATAAGGGCTGGGGAGCTGACAGCACTTGTCGGACCCTCTGGCTCAGGCAAAAGCACGATTCTGAGGCTTGCCGCACGTTTTTGGGACCCGCAAGCA
Organism: Lancefieldella sp.; assembly: GCF_057237245.1. Lineage (NCBI taxonomy): Bacteria > Bacillati > Actinomycetota > Coriobacteriia > Coriobacteriales > Atopobiaceae > Lancefieldella > Lancefieldella sp. The sequence goes on from NZ_DBHHJM010000001.1 coordinate 392,134, forward strand.
GGGCACGTTCTGCTCGGTGGGCTCGACGAGCGCTCCATAAACCCGGAGCACCTGCTCAGTCGGGTGTCGATTGTCTTTCAGGATGTCTACCTGTTTCAGGACACGATTGAGGCCAACATCCGCTACGGGCGCGCGAATGCAACGCACGAGGAGGTCGTTCAGGCGGCCAAGGCGGCACGCTGCCACGACTTCATAATGGAACTGCCCAACGGCTACGATACCGTTATCGGTGAGGGCGGCTCGACTCTTTCGGGCGGTGAACGCCAGCGTATCTCCATCGCCAGCGCCCTCCTCAAAGACGCGCCTATCGTCCTTCTGGACGAGGCGACAAGCGCACTCGATTCGGAGAACGAGGCCGAGGTGCAGGCGGCTATGGGCACGCTCGCACAGGGCAGGACTGTTGTCGCCATCGCGCACCGGCTGCGCACGGTGACGCGCGCCGACGCCATATATGTGATCGACAGCGGTCGCGTCGCGGAGAGCGGCACCCACGAGTCGCTGCTTGCCAAGGGAGGGACCTACGCGAAACTGTGGGGACTCCAGACAGATCTTGACGCCTGGCGCGCAAAGCACCCGCACGGCAACGGCGACACGCCCGCACGATGACATCCTCCGAAGACAACGGCGTTCATCAACCACAAGAGAAAGGAAACATCATGGAACCACAAAAGAAGAGTACATCCTCGAGGGCTGCTATTTCCGCAGGCGTGTTCATTGCGCTCTACCTGGCCGTCTACGTCATCATCGGGATCGTGTGCATGCCGGTGCCGATTCTGTTTCTGCTCATGCCCGCCCTCGTCGCCCTACTTGCGGCACCCATCTTCCACATAATGCTCGCCAGGTCACCCTCGGGCGTGCCCATCTTCATCGCCGCTGTCCTTCCGAGCCTCGTCCTCATCGCCTCGGGACACATCCCCATCGCACCTGCTGTCTCGGTCCCTGCGGGCATCGTTGCGGTGCTCATCGCACGTGCTGGAAAATATCGCAGCTTCGCATGGAACGCCGCAAGCCACGCCGTCTTCTCCTGGAACCTGCTCGGAGGCTTCGTGCCCATCTGGTTCATGCGCGACTACTTCTTCCAAGACATCCTTGAGCGGGGTATGAGCTCAAGTTTCTGCGAGACACTCTATGCGCTCACGCCCGACTGGGTGCTTCCGGTCATGATGGTCGCCATCGTCATCAGCTCGATTTTGGGCTCGCTGATCGCGCGCAAGCTGCTCGCAGCCAAGCTCGGACGGGCAGGAATCCTGTGAACCCCCTCGAAAAGCTATATACGGAGCAGGGTCACAACGGAGGCATTGTCTTCGACCCTCGAACAAAGGCGACCCTGCTCGTCCTGCTCGACATAGCCGTCTTCCTCGGCCGCTCACTGCCCTACGAGGCCGCTGTCTTTTTGGTTTGCGTCCTGATTGTGGCAGTCGGCGGCATGGCCAGCACCGCCCTGCGCTACTGCGCGGTCTTTTCCCTGCTCGTTGCCGTCCAACAGCTAATCGGTCCCATGGTGGGCCAAAGCGCCGTGCTTTCCCTCGTGCAATTCCTGGCAGTGGCGGTCCGCAAGGTCCTGCCATGCCTGCTTGTGGCTTACTGGGCCGTGGGGACAACCGGCGTTAGCGAGTTCGCGGCCGCCCTGTGGGGAAGCGGGGTACCGAAGAGCGCCATAATCACAACATCGGTGGCCTTCAGGTGCTTCCCGACTATTAGCGAGGAGTGGCGCGCCATAAGGTCCGCCATGAAGATGAGGGGTATCGGAACGGGCCTCTCATCCTGGCTGTTCCATCCCATCCAGACGATAGCCCACATCTATGTGCCGCTTTTCGCCTCCGTGATTTCTATAAGTGACGAACTCGCGGCTGCAGCTCTCTGCCGCGGCATGGACGATCCAGCTCCTCACACCTGCCTGGCGCAGATTGGGTTGCGCACCCAGGACTGGTTAGCTCTGGCGCTTGTAGCTGCGGGAACGGCCGCGGCAGCGGCGTTCGCCATTGCCGGGAAGGGGCTCTGAGACGATGGGCCAGCCGATGATATCGCTCACCAACGTCAGCTTCTCCTATCGTGGAGCAGAATCCCCGAGCCTATCGTCGCTGTCGCTTGACGTGAAGGCGGGAGAATGCGTGCTCCTGTGCGGGAAGAGCGGTTGCGGAAAGTCAACCGTCCTCCGCCTGTTGAACGGCATGATACCCGAGTTCTTTGACGGTGACCTTACTGGTCGCGTGAGGGTTGGCGGCATGGATCCCACCACCTGCCCTCAGTACAAGGTGGCCCGCCAGGTAGGGACTGTGTTCCAAAATCCCCGCACGCAATTCTACACCCTCGACACCACAAGCGAGGTGGCCTTCGGCTGCGAGAACCGTGGAATGCCGCGTGCCGAGATCTCACGTAGGGTGAACGAAGCCGCAGCCGATTTGGGTATCGCGGCACTCATGAATCGCAACATCTTCCACCTCTCGGGGGGTGAGAAGCAGCGCGTTGCCATCGCGAGCGTCTATGCTACCGGCCCGGAGGTGCTCCTACTGGACGAACCATCGGCGAACCTCGACTTCCCCGCAATCAGGGAGCTGCGACGTACCTTGGACATACTAAGGTCGAAAGGCAAGACGATCCTCATCGCCGAGCATCGCACGTGGTACCTCGAGGGCATAGTCGACCGCGCGGTCTACCTGGACGGCGGGAAGGCTTCCGATGTTTTCGCCATGGGCGAGCTCGCCTCGCTGACCCGCAGCCAGCGCCTTGAGACGGGCATACGACCCGTGAAGCTGGAGGGATTCGACCTCCCGAGGACAGTCGCCCCAGTGAAAGACACGCCCATGCACGAGATGCATCTCGCCGACCTCGTCTTCTCATACTCACGACATGCCGCCCCCTCCCTCTCCGTCCCCGACGCGCAGTTCGGGTCGGGTCGCGTCGAGGCGATTGTGGGAGACAACGGTGCGGGCAAGTCGACCCTCGCCTCGGTGGTGTGCGGGCTCGCCAGGGAACAGCGAGGCAGCATCGAAATCGACGGCGCCGTGCTCTTCGCGAGAAAGAGGCTGCCCCTTAGCTACGAAGTGATGCAGGAGGCCAACCACCAGCTCTTCTGTGATAGCGTCGAGGAGGAGGTCGTCCTGGGGGCGAGCAACCCTGGTACCCGAGGCTTGGAGTCGGTGCTAGGTCAGTTGGACCTCCTCGACGTGAGGGGGCGCCACCCCCTGACGCTGTCGGGAGGGCAGAAGCAGAGGTGCGCCATAGCGGCTGCCATGTTCTGCGGCAAGAAGGTGCTGGTCTTTGACGAACCGACGAGCGGGCTCGACTACGCCCATATGGCGCAGACGGCCACGCTGCTGCGGGAGCTTGCCGCGTCCGGGGCCTTCGTCCTCGTCGTGACGCACGACTTCGAGCTGGCGCTGGCCGCCTGCGACAGGGTTACCGAGATGAAGGGCGGAAAGGTCACCGCCCAATACGGTCTCGACAAGGGTGGCGTGGCGCGGCTGCGCGAGTTCTTCGGAATAGGGTGACCCTTCGCATTTGAGAAGAAAGGATTTTAATTTGCAAAGCAAAAGATTATTCTCCACCCGCATAGCGGGTGGTTTTGTGTTTCGCGCGTAACACGCGCTCAACAGGCTAAAGCCTCGAAAATAATAAGACCAAGCAGGAAACAAAGTTCCTGCTTGGTCTCTGCGGTGCCGTATCTTTAAATACGTCTATTTTTGAGGATACAAAGCCTCAAGAATCTTCTCGGCAGAATCAAATGCGCGTGGTGAGTAGTCGATGTACTCTGAGTATGGAATCTCAACGATGCTCTTGTTGGCAATAGCTGGGACGTTCTGCAGGGAACTCTCGCCCAGAAGGGTGTCTTTAGCTACGGCGTCAGTTGCCTTGTTGCGCTCTGCGGTGACGTAAATAATGACGTCAGGATTAAACTTAATCAGATTCTCATACGTCAGGCCATTTGCAGACTGAGTTGTCGCAGGAGTAGCTCCAAGCTGGTCGATGATAGTAAACTCAAGGCTCTTCTCGCTACCGCCAAAGAGACCAAACGTGCCGTCCTTGAGGTTGGTCATAACCAGCACGGTCTTCTTTGCATCTTTCTCGTGTGCTTTAACGCGCTCGTTAATGGCATCAAGGCGCTTCTGCAGGTCGGCGGTATAGGTGTCGGCATTGCTCTGAACATCAAAAATAGATCCAAGATTCTTAATATCAGAGATAATTCCAGCAAGCGTTGGATCGCCCTGCTCAGAAGATGCCAGCTGTGTATAGACAGAAATGCCTAGGTCAGCGTAGTCCTTTGGAGAAGTCTGATCCTTTGAAGTAAAGAGGCGTGAGCGGCCCACAATAAGGTTTGGATTAGCGGCAACAACAACCTCGCGAGAAAGGCTCTTCTTGTCGCCCAGCTGCTTGATTTTCGCATACTCGTCAGCAATATCTGAAGGCATTGGCGCATCAGGCTTAATAGTGCCAATAATCTTGGAGCCGAGGCCCAGACGCAGCAGAATCTCGGCTGCAGAATCTGTCAGGGTAACAACGCTCTCAGGAGCCTTATCAAACTTGGCCTCAAACTCGTTGCCGTCACCGTCATAGAGCTTGAACGATACGGGATAGCTTGTATTGGCCGACTTCTTTTCTTCTGTAGTCGAAGTGGATGGGTTAGACGTTGCATTGTTGCACGCAGTAAGACCCAGTCCAGCAGCAGTTGCAGCAAATCCTGCCGCAATGCTCAAAAAATTCCTTCTGGTAAAAAGATTTGAACTTATACGAGGATCCATAGGATATCCTTTCATTCATCTGTTGATACTCAACAGGCGATTAATACACGTAATCAATGCTGATGCCGTTTCCAGCAGTTGACGGGCGGACCATGCCCTCAACGCCATACACATCAGCAAGCAGCTCAGGGGTCACAATGTCCTCAGGTGCTCCCTCAGAAACAATGGAACCCTCTTGTAAGAAATACAGGCGGTCGACATAATGAGCTGCCATCACAATGTCATGCAAAACAGCTAAGCAGCTAATACCAAGGTTGCGAACAAGGCGCAAAATATCAATCTGGTACGTAATATCAAGGTGATTAGTAGGCTCATCAAGCACCAGGAACTCTGGTTCTTGTGCCAACGCACGTGCCAGCATTACACGTTGTTTCTCGCCACCTGAAAGCGTGGCAAACGAGCGGTCTTCAAAGCGAGAAAGGCCAACTTTCTGAATAACGTCGGAAACGATTGCCTCGTCGTGGTCGGTTTCTTTTGACAGCGCCGACTGATGCGGGCTGCGCCCAAGCGACACAATCTCGCGAACAGTAAAGTCAAAAGACAGCGAGTTAAACTGGCTTACAACTGCAACTTTGCGCGCAAAGTCACGACGTGATATCTCAGTGGCGTCGCGTCCGTCCCACAAAATATGGCCGTCATAGCGATGACCAAGGCTATAAATTGCTCGCAGAAGCGTGGACTTGCCCGATCCATTGGGGCCCAGAATGCCCACAAACTCGCCATCTGCCACGTTGAGTGAGACGTCCTTTACAATTGGCTTGTTATGGATGGTGACTGACACATTTTGCACTTCAAGGCGCATACTACTCACCATCCCTAAAGCTGTAGTTGCGGGCGACCATGATGTAGACAAAGAACGGCGCGCCTACAACAGCGGTCAGAATGCCAATAGGAACTTCGGTATTGCCTAGGACGGTACGAGCACAGGCATCTGCCCAGAGAATAAAAATAGCTCCCAGTACCAGCGCAGTTGGAACCAGCCTTCGGTGATCAGACCCAACAAACGAGCGAGCAATATGCGGAATGATAAGACCAACAAAACCGATGGTTCCCACTGATGAAACAAGCGTGCCAACCATGAGCGCAGAAATGGTCAAGTATGCCCATCTGCACAAATTAGTATTGAGGCCAAGCGTTGTAGCAGCCTCGTCTCCCATTAAAAGCACGTTGAGTGAGCGGAACTGCGTTAAGAAAAACACACTGACGAGAAGTACTACAACAACGGAAACGCCAACATTTCCCCAGCTTGCTCGTGCCAAAGAGCCCATGGTCCAAAACTTCAAATCCATCATGCCCTCAGCATTAGCGGCGATTGTAATAATGAAATTAGAAAGAGCTGTGAACAGGGCATTCAAAATCATGCCCGAGAGAACAAGCTTTGACGACGTCATATGTCCGCCGGTAGACGCCAGCAACAAAACGCCGACAGTTGCTATTGTTGAACCAATAAACGAGAACAGCGGTACCGAAGAAATTCCCACAACGTGTACCGCGCCGGCTCCAAGCATGATGGCACAGGTGGCTCCGCACGAAGCTCCTGATGAAATGCCCAAAATATACGGTTCAGCCAAGGTGTTTTGAACTGACGCCTGCATGACAACACCCGCTAGCGCGAGGCCAGCTCCGGCTACCACTCCTAAGATGATGCGGGGAAAGCGCAGCGACCAAACGACCTTCTCGACAGGTCCTCCTGCAGCTAAGGCTTCCGGTAGCGGCATGCCAAAAAGATGATGTGTCAGCACGGCGTATGCGTCTTGCAAGGACACGCCGATGGCGCCCATCGTTGAAGTTATTACAATACTCGCCACCAGAATTGCGACGAGAACTCCCATGAAAAGACGGAACGGTCCGGCTTTTCTTATCATACAATACCCCTCTAAAGTAACGCTGCGTTTTTGCGCACAACGTACAACGCACAATGCGCGTTACGCAGAAGCAGCGGAATTTTTTGAAAGTTAACTATATCTTACATTTTGAGTTGTGAGAAGACTTCGAGTTGAGAAATGCTTAAAATACCTACATCCCTCTGTGGGATGCTCTTCGCGAGGCGGCTCCTGCGAGACGATGTCGGCACCAACAGGCAATAACAGACGAGGTCAGACGAGGAACTTCATGGATTTATCAGCTCTACCAGACAATACAATCACTATCGGAGAACGCTCCGCGGTTCCTGGTCTTCTTGTTGTTCTCCATGGTTCCCTGCTGATGCCAAAGATAGCTGCGCTTCTTGCTTCCGGGAAACTTGACGCGACCAAGCTCCCCCAATGCCTTGTCATTACTGCGCCGTCTAATCAAGACTGCTATTCCCCTTGGCCAGCATCAAGCGTGCGGACTGAGGCTCCAAATTTTGGAGGATTTGGAAGAGAGTTTCTTTCTGATGTCGTACTTCCAGCTGTCGAGAAATACGCTGCTCTAGCTACTCATACCGAAGAGGATACGTGTCCTCTTACCTTGCTAGGTTATTCTTTGTCGGGTCTGTGCAGCCTCTTTGAGATGCAGACAACCTGCCACTTTGACCAGTATCTTCTGGCTAGCCCAAGTACGTGGTTTCCCGATTTTGTTGAAACTTTTGATACGAGCTGTGTGCGTTCGGACATTCGCTGGTGCATTGCAAGCGGAGAAAACGAAGGTAAAAACCATCCTGAGCCCCTGCGCTCAGTGAGAAAGACAACAGATGCACTGGTTGAGAAGCTGGCGCCTGCTGCTCCGAATTATCAACGTTTGCTGGATTCTTACGATCATCACAATGGTCTTGAGCTGAGGTTGCAACGATTGCTGAACTTTGGGTTTGACGCGTAGAGAGACGCTTTCCTGTGTAAGAGCAGCGTTAATTGCTAACAAAAAACCCGCCGAGGCGGGTTTGAAATTCTTATGGTCGCGGGGGCAGGATCTGAACCTACGACCTTCGGGTTATGAGCGAGTCAGAGGCCGTTTCACTGCAAATCTAACCAATCCACAGCACAGCCGATATACGTCTGAACTGTGGTTTTTCTAATCTCCCGCTTCTCCAAAATCTCCCGCTTCTCCAAAATCTCCCGCTTCTCCAAAATCTCCAGCTCCCATGTCTCCATCTTCGGTTTGGTGGTCAAAATGGTGATCACAAATGGCTGTTGAAAACTCATTAGGAGGAGACATGGATACCAGGTACACAAGCAGGTCTCTCAGGCGGAGGCGCAACACGGACCAGTGGGAATGCAGCCTCTCGCACACCAACCCCGTAACCGGAGAGGTGGTCAGGGCCTACCACACCCTCGTCGCCAAGACGCAGAGGCAGGCGGAGCGGGCGCGCAACACCCTCATCGTGGAGCTTGAGCTCTGGAGGGCATCGTCCTCCAACGTCTCCCTGCGCGACTTCATGGCCTCGTTCATACTCCACAAGGAGGACTCAGGCACCATCGAGCTCTCCATCGTGCACGTCTACCGCGCGGAGACCCGCGTCATCTACCACTACCTCGGCAGCGTGAAGCTCGTAGAGCTCTCAATACCGGACGTATCCGGGTGGATGCACGACATGAGCGCAGACGGCTACGCGCCCAAGAACTGCTCTAAGGCCTTTCGCCTGCTCAAGCAGGCACTTAAGTGGACCGTGGCGCAGGACTTCATAACGAAGAACCCCCTGCGACTTCTGCAAGCCGCCCAAGCGCGTGAAAACGCCCATTAACGCCCTCTCGCGCGAGGAGCGCACGCGAATGCTGTGCCTCGCCATACAGGCAGAGCCGCAGCCCCTGGGCTCCGCGGTAGAGATAGCCCTCAACACAGGCATGAGGCACGGCGAGGTCTGCGCTCTCAGGTGGTCGGACCTCTCCAACGACGGCACCATAACCGTCATACATGCCCTGGGGAACGGCCCCGGCGGCTTCTACCAGAAGGAGCCCAAGACCGGGAGCTCCGCCCGGACGATTCCCCTCACCAAGCACCTGGACACGATGCTCTCCGCCAGGCGCCGCGACGCAGAGCGCGTGGCGCGCTCAGCTTCTCGGTGGACCAGCTCAAGGCGATGCTCGCCACCACAGATGAGAAAGAGAAAGAGGCGGGACATGGGCGTCTTTAGGCTCGTCTGGCGCTTCGTGCGCTGGCTCTTCCGCGCCGTCTCGCGTTGGATGTGAACAGATGAATAGTGTTGATTTACAGTTCATAATACATAAAAACGGTTACATTTTGTACCCGTTTCCACTATACTTCGTCTGTATGAAGTTCAAAGACTACATAGCATCGCACCAGGCGTTCACGACGGAGGACATCTACGTCATAGCGGCGGGGGAGGCCGCGCACACTCAGCTGCAGCGCGCCGTCAAGTCAGGCGAGGTGGAGCGCGTGCGCCGCGGTATCTACGTGTCCAAGACCGGCAGGTTTACCGGCGAGACACCCGACCCGTTCCTTGTGGCTAGGACAGTCGACCCAGAGGTCGTAATCTCGTACCACTCCGCCCTCGTCGCCCACGGCGTCGCCCACAACGTCGGTTTCGAGTGCTCGTTCAGGTCCGCAAAGGTACGTTCGCTGTTCGAGTACGGGGGCGTCCGCTACATCCCGTACGACCTCGACGATAACCCGCAGACGCAGACCATGCACTCAAAGTCGTATGGGACGGTTAGTGTGACCACGCGAGAGCAGACTCTCGTCGACTGCTTCACATACCCCGGGAGGGTCGGCGGCGTTGAGGAGGCCGTACGGTCCTGTTCGGCGTTTCCTTACCTAGATGTCAATGTTCTGCTCGAGACCCTCGGCAGTGCGCCTGCAGCCGTTGTCGCCCGCACGGGCTGGCTCCTCGAGGCAAAGCAAGCAGACTGGGGCGTGGCTGACGAGACGCTCCTGTCGCTCGAAGCGAGACTCGGAAATGGCCCGTCCAAACTCGACCCTAAGGCGAAAGAGAACAGGGGCTGGAGCCCTCGCTGGAAGCTGTACCTTCCCGAGATGGAAGAGGAGGTCCTCTCGTGGATATCATGAGCACCGACGAGTTCGAGCCAAGGACCGTTGACAAGGTTGAACGTCTGCTTGACCTCCTAGACGAAATGGAGCGCCATCCCGCCCTCAAGGGCAAACTGGCGCTCCACGGAGGCACGGCCATCAACCTCTTCATGCTCGACGTACCGAGGCTCTCGGTTGATATCGACGTTTCCTACATAGGCAGCGTCTCACAGGAGGATATGCTCGCCGACAGGCCGCGCGTTGAGGCGGGCATAGAAGCCGTGGCGCAGGCGCTAGACTACACGGTGGAGGCTCATCCGGGCGGGCATGCTGGACGCACCTTCCTGCTGCGCTATCACGGGGACTGGGAAGTCGACCACGTGAAGATCGACTGCATCTACATGAACCGCTCGCCCATCCTTCCACCCGTCATACGCGAGACGTCCATGAGGCCAGGCGCAAAGGTCCGCACGTTCGCGGACGCCGAGCTCGCCGCCAGCAAGGTGAAGGCGTTCTTCGACCGCATAAAGGTCCGCGACCTCTACGACATCTCCAACCTGCAGGGCGTCTACGAGTCGCTCGAACCCAGTGAACAGGAAAGGACGCACCAGCTCGCGCTCTACTACGCCTCGCTCTCCGCATGCTTCCCAAAGCCGTTCGAAGGCAGGGAACAACGCTTTGCGAACAGGTTCTCCGAGCTCGCGGACCAGCTCTATCCGATGCTGCGTTCCTCGACCGAACGCCCGACCCTTGAGGGGCTTATGAATAACGCCAAGAGCTTCATAGTGCAGTGGGTCCTGCCCAGGACGGACGGAGAACGCGAATATCTTGAGCTCCTTGCAGATGGAGACTACCGCCCAGAGCTCATCTTCCCAGACGAGTCAATGGCCAAGGCCGCTGCCGTGAACCCCGAAGCGCTGTGGAAGGTCGAGAACCTCAGGAAGATGCAGAGGTAGCGTGACCAGATCCGCATCCGTTGAATGCAATTAACTCTAACCAGTAAACCCACCTGGCCCCTACTTTTGAACATGCACACTGGCGATCTTCTTTATCCGCTGCCTGTACAACTCGCCCTGTTCCGAGCCCGAAGGCGAGGACAGCCGCATAGGCAAACCTCCCGTCGAGACGATCAACGTGGCGGCGGAATGACCTTCACAACCCGCCACCAGATACAACGTTATGGCGAGGCCGGACCTCCATGTATCGCAGCGGGCACGCCACGAAGACACGAAGCGCCCGGGCACCTCATGGGCATAACCTCTGCACATCGTACGGCATCCACGAGAGCACCCCGTCGCCCAGCGAGGCAGACAGCAGTCAGCCAGTGCACAGCTCCTCTTCCAGGCACCCAGTGACGCCCAGACACACAGCACCTCGTAGCAATCTCTTTGCCGAAATCCCACGGGCAGCCTCCGCGCACGCCCCACCCCGTCTCGCCTTGGGAGCGAAGACTCGACCACGGTCACTCTAGCGCAAGGGCCGCGAAAACTTTTACGCCGGGCACAGGGCGCCCCTCGGAAAACTCGGGCCCATCCGCGCTTCGCTTTCCCCCTAACGCTGCCGCTTTCCCGCAGGCGCCATCCGCACCACAAGGCGCGCCAAGAGGAGGTGGGTCCCAACACGAGAAGGCAGACAGCCATGGGAAAGAGCATCGACGAGAAATCGTACGAGGCCATCGGCGCGCGCCTGAAGCACAGGGGCATCGAGGTCCTGGAGGAGAACTGGGCGCACGGCTCGGACGGCATCGACTTCATCGTCATGGACGACGAGGAGCTCATCTTCGTGTACACCACCACCAAGTGCGGGTCTTCGACATGCCCCGTGAGGAGCCCGACCAGGAGCGCTTCGAACGCATCGCGGCAGCCTACCTCGCCGAGTCCGAGGTGGAGGACTTCGCCAGCATCCGCTACGACATCGTGAGTCTGCTGGTGACGGGCTCGGAGAAGGCGCTCCTGCGCCACCACAAGAACATCCTCAACGACGGGAGATGACCCTAAGGCGGCTGCCCCGGGCCTTCGGGCTCGGGGCGGGGCGTCCTTCCTCGGGTCAGCATGTCAGCTGCGGCAATACCTCAACGCGCCCGGCACTCTCTAAGCGCAGGCTGCCCTCAGGAGCTGCGGCGCCGGGACAGCTGGTCATGGCTTGTTACAACGTGAAATCTGGTGAGTGCCCGTCTTAACCAGGTAGCGGGAATTGAAAGCCGCAGTTATTTACGAACTGGATAAGCTGAACAACAGCAGCAGCGAACTGTGCCCCGCCGTTGACTACTCGCAAGAAGCCAAGTGCGCTCTTGAGTACTCCTCGCTTAGGTTTCCCGCTTTCTATCTGCGAGCGAACAATCTCAGCATTATCGCGTACATCTTCAATTGTTTCGGCATCGTCAATTTCCGTCCCTGCTGCGCTAAGAATCGCATCAATCAATTTGTTCAGAGCTTGCTCGTCAATGCCGATGTTCTGAGTTGCGTTGATGGTTGAGCTGTCAGTCGCTTGGTTCATCTGCAGGTTGTTCACGGACCCGAAATTGTTTGTCACTGAATCTCCGCCATCGAGTCCTATTTCGAATCCAATCATGGTCAAATGTTCGGTTATGTTCGCGATGAGGCGCCGTACAACTTTGTCCAAGAAGCCTTTGTACATATCTGCGAATTTATTTCCACTCGCAAAGGTGTAGTAAAAATAGCTTCTACCGGAAATGTTCTGGACAATCATTTCCTTGAGGATGAGATATACTTCTGCGCTCTCTTCCTCGGGTATAGTGCTGAAATTAATGCGGGTAGTTCCAAGGTCCCCCGCTACCTCCCGGACGTCTTCTTCTGCATTGAAGCCCTCGGGGGTATGGTTATCGACGCAATCATCAAGATACGCCTTTACATCCGGCTCTGCTTCAATACGGTCAAGAAACCGTTTGAAAGGCGCTGGCGATTCGTCCCAATTCGATCGTAAAAGTATGTTCGCCTCGTGGTTGAAGCGATAGAGGGTCTTCTTAAAGGCGGTCTTATCGGTCATTGAAATTGCTCACTCCGCATAACGGACATACGTACACCGACATTGAAAGGAGACGTGACACTTTCGACTGCTTTCCGCAGTGCTTGCAGGTCGTAATGGCAAGCGTATCTATGGAAGGCTGCAAGACGGGCTCGTCATCCGGTCTCGGCTGTTTGCCCACCTTAAACGACACGGCCTTTCCTTTAGTTCGTCTCTCGAGCTTCTTCATCTCTTTGTGAATGGCGTCGAACGCCTGATTCTTGCATATAGCCATCGCAAGGTCTATGACGTCTTGGGTCAGATAGTTATCGGATGCGATACCACAGGCGGGGCAGCAGACCTCCAATACGTCATCCGACTCGTAATCGCTCGGTTTCAGCTTGAAGAACTCGCCGCATTGCGGGCATTGCAACAAGACGAACCCGTCTTCATCGCAAGGTATCTCTATGGCGAAACTCAAGTCATTACTCATTGCTGCCTCCATTGTCAATCTCGCGCAGCCTCAACAGCCAGCGTCTAATGCTCCCGTCCTCAAAGAAGCCAAGTAGTGCTCCGTCGCAGAAGCGTTCTGCCCTCACGGCTCCCAGCAGAAGTGCCATCACCGCCTGGCCGTCGAAATCCGACACGTCTGCTCTGGACATTGCCTGGCTGCCCCACTCAAGCCCGTTGCGCTCGAGTATGTCGCGGTAATGCGTGAGTTCATATTCGGGATGCTCGTCCGCAAAGTCGTAGATTGCCTGTTCAACATTCGTGACTGTCGTTTCGTAGTCCACGTAAGGCATCTGAATTGGGTCATCCATAGTGCCCTTGCTCTCTCGGTCTACGACCCAGTTGCCAAATCTCTCGGCTTTCTCAATGGCAGGCAGGTGCTTCGTCAGTCCTTCAAACACAGGCTCCTCCTTTGAGAAATATGCCTTGGCAATTCCATCGAGCTGCGAGCGTATCTCCTCGAAAGGCTGGTTGAGATCGAGCGTCCTCACGCTTATCTGGTTGCCGCTCATCTGGTACACACCATCAGGCTGAATTTCTTCGTCGGTCTTTGCGTAGAGCAGCATGCCCGATACACTGTGGGCTTTGGGGATACTGGAAAGCTCCACTTCCTTGTTCTTCACGTAGGTGAAGATCTGGTACAGGTTACTCGAATGGACGCTTCGCTTGTCAAACTGCTGTTGCATTGTGCGGCTGTAGTACTTCGCGTCGATGATGAGGACAGTCGTGCCCTGCTCGAGCGTTATGTCAGTGTGCATGGCGGGGAGCATATCGTCGAAGCCGTCGTCGAGCGCCCAGCTGATGTACGGCGCCCCTGCAGAAAGCTCTGGGTGCTCGCGTCTGTAGTACTCAAGGATGAACTTCTCGTACAGGTGGCTCATGCGTTGCTCGTCGAGGAGGTCCATCATGCGGATGCTTCCGTCTTCCTGCGTCTGGAGGAGGCCCTTCACGACCAGCCAGCACACATTCATGAGCATGCGGTAGGCCTGATTGTTCCGGTCGAAGCGCATGTGCCAGTCCTCATGTGCAAGGTCTACGTCGCCCACGTCCACGAAGTACGGTAGCAGCCGCCTGAGCGCCTTCTTGCGCACCTTGTCGATGCCAGAGCGGACCAGGAGCACGATCGTCGCTTTGAGGATGCGGTTCATGCGCGTGTCCGTGCTGAACTCGTCGTAGCTGCAGACCAGCTGCCTGCGCAGGATTGAGCGGGTCTTCAGGGACTCGGACAGCTCAATCTTTCCCCTCGGGGAGGAGAGCGCCTCCTCGCGGTCGACGTATTCCCGGCCGAGACCGCGCTTGAGCTGCAGGCTCACGCCCCGCGCCAGTATCTCGGCGAGGAGGTCGGCGGTGTTGTCGAACTCCTCGGCAGCGACGTCGCGGTAGCCCTGCCCCTGCAGCGTCTGGAACGCGTAGGCGAGCATGTGGTAGATGTTCTGTATCCGGATCACTGGATGGACCTGCGCAGCTTGCCGGCCCACTCGTCGACCTTGGAGGACTCGTCGAACCAGTACTCGCGTAGCATCGGCACGAGCTCGTAGTCGACGATTGCTGAGAGCTTCTCGTCCGTCACGTCGTCCGGAGTCATGCGGCAGAAGTAGCTATGGCCAATGCAGAAGCCGTCGCCGAGCGACTCGTCGGAAGCAATCGCCTCGTTCAGCTTCACGACGCAGGCGACGAGCCTGTCGAACTTCTCGCTGGCAAGCCCCTCCTGGTACGCGACAAAGCTCTCCGTGTCGAATGCGGGGCGGAGGTCGAAGAACGCGAAGCGGCGGCGCAGGGCGTAGTCGAGCATAGCGAGCGAGCGGTCCGCTGTGTTCATCATGCCGATGAGGTAGACGTTGCTCGGGACATAGAACAGCTCGTGCGAATAGAGCAGCTGCAGCGTGTTCCTCGGTCCGCGCTTGTCGTTCTCGATGAGCATGAACAGCTCACCGAAGATCTTCGAGAGGTTACCGCGGTTGATCTCGTCAATGATGAAGAAGTAGTCGTTGTCAGAGTCGTCCTGCGCCTTCTTGCAGAAGCTGTAGAACGTGCCCTTCTCGAGGTCAAAGCCCTGCGCATTCGGGCGGAACCCCTCGATGAAGTCCTCGTAGCTGTAGCTCTGGTGGAACTGCACCATCATCACGCGCTCGGCGTCCTTCACACCCATCATGGAATAGGCCAGGCGCTTTGCGGCGAAGGTCTTGCCCACGCCCGGGGCGCCCTGCAGGATGATGTTCTTCTTCGCGCGCAGGACGTTGGCGAGGGTCCCGTAGCGCTCGGCGTCCATGTAGACCTCCGAGAGAAAGTCCTCGGGTGTGTACGTCGGGTATTCGACTTCTCCCGCTTCCTCCTCGGCTTCGCTGCCCTCTTCTTCGAAGAACGAGCTGAGCTTTTCAACGAGGTCGGGATAGGCGGTGATGTCCGTCAGGGTCTTCCTGGCGAGGAGGTCTTCTGTTTGCCACTCTCCGCCGTGCGTCCAGCGTACCTTGCGGATGTTCGGGTAGGAGTCGCCATTGTCGTCGAACTGGTAGTCCCCCTCGACGACGCCGCGGCCTATGATCACGCTACGGCCCCGCTTCGCGAAGACGACATCGCCCGGCTTCAACTCACGAGAGAACTGCCAGAGCGCGAGTGCGGAATTCTTCTGCGAGTACTTGCTGCTGTACAGGATGCGCAGGCTCTTGCGGATGTCTTCCTTGCTAGCGTACTGCTCGACGTTGCCGAGCTTGCTCCAGCCGATGCCCATGATGCCGCGCGCGTAGAAGTCGTCCCACCTAGCGGCGCCGTCTCCCGGGGAGTAGGTCCAGTAGTGCGTGGTCCTGACACCCTCGTCTCCGAGGGCGTTTTCCTCCGCTTTCACAGCTGCTGCCTTCTCGGCAGCCTTCCTCTCCTGGCTGACGCGCTCGGACTCCACGAAGGCGGCAGCTGTCAGCGAGGGGAAGTCTGTATACGGGCATCCGTCGCTTCCAAGCTCTGACTTGATGGTGTCGCAGATGGCAAGGTAGCGCTCTCCGTCGTGAACTGGCGAGTCCTTCTCCTTCGGCACTATGTCCGCGATTGCAGCGCCCGCCTTTGCGACGTCGGCCATGAACCAGCGGTTGCGCGGGTCCAGGCTGATGAAGCTGTAGGGCCTTGCCCAGTAGAGGCCCATGGTGAGCTTCCAACCAAGCGTGAACTGGGTGACGGTGGCATCGAATGCCTCGACGAATGCCTTCCTGTTTGCTTCGCTATCGTCAGCGGCAAGCGCAACCTCGGCCTCGAACACGTGCCAAAGGTTGTCGATGTCGTTCTCGCCGCTCCGATCGTCATCGGAGAAGGCATAGAAGGTCGCGTTGAGGTTGTTGAGTACGGGGATACCCTCGAAGTCCGTGGGCTGGCCTGCCCCGACGCCGAATACCTCGGCGATGCCGGCGATGATCTTCTTCCGGTTTGCGTCCGTGATGCCCTTGTTGAAGAGGTCGAAGACGGTGAACGGATCGATGTCTTGGAGCTCATCTGCCTCGAGCTTGGGCAGTTGCATCCCGATGCGCGAATACACGTCGTTCAGCACAGAGATAAGCTTCTGCCGGTCGTTCTTGTATGCGAGCAGCTTGTCTGCGAACTCCTGATAGAAGCCCGTCCACGAGTGTTGATTGTCTATTTGTATCGCCGCCTTGCTCACAGCTTCCCCCCTTGTTCTGAATACAGGTCGAAGACCAAAACCCGTACGTGAGTAATCTGGCCAGGTTTATCGCTTCTCACGAACTGGCAGTCGAGTTCATTCCTGTCGATAGCCTTGAAACTGCGGATATCTTCATGTGACTGAAGGGCATTGCTCACATGTGCGAGGACATCGTCAAACCTGCGCTTCCGGGAAAACACTATCAGCGCTGTTTTGACATCGCGCCAAGTCAAGTACCCCAAGAGCTGAGCTATAGCGTCAGTGAACGCCGCCAACGAGTTGCTCCTGCAGTTCCATCTCGGTAGCGCCGCTGTTCACAAGCTCCGAATACTTCACCTCGTGCACCTGCCTTTGAGTAAATACAACGTGAATACATTCTAGCAGTAATGCATTTGTGTGAGTGCTAATTCCTGCAGCATGAGACAGATTTTCAGCTCTAAGCAAGCAGCCTATCTTGTGCGCACAACGCTCGAGATAGCGCTTGTCGACACCGGGAGCCGCGCCCATCGCGCCGCCGCTTCGATGGCGCGTCGCCCCACCCGGATGCCGAGCAACAAAAAACCCGCCGAGGGCGGGTTTGAAATTCTTATGGTCGCGGGGGCAGGATTTGAACCTACGACCTTCGGGTTATGAGCCCGACGAGCTACCAGACTGCTCCACCCCGCAATGTAAACGCTTGCGCGAACAAGTACTATACCTCCACAGCCACAGAGAGTCAAGCAACTTCGACGATTTTCTCGCCATGAGGGTGTGACGCTGGCATGCAAGGACCAAGAAAGTTGCACTGTCGCCAGCACAAGTGGGGTCAGACGGCTAAACTATTTATACTGTCTTTGGGGCGCTGTGCTTGCGCCAAACAGCTATCGAAGGACTTTTGAGGATGACATTACACGAGCTCCTGGCGCTCTTTACCAGCAAGAACATCGAGTACACTACCGCGCATCTTGACGCGGTTGATCAAAACGCACAGCTTACCGATGTTGCAAGCGATTCTCGTGAGGTCACCCCTGGCTCGCTGTTTGTCTGCAAGGGCGCGCACTTCTCGCCAGCATATCTGGCGAGCGCGGTAGAGGCTGGGGCTGTTGCATACCTCTGTCAGCAGTCGCTCGCGGAGGAGTTGCAGGCAGTGGCTCCAAACGTAGCCGCTATTTGCGTGGATGACGTGCGCCTTGCCATGGCCTACGCGGCCGCGGGCGTTGCGGGACATCCCGACAAGAAGCTCACGACCATCGGCATCACAGGCACAAAAGGCAAATCTACCTGCTCGTATATGCTGCGCGCCATCCTCGACGGCGACGAGCCGTACTCCAAGTGCGGCGTGATCGGCGGCATCGAGGTATTTGACGGCAAAGACACGCAGCCCGCGCACAACACCACGCCCGAGGCTCCCGAGCTGTGGCGCCACCTTAAGCACGCCGCGGACACTGGCCTCCCCTACGTTGACATGGAGATTTCCAGCCAGGGGCTCAAGTACGACCGCACGGTTGGCCTCAATCTGAGCGTCGCGGTGTTCCTAAACATTGGAACCGATCACATTTCCCCTGTTGAACACCCTACTTTTGAAGATTACTTTGAGAGCAAACTGAAGATTTTTGACCTTGCTCGCGTGGCCGTCATCAACAAGAACACCATGATGTTTGACCAGGTCATGGAGCGTGCGCAGAGGTGCGAGAAGGTCCTGACTTTCTCCACAACCGATTCCGACGCCACCGTTTGGGCGGACGAAATCACACCTCACCAGGGCATGGTCACGTTCACCGTGCATGCGCCAACCTGGACCGGTGCCGCTGCGCTGCCTATGTCCGGCCTCTTTAACGTGGAGAATGCTCTTGCGGCAATCACCGTTGCCGACTACCTGGGCATTCGCGAGAAGGACGCCGTGCTTCCACTGATGAACGTTAAGGTGCCAGGCCGCATGGAGCTGCTGAGCTCGCCCGACAACAAGGTCACAGGCTTGGTCGACTACGCCCACAACAAGCTTTCCTACCAGAAGCTTTTCTCGTCAACGTCCAAGGAATTCCCTGGTTATGGCCGCTATGTGGTCATGGGTGCTGTTGGCGGCAAGGCGTACAACCGTCGCCAGGAGCTGCCGGAAGAGGCGGCCAAGTGGGCGGACTTGATGATTTACACCACCGAGGACTGCAACATGGAAGATCCTGCGGTGATTTGCGCGCAGATGGCCGAGGCCACGCCCGAAGGCGCCGCGCACAAGATTATCCTTGACCGCTACGACGCCATTTACGAGGCAGTTTCCGCAGCTTACGACGACCCTCGCCCGGCGCTGGTGTACCTGCTGGCCAAGGGCGACGAGCCGTTCAACATTATCGGCGGCAAGCACGTTCCGTGGATGACGGACGCTGCTGCGTTCAAGGCCGCCGTCCGCGCCAAGCTGGACGAGCGCGCTGGCCGCGCCGCGCGCGGGTAGCGCGGGTAGCGGCGCTGCTGCGAGCGCGGGAACAGCGTC
Organism: Lancefieldella sp.; assembly: GCF_057237245.1. Classification (NCBI taxonomy): domain Bacteria; kingdom Bacillati; phylum Actinomycetota; class Coriobacteriia; order Coriobacteriales; family Atopobiaceae; genus Lancefieldella; species Lancefieldella sp. The sequence continues at coordinate 411,359 of NZ_DBHHJM010000001.1, forward strand.
GTGTACGAACAAACTTGCAGGTTGGACGCGCGAAGCGCCGCTGCGAGTACGCGGGTTTCTCGCCAGGCAGGTCCTTCTGCTATTGCGCGCCTAAAAAGTGCAAAGAATCTGTATTTGAGGCACCGATTCTTTAACAAAATCAGGCAAATCCACCGATTCTTTTACCTTTTTAGGCAAAATCTACCGAATCTTTGAAGAAATCAGGCTCGTGAAAGATAGACCGTCTGCTCCAAATTTTTGAGCCTGAAAAGCGCATCATGTCTGAGTAAAACAACTCAGACATAGTGAGAAAAACCGGCAAATAGCTCAGACTTGGCGCGCTTTTCAGGCAAATCGTTCAGACATGGCGAGAAAATCAGGCTCCATTGAAGGGCACCTTGGGCACGTTTCAAAGCCCGCCTGAAAAGTGCAAAGAATCTGTGTTTTGGATACAGATTCTTTGCAGAAATCAGGCAAATCCACAGATTCTTTGACGTTTTTAGGCTTGAATTGTCAAAGCAAGTGCAACGTTTGGTGATGGTAGACTTCCCAAGGGCAC